>JBIIYJ010000043.1:0-24915 GCA_044346855.1 Kiritimatiellia bacterium
AAGGCCAGACATAGGTCAGCCTGTCGGTCCCGCCGCGCTTGACCTGGACAAACGGCCAGGGAGCCATCCACTCCCGCACCTCTCCCGCCCGGGTATAGCGGAAGAAGGGCGGGACCGCCATCCAGGTCTGCTGGTTGGTCAGGTTAACCCGGCCGGCAATGGGAAAGAGCATCCAGGAATAACCCTCCGCCTGCGGGGCGGTATAGGCGGCCTGATTCCAGATCGGCCACAGGACGAACCGGCGGCGGATGCCGGGCTGGTGGGATTGCCCGTAAAGCGGGAAAACGCGGAACCGGCCCTCGTCGGGAGCTCGCGTCCAGGAAATGATCGGGAAAAGCACGTTCCAGGTGTTCAGGTCCTTCTGGCGGGTGTAGGAATACAAGGGGAACAGGACGAAATCGATCTGATCCTTTCCTGCGACCTCCTGCAAGCGCCCTCCCAGCGGAAACACGCCGCCGTAGGACTGGCCTTCCGCAGTGCGCCCCATCGCCAGCACGGGAAAAACCAGGAGACTCCACTTGGACAACGGATCGCGAACATCGGAATCCCGCCCCCAGGCGATCAACGCGGAGTTCCAACTCCGCTCGTTCCCCCGGCGGCGCGAGGTGAACAGGGGCCAGAGGACATGGGTGGCTGACTCGTTCAACCCCGGATCGCGCAGGGAGGCGGCTACGGGGCGCAGGGCGCAAAACGTCCGCCCGCTGGCGGCATGCACGCGTTCGACGATGGGGCCCGCGGCGCGGAACCGCTCGGTGTCCGGTTCACCCGTCACCGGCGTGCGCGAAACGAACAGCCCCGCGTCCAGGGGAGGCGGACTGCCCCGCGTCGCAAAGGCTGAAAACGCCCCGCCAAGGAGCGCCAGCCCGACCGCAACCGCTAGTCCCGTCCGCCTCATGACAGGGTGAACCTCCGGATCGCCTCCTCCCGGCCGAATATCTGGGCAATCAGGGCCGCGCGAACCCACATGCCGTTCCGCATCTGCCGCCAGTAGACGGCCCGGTGGTCGCGATCCACCTCGACCGCGATCTCGCCCCGCCTCGGGAACGGATGCATCAGCACCGCATCGGCCTTCATCAGCGCCAGGTGATCGGTCCGGAAACTGTAATTGTCGATATTGACGGCAACCTGCCCGGGCTTGTCCCACTCGCTCTGGATGCGGGTCATATAGATGGCGTCAGCCTCGGGGATGGCTTCCTCGAACCGGTCCCCAATCTCGAACGGCACGCCCGCCGCCGTCAGCATCGCCAGGATGTCGGCGCCGATCTGGAGCCCGGTGGGGGCCACGAACCGCAGCCGCACGTCCCGGTAAGCCGTCAGCAGGCAGGCCAGCGACCGGACGGTCCGCCCGCGCAGAAGGTCGCCCACGAAGACGATCGTCTTGCCGTCGATCCCGCCCCGGGTCTCGAAGCTCCGCTGAAGCGTGTAGATGTCCAGCAGGGCCTGGGTGGGATGCTGGTCCTTTCCCGATCCGGCGTTGATGATCGGAACGGGACGCTCGGACTGGGCGAACACCCACGCCATCCGCTCGGCCAGTCCGCCGTCGATCTCGCGCATGATCAGCATATCATAATAGGAACTGAAGGTCCGGACGGAATCCTCCTTGGACTCGCCCTTGACCTCGGACGACGTGGCCGTGTCGCGAACCTCGCCCACCGGCATGCCGAGAATCTGGCAGGCGGCCGTGAAGGAAAGGAAGGTCCGGCTGCTCGGCTGCGTGAAGTAGAGCATCGCCCGCTTGTGCGGCAGCTGCGCGGCCAGGAAGTCCATCCCCTCCTCCGTCTTGGCGATGCGCCGGATCACGGTGGCCAGGGATCCCAGGTTGTCCAGCGCGGCGCGATCGAACTGCTGGGCCACGATCACGTTGTACAGCCGGCCGTCGCGGTCGTAGCAGCCGGCCTTGTCGGCCGGGCTCATCGCGGAAAAAGCGTCCCAGGTCAGGGTTGACAGGTCGCGCGACTTCATGCGCCCTCCGACGATGTCAGGGTTGCCACCATGATGGCCTTGATCGTGTGCATCCGGTTCTCGGCCTGGTCGAAGACGCGGGAGAACGGCCCCTCGAAAACGTCGTCCGACACTTCCAGCGCCCCGGACTTGGCCGTGACATCGGTCTTGTCGTCGTGGTACGCGGGCAGGCAGTGCAGGAACAGGAGGTCGCCGGAGGCGACCCGGCCCGTCGCCTCCAGCATGGAAGCGTTCACCTGGTAGGGTTTCAGCAGCTTCACCCGCTCGGCGAACTTGTCCTCCTCGCCCATCGAGACCCACACGTCGGTGTAGAGGACGTGGGCGCCCCGGACCGCCTTGGCGGGGTCGTGGATCACCTCCACCGTACCGCCGTCCCGGGCCTGCGCCCGGGCCTTCGCCACGAGGTCCGCCTCCGGAGAGAGTTCCTGCGGGGTGCAGTTGATGAATTTCATGCCCGTCCGGACACAGCCGAACATGAGGGAGTTGGCCACGTTGTTGCGGCCGTCGCCCACGTAGACGAATGTGAGCCCCTGGAGCCGGCCAAACCGCTCCTTCACCGTCATCAGGTCGGCAAACACCTGGGTGGGATGCCAGTCGTCGGTCAGGGCGTTCCAGACCGGCACGCCCGAATACCGCGCAAGCTTTTCAACGGTCTCCTGCTTGAATCCGCGGAAGGCGATGCCGTCGAAAAAGCGGCCCAGCACCCGCGCCGTGTCGGCCACGGTCTCCTTCTTGCCGAAGTGGATGTCGGTCACGCCCAGGTATTCCGCGCCGGCCCCCTCGTCCGCCGCGGCCACCAGGAAGGCGCACCGGGTGCGGGTCGAGGCCTTTTCGAAAATCAGCGCGATATTCTTGCCGTCCAGCAGGCGCCCGCGGATGCCGGCTTTCTTTTTTCTCTTCAGCTGGGCCGCGAGGTCCAGGATGGCGGCGAGTTCGCCGTCCGACAGATCGTCCAGCGTCAACAGGTTCCGGCCCTTGAGATTCGCAAGCGCGTTCATGGTCTTCTCCTCAGGAGTTGATCCAGGTCGAAATGGCGTCGAGGGTCATGGGATTCCCGGCCAGGTAGGCCCGGATCGGCTTCTGCGCCTTCTCCCGGTAATAGCCGGCCAACTCCGCCCCCTCGGACCACGGCACCGGCTGGTCGGGCCATTCCCCGCGCTTCAGCAGGGCCAGCAATTCCCCGTAGCTGGCGTCGCCGCTGACGCGGAAAAAGCGCACCTTCGCCGCATTGGCGTACTCGCAGTCCTTGCTGGAATCCCCGACGAACAAGACCGTTTTGTACCCTTTTTCGGAAATCCGCTGCAGAAGCTGCCCCTTGTCGGCCCCGCCCGTCCGGTTCGACCCGCAGATGCCCTTGAACAGCGAGGTGTCGAAGGCATGCTTCGCCAGGTCCCCGTCCAGGATGTCCTGGAGCACCCCCGAGGCGATGTAGAGGTCATGGGATTTCGCCAGCTCGGCCAGGGCCGGCTTGACGCTGGGAAAGGGGCGCCAGAAAAGGCGGGCTGCCGTGTCGTTCAGCGCCGAGTAGACCTCGTTGTAGCGGTTCTTCACGGCCTCGTAGGCGGCCAGGTGGGCGGCGTCCACCTTGAGCTCCGCGGGCTCGGCCACGGAGAACGGAATCCCGTTGACGAGGGCGTTGACGATGGCCGACAGCTGCTGGAACCGGGGCGACCCCATGTAGTTCATGTAGGCCCGCACCATGAGCGGCAGGAGCCGGTCCAGGTCGGCCGGCTTCAGGTAATCGGCATACCCGTGCTCGGTGCAGGCGACCGTGGAGGCGTACAGGATGTGGACGCCCTTGTCCCAGCCCCCGCGAATCAGGGTGCCGTCGAAATCGAACGCAATGGCCGTGGTGCGCATGGGATCCTTTCCTATTCGGGGAGCAGCCAGGCGCGGTCGCTCTTCGCGACGCGGACGATGGCCCGCTCGCACGCGGGCGTGAGCGGATAACGCAGCAGGTTGTGCCAGGTGCTGAATATGCCAAGCTCGGTCAGCAGGCGCTTTTCACCCGCCAGCCAGCAGGTGATCTTCTTGCCCCCGTAAACGGCGTACATCAGCTTGTTCATCTTCTCCTGGAGCTGGGTTGCCCGGGCCGAGTCGCCCTTGCGGACCGCCTCCACGATGTGGCGGGCCATGAACCCGTTGAACACGCCGCCGCCCAGCAGCACGCCGTCATAGCC
This sequence comes from Kiritimatiellia bacterium, assembly GCA_044346855.1. GTDB lineage: Bacteria > Verrucomicrobiota > Kiritimatiellia > CAIKKV01 > CAIKKV01 > CAIKKV01. The sequence continues at coordinate 4,143 of JBIIYJ010000043.1, forward strand.
GGCCTGGAGATAGGAGACGCAGTCGAACTCGAAGCCGCTCAGGATGCGCAGATCCTTGCGCTTCCGGCGCGCGGCCACGAACAGGTCGCGCCGCTCGGGATCGCAGCTGCTGTCCTTCAGCATGACGACGTTCTTCTCCTGCATGATCGCCTTGAGCGCCTTCAGCGGAACCGCCACCGAACTGTGCTTGCCGCGGTCATAGATGCCGACCGGCAGGGGGCACGCCCGGATGGCCTCAACATAGAGGTCGCGCACGTTCTCGGGCGTCGCGTTCATGAGGAAAAACGGCGGCGCGATGACGGCGGCGTCGGCCCCGTCCTCGCGGGCCGCCTTCATGTTGGCCACGATCCGGCCCGCGGAATTGTCGGTGACCTGGACGGAGACCGGCAGGCGGCCCCGCGCCGCCGCCACGACCGACCGAACCATCAGGCGGCGCTGGCCGTCCGTCATCCAGGGCCCCTCGCCGTTCGTCCCCCCCAGGAAAAGCCCCTTCACGCCCAGGCGCAGATGGTGCTCCACCATGCGCTTGACGGACGGAATATCGAGCTCGCCCTCGCGCGTGAAAGGGGTCGGAGCCGCCGACCAGACATCCCGGACATCGTTGATATCGAACTTCATTGCCGCTCTCCTTTAAATTGAATGAACCCCAGAACCCGGCGGACCACCTCGTCAAGGCTCAGGGGCCCCGTGTCGATCACCTGCGCGCCGACCGGAACCGCGAGCGGCGCCTCGCGCCGCCCCTTGTCCTGCGCGTCGCGCCGGGCCAGCGCGTCGAGCACGCCCGTCAGCCCGCCGCCCGCTCCATCGCCCGCCTGCTCGGCGTGGCGCCGCCTCGCCCGCACCTCGGGCGACGCGTCCAGGTAAAACTTGAACCGGGCCAGCGGGAAGACGACGGACCCGATGTCGCGGCCGTCCATGACCACGCCCCCGAGCTCCGGAGTCCGCCGCAGCGCGCGGTTGACCCAGTCGCGCACGGCCGGCTGGGCGGCCACGGCGCTGACGGCGGAGGCGACGGCGGCCGAGCGGATCTCGTCCCCCGCCGCCCGGCCGGCCAGCCGGAACCGGATCCCTCCCTCGACCGCATCCATCTCCACCGGCAGGTCCCGGATGAGCGCCGCCACCGCGCCCGCATCGTCCGGCTTCAGCCCGGCCTCCAGGACGTGCCAGGTGACCGCGCGATAAAGAGACCCCGAATCCACGTGCCGGTACCCGAGCGCCTCGGCCACCCGGCGGGCCACGGTCGATTTGCCCGAAGCCGACGGACCGTCAACGGCTATGACCTCGCCCGTCATACGCCGCCTTTTTTCCCCTTCCGGCCCGTCACCTTGAGCAGCGCCTTCATGCACTGCACGTTTTCCGCCCGGGTGCCGACCGTGATGCGGACGTAATCGGGCAGACCGTACCCGTCCATGGGCCGGACGATCACCTTCTCAGACTGGAGCGCCTTGAAGATCTCGCGCCCCTTCCCCGTCTTGACCAGCATGAAATTAGCCACGCTGGGAACCGTCGGCAGCCCGGCCTTCGCGCACTCCTGCTCGAAATAGGCCAGCCCCTGCTCGATCAGCTTCCGGGTTTTCGCGACGAACGCTTCGTCGTCCAGCGCCGCGATCGCGGCCGCCTGGGCCATGGCGTTGACATTGAACGGCTGCCGGACGCGGTGAAGCAGGGCGGCGCAGCCCGGCTCGCATATGCCGTAGCCGATCCGCAGGCCCGCCAGCCCGTAGGCCTTGGAGAAGGTGCGCAGAAGGGCGACCCGGCGCCCCTCCCGCACATACTTGAGCGTGTCCGGCTGCAGGGCCTGGGGCATCAGCTCGATGTAGGCCTCGTCGAAAACGGTCAGCACATGGTCCGGAACCTTGTCCATGAACCGGTCGATCTCGTCCGGCGCCACGCAGGTGCCGGTGGGATTGTTCGGGTTGGCGATGAAGACCACCCGGGTGTCGGGCGTGATCGCCTTGAGCATCGCCTTCAGGTCGTGGGTCATGCCCCCGCCCTTCATCGGCACGGCAATGGTCTCGGCCTCCTCCGCCGCCGCCACCAGCCGGTAGACGACGAACGCCCGGTCCGCCATCACGATGTTGATCCCCTTGCGGAGGAAAACATGGGCGATCAGCTCGATCAGCTCGTTGCTGCCGGTGCCGAGCACCAACGTCGCCGGCTCCACGCCGAACTTCTCCGCCAGCGCCTGGCGCAGGTAGTACCCGCCGCCGTCCGGATAGCGGTGCATCTGCTCGGCGCAGGCGATCATGGCCTTGACCGCCTTGGGCGACGGGCCGAGCGCGTTTTCATTCGACGCCAGCTTGGCGATCGACTCGATGTCGTCGAACCCGAGCTCGCGGGCCACCTCTTCGATCGGCTTGCCGGGCTCGTAGACGGACAGGTTCTGGATCCAGGGATTGGCCTGATACTGTTTCATCATGACTCCGGGGGTTGACCGGGCTCCGCCGGCTCCGTCCCTGTTTCCTCCGGCTCCGCCGGCGGTTCGGGTTCGGCGGGCGACGTTTCGTCCGCCTTGTTCTGGGGTAACTCGGGTTCTTCCTCCCCGGCCGTTTCGGCCTCGGCGGGCGCAGGCTCCTCGGCAACCGGGAGCGAGCGAGAGGCGGCCTCCGCGGCCCGCGCGCGGCGGACCGTGTCCAGGCGGGAAAGCTCGTCCAGCTTCGGCAGCTCGGTCACGTCCTTGAGACCGAAATGCTCGAGAAAAAGGTTCGTGGTGCCGTACAGCAGGGGGCGGCCGGGCAGCTCGCTCCGGCCCATGATGCGGACCAACTGCGATTCCATGAGCATCTTGATGATGTGATCCACGCTGACGCCGCGCACGGCCTCGATGTCGGACTTCGTGATCGGCTGCTTGTAGGCGATGATGGCCAGCGTCTCAAGCGCCGGCCGGGACAGCCGCTGCCCGCGGCCCAGGTCAAGGAGATGACGCAACCAGGGCCCGCTCGCGGAATCCGTCTGGAACAGAAAGCCGTCCGAGCTCTCGGAAAGCGTAAAGCCGCACTGGGCACGGACCACATCGGCCGCTAGCACTTCCAACGCCTCCCGGACATCCTTGTCCTTCAACGAGGCATACGGGGCGAACAGGCCGCCCAGATTCTCCGCCACTTCCTCTATTGTCTTGCGGATCTCCCGCGCCGTCAGCGGTTTCTTGGCGCCAAACACCAATGAACCGATAATCTGCTTCAATGCCGGAATGGCCGCTGTTTCGGAACCGTCCATAACTTGCCTTTACTTCTCGGTTTTCCGCTCTTCCTTGTCCCCATCGTCGTCTACATCTTCATCTTCATCTTTGTCGTCATCTTCGTCGTTATCTTCGTCGTCCTCATCATCGTCCTCATCCTCGTCGTCCTCGTCCTCGTCTACATCTTCGTCCTCATCGTCATCGTCATCGTCATCCTCGTCATCCTCATCGTCATCATCCTCATCGTCCTCGTCGTCATCCTCGTCGTCATCCTCGTCGTCCTCGCCATCGTCCTCGTCGTCGCCATCTTCCTCGCCATCATCCTCATCATCTTCGTCATCATCATCATCATCATCGCCATGGTCTTCTGCTTCGTCACTGTCGTCGCTTACGCTTTGGTCACTTTGGTCATTTTCGTCGCTTGCGCTTTGGTCACTTTCGTCACTTTCGTCACTTTCCCGCTCCGCCTGCCCGGATTCCTCCGCTTCAATGGCCAATCCGGACAGAAGCTCCATGGGCTTGGGAGGCGCCTTTTTCCGCTTGGGCCGGTGGGGCGCCGGCTGGATGGCGACTTCAGGGATGGTGGGCAGCAGATCGGCAGGATCGAACGCCGAGATCTCGATGTCCCCGAATTCGGCCGACTGGCGGGCGCGGATCTGGTGCATGCGGACCAGTTCCAGAACCGCCAGGAAGGTGCAGGTGATCTCGTTGCGCGTAACGGCCTGGCCGAACAGCTCCGACAAGGTGAACCGCAGACCGGATCGGGTCCGCTTGATCAGGTCCTCGATCTTGTCAGCAACGGTGAAAGGGTCGTCGACGATGGTGCCGAACTCGGTGGCGCTCACCCGCTTCAGCGCGGCATTCAGCGCCGAAATCAGATCGAACAGGCTGACCTCGTCGAGCCCCAGCCCGGGCTCCGGCTCGAAGACGGCGACCTCCCCGCCCCGGCCGAACATATTCTCCCGGGCCATGGACAACGCGTCCAGGTGGCGGGCCGCATCCTTGAATTTCTTGTATTCCAGCAGCTGCCGCACCAGGTCCCACCGGGGATCGACCTCCTCCTCCTCGATCTCGGGGCGCTCCTCGACGGGCAGCAGCATCCGGCTCTTGATCATCATGAGCGTCGCCGCCATCACGATGAACTCGCCGGCGATGTCGAGATCGAGCATCTGCATCAGCCCCAGATATTCGACATACTGGGTCGTGATGCGGTTGATCTCGATGTCGCAGATCTCGAGCTCGTCCTTCTTGATCAGGTACAAAAGCAGGTCGAGGGGGCCTTCGAACACCTCGAGGTCCACCTTGTAGTCCGCCGACGTCGTTGGAGGTCGATTCGTCACACGGTCTCCTACTTCACGCCCATCAGGCGGCGGACGCGCTCCAGCGTTTTGCGGGCCTCGAGCCGCGCGCGCTCCGCCCCGCGGCTCAGGACGGACTCCACGTAATCGGGCTGGGCCGCCAGCTCGGCGCGCCTTTTGCGGAACGGCTCGAACCGGGTCCAGAAGATCTCGAACAGCGCCTTCTTGGCCTCCCCGTACCCCATGCCCCCGGCGCGGTACCGGTCCGCCAGCGCCTCCCGCTCGGCGTCCGTCGCGAAGAGCTTGTAGAGGGCGAACACGGTGTCCGTGTCCGGGTTCTTCGGACTCTCCAGCGGGGTGCTGTCGGTGATGATGGACATGACCCGCTTGCGGGTCTTCTTCTCCTCGCCGAAAATCTCGATCGTGTTGTCGTAGGACTTCGACATCTTCTGCCCGTCGATGCCCGGCACCACGGCCACGGAATCCTGGATGAAGGGCTCCGGAATGGTGAACACCTCGCCGAACTGGTTGTTGAACCGGATGGCGATGTCGCGGGTGACCTCCAGATGCTGCTTCTGGTCCTTTCCGACCGGCACCAGGTTGGACTGGTAGGCCAGGATGTCGGCGGCCATCAGCACCGGGTAGGCGAACAGGCCGTGCGACGGCACGATCCCCTTGTCCACCTTGTCCTTGAAGGAGTGGCAGCGCTCCAGGAGCCCCATGGTGGTGACGCAGGACAGGTACCAGGTCAACTCGCAGACCTCGGGTACGTCGCTCTGCCGGAAAAAAACCGTTCTTTCCGGGTCCAGCCCGCAGGCCAGGAAATCCAGCGCCACGTCATGCGTGTTGTCGCGCAGCACCTGGGGGTCCGACACCGTCGTGAGGGCATGGAAATTGGCGATGAAAAGATAGGCCTCGCCCTTGAGCTGGAGCTCCAGGGCCGGCTTCATCATGCCGAAATAATTGCCCAGGTGCAGCTTCCCCGAGGGCTGGATGCCCGACAAAATCCTCATACCCACTCCTCCCGGCGGGACGCCCCCGCAAAGCCATGGCCTCAAAACGGTTAATCATACGCAAGAGCCCCCTCCGGACAAAGCAAAAAGTGCGGCCTGAACGGACCTTGCTTCGCCTGATCTTCCGTTTGGCCGTTGACAGCGCTCGGGGGGCTCTGCCATAATTAATAATTCATGATTTCTCATCCTAAAACCATTCTATTCCTGGGCGACGGCATGGCCGACGAACCGGTTGCGGCCCTCGGCGGGCGGACCCCGCTCCAGGCGGCCTGCAAGCCGGCCATGGATTCCATCGCCCGCGCCGGCCGCAGCGGCTCCCTGCTGACCCTGCCGGAAGGCTACCCGACCTCCAGCGACGTGGCCAACATGTCCGTCCTAGGCTGCGACCTGAAAACCGAGATGTGCGGCCGAGGCCCCCTCGAGGCCGCCAGCCAGGGCATCGTCATGGGCCCCGACGACGTCTGCTTCCGCATGAACCTGGTGTCGGTGAACGAATCCGGCATCCTGACCGATTTCTCGGGCGGCCACATCGCCCAGGCCGACGCCGAGGCGGCGATCGCCCTGCTCAACAAGTCCCTCGGCTCGAAACAGGTCCGCTTTTACCCCGGCGTCAGCTACCGCAACCTGCTGGTGCTCTCGGGTCCCGAGTTCTGCTCCGCGGTCAAATGCGGCAAGCCCGACGACAATCACGGTAACCCGGTCCGGGACAATCTCCCGCGCGCCGCCGCGGCCCAGGGCGAGGCCACGGCCCGCAAGCTCGTCGAACTGATGATCGCCGCGGCGGCCCTGCTCAAGGGGCGGACCGCGAACGGCATCTGGCCCTGGAGCGGCGGCAAGCCCGGCTCCATGCGCAAGCTGACCGAGCGGTTCGGCATCAGCGCCGCCGTCATCTCCGCGGTGGACGTCATCAACGGCCTCGGCCGCTGCCTGGGCATGGACGTGGTCCGGGTGCCCGGCGCCACCGGCTATATCGACACGAATTACGAGGGCAAGGCCGACGCGGCGCTCGACGCCATCCGGACCCACGACTTCGTCTTCGTCCACGTGGAAGCCATCGACGAAGTCAGCCACGCCCAGGATCTGGCGCTGAAAATGAAGACGATCGAGGAATTCGACCGCCGCCTCATCGCCCGGGTCCTGGCGAAGGCGGACAAGGGCATCGCCTACGCGGTCCTGCCGGACCATCCCGTCCCGCTTTCCAGCGGCAAGCATACCCGCACGCCAGTCCCTCTTTCGGTAAGCCGGCCGGACTGGACGCCGGACGGCACGCCGGCGTTCGATGAAATCGTCTGCCCGAAAGGCGCCCTGGGCGCCCTGAAGGGCGACGGGCTGATGCGCCTGCTGTTCGGCGCTCCCAAATTCTAGCCGCCCTCAGCCCTCGATCCGCCCGTCCTTCATCCGGATCGTCCTCATGCAGGCCGCCGCCACCTCGGCGTTATGGGTCACGATCACCAGCGTGCGCATCCTGCTTTCCGCCAGCTTGAACAGGCAGTCCAGTACGTGGGAGCCGGTCCGGCTGTCCAGACTGCCGGTCGGCTCGTCGGCCAGCAGGATGTCCGGGTCGTTGATCAGCGCCCGGGCCAGCGCCACGCGCTGCTGCTCGCCGCCCGACAGTTCCAGGGGCGTGTGATTCCACCGGTTCTCCAGGCCCACCGTCCTCAGGAGCGCCAGGCAGCGCTCGCGGATATCGGCCGGAGGCCGCCCAAGCGCCATGGAGGGCAGCATCACGTTTTCAAGCACGTCGAGCTCGGGCAGCAGGTGATAGGACTGGAAGACGAAGCCGATGCGCCGGGCCCGCAGCTCCGAGCGCGCGGCGGACGACATCCCATAGACATCGCGCCCCTGGAACGACACGCGGCCGGTGGTCGGATTCTGGAGCCCCCCCAGGATATGAAGCAGCGTGCTTTTGCCGGCCCCGCTGGGGCCCACGATGGCGACCCGCTCCCCCCGTTCCACGGCCAGCGAAACGCCCTCCAGCACGGGAAGGGTCTTCCCGGCCAGCGTGTAGGCCATGCCGATGGTCTCGGCCGAAATGAAGGATGGCTCGCTCATTCGCTCCTCAGCGCTTCGACGGGGTCCAGCCGCGCCGCCCGCCAGGCCGGAATCAGGCCCGCCAGCGTGCAGATGACGATCACGGACAGGGACACCACGCCGACGTCGAACAGCGTGGTCCGCGACGGGATCTGGCTCAGGTGATAAAGCTCTCGCGGCAGCAGTTCCATCTGGAACGTGTCGGAAATCCAGCCCAGCAGGTCGTTGCGGTAGCGGAGCATCAGCATCCCGAAACCGACCCCCGCCGCCGTGCCGGCCAGCCCCTGCGAAAAGCCCAGCACGAAAAAGATGTTCATCACCTGCCGCGTGGGAAATCCCATCGCTTTCAGAAGCCCCACTTCCTTCGTCTTCTGGACCGCCAGCGTGATCAGCGTGTTGGTGATGCCGAAGGCCGCCACCACGGCGATGAAGATCAGCAGGAAGAACATGATATTCTTTTCGACCCGCAAGGCGCCGAAAAGCTGCGCGTTCTGCTCCATCCAGGTGCTGACCTCGTACCGTCCGCCCAGCGCGTTGCGGATGCCCTCCGCCACGAGCGCCGCCTTCTCGGGATCCCGGGTCATGACGTTGATGGCATGCACGCCGTCCTGCAGCCCGTGCACGTCCCGCGCCGTCTCCAGCGTGGTGACGAGAAAATGCATGTCGTAATCGTACATCCCCACCGAGAAAATGCCCGTCACCGTCAGCTCCTCGGGCAGGCGGATCTCGTCGCCGCTCAGGAAACTGGCCGGGGAATTGACCAGGAGCGTGTCGCCCACGACGATTCCCATGGCATCGGCCAGGTCGCGCCCCACCACGACTTCGCCCCGCCCCGCGGGAAACGCGCCGGCGTCCAGGCTGCTCGGAATCCGGCTCACCCGCGGCTCCAGCGCGGGATCCACACCGCGCAGCAGCGGGGTGTAGACCGTGCCCCGGTGGCGGAGCATGACGGGCCCCTGGATGTAGGGCGCGGCGGCGCTTACCCCCGGCACCGACTCGATCGGCCCCAGCAGCACCCCGGGGTCCCGCACGACCCCCCCGCGCTCGCCGACCGTGACATGCGAGTTGAAACTCAGGATCTTCTCCTGCCACATGTCGTCGAACCCCGTCATGACCGACAGGACGATGACCAGCAGCGCCACCCCCAGCAGCACGCCCAGCAGCGACAGCAGGGTGACGACGGAGAAGTACGAGCGTTTCGGTTTCAGGTACTTGAGCGCGAGGAACAGGGAGAACGGCAGCGGGCTCATGCGTCCTTCCGGGGCCTGAGCTGCGGGAACAGCACGATGTCGCGGATCGCCTCGACCCCGTTCAGGATCATGGCCAGCCGGTCGATGCCGACCCCCATCCCGCCGGCCGGCGGCATGCCGTGCTCCAGGGCGGTCAGGAAATCCTCGTCGATCTTCTGCACGTCCAGCCCGGCCTGCCGCGAGAACGCCTCGCGCTGCCGGAGCGGGTCGTTCATCTCGGTGTAGGCCGGCGCAACCTCCTGACCGCGGATGACCAGCTCGAACACGTCCACGACCGTCGGGTCGTCCTCGCAGGGCTTGGCCAACGGCACCAGCGGCGCCGGGATGCGAGTTACGAAGGTCGGCTGCATCAGCGACTTTTCAACCAGCTTCTCATAGACTTCGTGCGTGATCAGCAGGTGGTCCCAGTCCGGCGCCACGTCCAAGCCCGCGGCCTGGGCCTTCGTGCGGACGACTTCCACCGGCAACTCGAACCAGTCGGCCCCCATCCTCTCGCGGACGAGGTCGCGGTAGGTCACCTCGCGCCAGGGCAGGGTGAAGTCGATGGCCTGCTCCCCTTCCCCGACCTTGAGGCCGCCGAACACGTTGACGGCCACGCGCGTGATGAGCCCCTCGATCAGGACCTTCATGCGGCGCACGTCGCCGTAGGCCTCGTAGATCTCGAGCATCGTGAACTCGGGATTGTGCGTCCGGTCGAGCCCTTCGTTCCGGAAATTGCGGTTGAGCTCGAAAACCTTGTCGAACCCGCCCACCAGCAGTCGCTTGAGGTAGAGCTCGGGGGCGATGCGCATGACCATGTCCGTGGCCAGGGCGTTGTAGCGGGTGACGAACGGCCTCGCGGCCGCCCCGCCCGCCTGGGACTGCATCATGGGCGTTTCCACTTCCAGGAAACCCTCCCCGTGCAGATAGTCGCGGATCTCGCGGATCATGGCGATCCGGCGGTTGAACACGGTGCGGGTTTCGGGATTGGCCACCAGGTCCAGATACCGCTGCCGGTACCGCTGCTCGGTGTCCTTGAGCCCGTGGAACTTCTCGGGAAGGGGCAGCAGCGCCTTGCCCAGCAGCTCCCACCGCTTCACCTTCACGGTCTTTTCGCCCGTGCGGGTCAGGAACAGGGCTCCCTCGACGCCGACATGGTCGCCCGCGTCGAGATACTTGAAGGCCTCGTAGGCGGCGTCGCCGATCTCGTTCTTCTGGACGTAGATCTGGAACTTGCCGGTGCCGTCGGTCAGCGTGCAGAACGCGCTCTTGCCCATGTTGCGGATCAGGAGCAGGCGGCCGGCGATTTGCACGGCCTTGCCCTCCTCGAACGCCTCGGCCACCTCGGCCAAGCGGGTGCGGGCAAAGGCGCGGCCGAAGGGCTGATAGCCCAGTTCTTCCAGCTTCTTCATGTTCGCGAGCCGCTGCTCGCGGAATTCGTTCTGTTCCGGATCCGTCATGGCTTTCTCCTGAAAGCGGCCATTTTCGCCGTTCCGCCCTCCCGATTCAAGATCAGAATACAAACCAACTATTTGGCTTGAGCTGACGGCGCCTTCTTCCCATCATGAGGGTTTTAGGAGAAAGCCCATGCACCCTGTTCAATTCGACGCCGACAGCTATATCATCGACGGCAAGCGGACCTATCTTTATTCGGGTGAATTCCATTATTTCAGGGTCCCGAAAAAAGACTGGCGCGCCCGCATGAGGCTGTTCAAGGAGGCCGGCGGCAACACCCTGGCCACCTATATTCCCTGGACTCTCCATGAGCCTCGGGAAGGCCGGTTCACCTTCACCGGGAAGCCCTGGCTTGAGCTGGAGGCGTTCCTCGACCTGGCCGCGGCCGAAAACCTTTACGTCATCGCCCGCCCCGGCCCCTATGTCTACAGCGAAATCGTCTACGACGGCCTGCCGCGCTGGCTGTGCGACCGCTACCCCGCCCTGCGGGCCCGGAACCGCGAGGGGAACGAGTTCCGCCGCAGCTCCATCTCGTACCTACACCCGCTCTTCCTCGAGAAGACCCGGCGCTGGTTCGACCGCGTCTGCCCCCTCATCGCCCGCCACACGCTGGACAAGGGCGGACCCGTCTCCATGGTCCAGCTCGACAACGAACTGATCGGCATCCACATCTGGTTCGGCACGCTCGATTACAACCGCGACGCCATGGGCTTCGGCCGCAAAAACGGCCGATTCCCCCGCTGGCTCGAAGGCCGCTTCGGGAGCGTGGCGGCACTCAACGCGCACTATGGCACGCGATTCAAATCCTTCGCGCAGGTCGAGCCGCCCGCCGTGCCGGCTTCGTCCGGGGAACTCGGCGACCTCAGGCGCGCCAAGGATTACGTCGAATTCTACCTCTCGACCATCGCCGAATACGGCGTCACCCTGGCCGGCTGGATCCGCGAACACGGGATCACCTGCCCCCTGGTCCACAACTCCGGCTCCCCGCCCATGAACCCGCTCTACCGCGCCCTGAACGCCGCCCTGAAGCCGGGCGGCTTCGCCCTCGGCTCGGATCACTACTACACGCTCAACCAGGATTGGGGCCAGAACAACCCGACCCCGCAATACGCTGTCCGGTCCTTCATCTCCATGGAGACGCTCCGGCTCATGGACGCTCCGCCCACCGTCTTCGAACTACCCGGCGGTAGCGGTTCGGACTGGCCCCCGATCCAGCGCGAAGACGCCGAATGCTGCTATTTCACAAACCTCGCGCTGGGCATGAAGGGCCACAATTACTACATTTTTACCGGCGGCCCCAACCCGCCCGGACTGGGCAACACGGACGACATCTACGACTACGGCGCCTCGATCGCGGCCGACGGGACGAAACGCCCCCTTTTCGAGGCGCAGAAGGCGCTGGGCGATTTCATCCGGAAGAATCCGCTCTTCGCGTCCGCCCGGCGGGAATCGGATTTCCGCGTGCTGGTCGATTGGACGGCGGCCCGGGCGCATCACTGGACCCGGGAGCGCAACCCTTTCGCCCTGGCGCCCCAGGAAGCCTGGGAGCTGATGCGAAAAGGCCTCCTGACCACCGCTTTCTGCGCGGGCTTGTCCCCCGAGCTGGTCGACGGCGACTCGGACAACTGGATTCAGAATACGTCCACGCCGCTGGCGGCCTGCTCCTCGTCCGTCATGTCCGCCTCCGTCCAGGCCCGAATGGTTCAATTCCTGAAAAACGGGGGAAAGCTGCTGATCGGTCCCGTGTTCCCCGAATGGGACGAGAACCTCGAGCCCTGCACGATCCTGCGCGACTTCCTGGGGGCCCGCGGCAAACTGGAAAAAATCCCCGACGGCGCCTTTGTGCGGCTGCCTTTTTCCGGGACGATCTACTGTTCGAGCCTGGCGCTGACCATGCCCCGGCCAGCCCGCGGTGCGACGGTGCTCGGTCGCGACACGACGACCCCGGGCTGCTCGGCCTGGCTGAAGTCGCTCCCGGGCGGCGGCCGGGCCCTCTGGCTGGGCCTGAACTGGACGCATGCCATGCGCTACCACGAGCGCATGCTGACAGGATGCCTGCGGAAGCTCGGCCTGAAAAGCGTGCTGACCTGCACCAACCCGAACCTCTGGTGCACGCTCTGGACGCACGAAAAAGACAGCATCCTGTTCATCATGAACCTCCACGTCTCCCCCCAGACCGCCAACGTGACCTGCCAGCCCGCGTGGAGCAAAACCGTGATCGGCCCCGGAAACGTCACCGTCCCGCCCATGACCGTGAAACGCCTTTCCTTGCATTGACCCAATCAGACGCATCTGCAATTTGTACGGCCCCTGGGCGATGGGCATGAAGATGGCCGCCACACATCCTTTAGAAAGCTGTTAAAAGGTGGAGGGTCCGGCTTGGGACGCCGTAGCGCTTCACGAAGGCGCCTGCCACCCGGACCGCGCGCGCCATTCTTGCGCCAGACGCGCGCAGACGGTCCGGGTGGCACCGGACCCTCCACCTTGTTCTGGGAAGGCATCAAATGGGGCACCAGCGCGTAATACACCGTGGCGGCTATTCCCCTTTACAAATCGCAGAAGAGTCCGACCCAGTCGAATATCTATGTGGAATATTTTATGCGATATGATACAAATTCAATTATGAATGACAGCCTTATAGCGGCGCGGCTCGAACCATGGGGACTGATCCCCCTGCGCGAGCATCCCGAGCTCAAGCCCGAAGGTAGTCCGGAGCGGTCCCTGACTCGCACCGTGATCGAGGACTCGCAGGGCCGGCTTTTCATCCTTGAACGCATTCCAGCAGAACAGCTGGAAAAGAAGACCCGGATCGCCCGGCGCCTGGAATCCCTGGTCGCACGCGGACTCACCGCCATCAATCCCTATTGGCCGGCCCGCGGCGAATTCCTGGTTCCGGCCGAAGGGGACTGGTGGCAGTTGCAGCCGTTCCTACCGTGCGTCCCCGTCAACCGCGACACCTATGCCGACGACACCTGGCGCGGCCAGGCCATGGCGGCCTTCCTGTCTGATCTCGCCCGCGCCTCGGCCGGCTTCCCGTCCGAGCCCCCTTTCTCGCTCCCCGTCTACGCCCGCCGCATCGGCCGCATGCTCGAGGAGCGCCATCCCCCCGCCTTCCGCGAACTGGCCGACGTGTGGGAGCACCTTGAAGACGGCCTCTTCAAGCGCTACGACTCCCTGCCCCTGCGCTTCGTGCACGGCGACTTCCACCCCCTCAACATCCTCTGGAAAAGCGACGGCATCCGCGCCGTCATCGACTGGGAATTCTGCGGCTTCAAGCCCGAGCTCTACGACGCCGCGCTCCTGGCCGGCTGCCTCGGCTTCGATTCGCCCGACTACCTCACCCGGCCCCTGCTCGTCACGTTTATCCGCGACCTGCGCAAGGCCGGGTTCGCCCGGGACGAAAGCTGGAGCGCGTTTGTAGACCTGGTCCTGGCCATCCGCGCGGGCTGGCTTAGGGAATGGCTGGTCAAGAAGGACCCGGAGGCGCTCGACCAGGAAATCGTCTACATGCAGCTGCTGCGCGACAACCGCGGGCTTCTTGAAAAACGCTGGGGCCTGGCCTAGTCCCTAAAAGAGGTTTAACTCGGGCCCGCCGGCAGCCTTGCGCCGCGAAGCCGTTTTCCGCGGCGGCTTCACCTTGGGCGGAGGCGGCGGCTTGCGCGGCTTGGCCTTATAGCCCAGCTCCTCCGGCTTGAACAGACGCACCACGCCGTACTCGCCGTCGTAGCCCGCCTCGCACACCACCTGGCACGCCCGCATGCGCCGCATCGCTTCGGCCAGCGGGGCGGGGCCCGCCTTTTCCAGGACCTCCAGCGGCGCGTGGCCCAGCGTGTAGAGCTCGGGGCCGACCGACTCCGCCAGGGCGTCCAACGCCTTCGTCACCTTGCCCGTGGCGGAGCCGCAGTCGAAAAGCTCGCCCAGCACATCGGCCAAAGGAATGAAGCTGCGGAAAGAGGCGCCGGGCGGCCGGATGCCCTCCGGGCGGTCGGCCAGTTCGTCCACCCGCGCCATCACCCCGACCGTCACGGGCTTGCCGCAGACGGAGCAGAAACCCTTGTGCGCCTTGGTCTCCTTCGGGTCCCAGCAGATGCCGCAGTTGCGGTGGCCGTCGAGATGGTATTTCCCCATTTCCGGAAAAAACTCCACCGTGCCGGCGTAGCCCTTGCCCGTCTCGAGCGCGCCGCGGATGGCGAAATAATCAACCGGCGTGTCGAACGCGGTGGCCTCGCGCCCGAGTTTCTCCGGCGAGTGACAGTCCGAGTTCGACACCAGCCGGTACCGGTCGAGGCTCGACACGCGCCAGTTCATCGGCGGATCGGACGACAGGCCGGTCTCCGCGGCGAACACGTGCGGAGCGAGATCCCCGTAGCAGTCGGCGATCGAGTCGAATCCAGACTTGGACCCCAGGGCCGAGAACCAGGGCGTCCAGATGTGCGCCGGGATAAGCATGGAGCCGGCCCCGGATTCGAGGGTCATCTCCAGCAGGTGGCGGGAATCCAGCCCCAGGATCGGCCGGCCGTCGGACTTCAGGTTGCCGATCTTCGACAGGCGCGCGATCAGGGCGTCCGCCTCCTTCAACCCCGGAACCAGGATGATGTGATGCACCTTGCGGGTGGCGCCGTCGCGCTTGTAGATGGTGGAAATCTCCACCTGCAGGGCAAAGCGGACGGGCGAGGAAAACGGGATCACCCCCTCCCGGCAGGCCGCGGGCAGATCGGCCTCCACGGCCCGTTCCAGCTCCGGCTTCAGCCGGAACAGGCCGGGCTCTGCGGGAACCAGCTCGGAGCCGATGGCCGCGCGCCAGGCGGGATGGGTGAAGTCGCCAGTTCCCAAAACGGCCAGGCCTTTCAGGCGGGCCCATCTGGCGAAATTGACCAGCGTGCCGTCCTTGCTGGTGGCGCGCGAGTAAAGCGAGTGGACATGCAGGTCGGAGTATATCATGATTTGTTATTCTTTCGCCAAACGGATTCAATGTCAATTTGATACAGTGCGAAGGCTCAGGTCAGGGCGCATTGCAGTTTAGTCGGGCTTATGCCAGTTTGGTGCAAAGCCGATTTGGAGTGCGGCGGCTTGACGCCGCTTTGGCTGGCACCGACTGGACGCGACATCAACGTCTGGGCGCAGCGTCAAGCCGACACGATCAGACAGGCCTATCGAAGCGTGCAGGGCAGCCATAACGCAGAAAGCGGCGTCAAGCCGCCGCACTCCAAATATAGGATCTGTCGATCCCGACGAAACTGCAATGCGCTCATCAGGCCAGGCGGTGATCAAAGGCAAAGGGTTCAGCCCGGCCGATTTTGATCGCCTTGAAGTCCGGGTGGAACGGGTTGAGCACGTAATTGAACTCCCCGGGAATAATGACACTCGGCACTTGAAGAACCGCCGATCGCGATTCCCTCACCCACTCATCCCCGATTCTTTTACTGCTGAACGCGGGCGGTTGGGCATTCCATTCGACTGGAAGGCTGGCCTGTGAAACGGTTTCGATCAACGCATCGCTGAACCGGACAGGAAACAGGACATACCTGAAAAGGACAGGCGGATTCAGATGAACCAATGTTTCAAGGGCGGCGAGCGAGCGCGAGCCGCTCGTATAAACGACAGCAACCATCCGGGAGTTCCACCGGCCGCCGGTCCGGGCGGCGCCTTCCCCTGAAAAGGCGGTCGCGGCGTGCTTTTCCTTGACGATGCGCCACGCCTCGACCATCAGGAATACACTCCGTACTCAATTCGCCCAAGCAAGTCTTCGATTTCCCGCGCCCCGACTTCCGTGTCTGCATAGGCCAGCGGTATGGCGCCGCCCAGCCCGATCTGCGGAGAGGTCAGCCACTTGCGGGCGTTTTCAGCGGAGCCGAAAACCTCAACGGCCTTTCCCATGAGCCGGGCGAAGCGTACTACGCGATCGGATTCGTCCGCGCCCAGCTTTCCGCTGGCTTTCCGGCGATGGTACGTGGCCTTTGAGATGCCGAGCAAGGGAAAGAGCGTTTCCATCGGCACTCCGAGTCTGGCTTGCAACAACTCCAGCTCTTGAATCGGCAACCCGCCCCGAAGCGCTTGTATGAGCTTGGACGGCGTCATGCCGGGGCGCAGGGTTTTGCTTTTCGGGTCGGAGACGCAATAGTCCACAACACCGTCAGCCGCCGAAAACGGCGCTACGTCACGTTGGATTGATTTGGACCGGGACTTTTTCATTTGAAACTAACTATAGCATCATTTGATACCATGGTCAATTCCGGAAGCGCCCTATAAAACCGAAACCCGTAGTCCGTACGGATCGATGTCAAAATCGAAAAACCGGGCCTGGGGAGAGGCCGGGCGCGTTTCGAGCTCGCGCCGGATTTTCTGAACGTCGCGCACGTCTTTCGCGACGAACAGGATGAAGCCGCCGCCGCCCGCGCCCGGGAGCAATCGCGCCGCCGTCCACCGCTTCGTGCGCTCCAGGATGGCTTCAATCCCGGCGTTCGTGGAGCCGGGGTCGATCCGCTTTTTAAGCGACCAGTAATCCTCGACGCCCTGCGTGAACGCGTCGAAATCGGCCGCCTCCATGGCGCGGGTCATGTCCATCGCCCCCCGGCGCAGCCGCCCGAGGATCTCGGCCGTCTGCGGGTCGCGTTGCAGGTAGCGCCACACCACGTTTTCCAGGATGCCACGGGCCATCCGCTTCTGCCCCGTGAAGTACAGCAGCAGCCGACTGCGCCAGGTGTGCTCAAGAAAGAGCGGCCGCAGTTTCGGGGTCTGGTCCGGCCCCGGCGCGGTCAGGATCCGCTTGAGCCCCGGCACCAGCCCGCCGATCTGGTCCTGCCAACCGCCGCCCGTCTTCATGCGCTGCTCGAGCGTGCTGGTCAGCGAATACAGCCTCTGCAGATCCGGCGCCTCGCCCCGCACCCGCGCCAGGCAGGCCAGCACCGCGGCTCCCAGGATCGAGCTCGTTCCCATGCCGGATCCCTTCGGAAGCGCGGAAAAGAGGGTCAGGTCCAGCCCGCCCCCCAGCGTCTTCAGCCACTTCGCAAGCGATTCGCCCGGTCGGGTCGGCCCGATCCCGGCCAGGATCAGCGCCGCCTTCGGCAGGGCGGCCCAATGGGTCGGATCGATCCCTGCGTGAAGCGCCTCCGTGGTGGCGATCTCCATCCGCTCGCTCAAGTCGATACTCGTGAGGCGGATCGTGCCCACGGTGTTGAGTTTGGCCACCGCCTGGATCGGGTACTGCCCGTTCAGAGTCACCGCGGCATTGAGCACGCACCCGCCCCCTTCCAGGCTGATCGGCGGAGTGTCGGTCCAGCCGCCCGATAAGTCGATCCGGACCGGCGTCGTGACCCACACCACCTGATCGTGCTGGATGGCGGCCGGCACGGGGCGGTCGGGCAGGTCGGAGGCGGCCGAAACGGATTCCCCCACGGCGTCAAAGGCCGCCCGGCGGCAGCCCTCGGGGGCGGCCTTCTTCAGGGCCGACTGGAATTTTCCGGCGGGATGGTCCGTGGCGACCGTTGCGATCGCCGCCCAGATCCGGGCCGCCAGCAGCGGATCACGGCCGGCCTTGGCCTCCCGTATCCAGCCCGGCAGGACACTCTCGGCCAATCCCTCGCGCCGGACCGTTTCAGCCAGGTCGGCAGCCGACAGCGTTTTTTTGGCTCGCAACAGGGTCTGAATGGAAACTGATGACGTCATGCGTTCATTATCCACACTCGGGTGAATCCCGCAATCAGATTTAATTAAAGGCCTGGCCATGAAGAGAATATGCCGTTCCAACGATCAGTTGTTGAATTGTTGATTGTTGATACCCCGAAGCCCTCGCGGAGCTCGGCCCTCCGTATGACATTTCAGTAACAGCAAAACGGAGGGACGAGCTCTGCGAGTCCTCTTGCGCCATGCTTGCGCCAGACAGGCGCCAATGTGGCCTCGCGGAGCTCGGCCCTCCGTATGACATTTCAGTAACAGCAAACACGAGCGCAATCCGATAGCGATAGCGACACTGATTGCGGACCGATCACAGATCACGGCTTCATAAAAAACAATCCGTGTTATCCGTTCAATCCGTGGTTTCCTCTTTTCAGGACCTTCGCGCTAGGGGCAGGATTGACCTTCCCCCGTCCCTAATTCGTGGTATCCATGTCATCCTAGGTTTCTTCTCCAGGCTTTCGCGTCTTTCGCGTGTTTCGTAGTTCCCTGACCGAGGCTACGCTTCGACCGGCCCGCTCAAGAGGAAGGAAGTCCAACTTTGTGTGCGGACATTACCCGTCTGCGCGGCCGCCTCATCACCTTCGTTGCAGAGCAACAGGGGGTGGAATTTGGGATGTAGCCGGCAAAATTCAAGCAGCCCATTCAGGTCCTGGGTCCGGTAGGCGCCGGTTTTCACCTCAACGGCCCAAGCGCCCCAAGTCCCCTCGAGAATCCAATCCACTTCCAGCGGCTCGGCCCGCCAGTAACTGACCGTTTGCCCGGCATTCCAGGCAAAGGCAGCAACGGCGTTTTCGACCCACCGTCCCCATCGGACCGGATCTCGCGCCCGGTCCGGAGCCGGTCCCATGGCAGCCATCAACCCCTGGTTTAACACGATCAATTTCGGAGGAGCCGCCCGCTGCCGAATCGTCCGGTCCGAATATTTAAGAGCCCCCGCCACAAGACACGCTTCTTCCAGGAGCTGAAGATAATGGGAAATTGTCTCCAACGCGCCTCGCTCTGATAATTCACCAGCCAACTTCTGCAAGGACACGATCTCGGCGGGATGGCCGACCGACACCGCATAAACCTGACGCAACAGGGCGGGTTTACGCACCATCTCGAGATTCAGAATGTCACGCCCGATGGCCGGCTCAATAATGCTGTCCTTGAGATAGGCGCGCCAACGATCCAACTGCCCAAGCAAGGCCTGGCCGCCGGGATAGCCGCCAGACTGGACGAAACGGACGACAGCCTCATCCGCCGAAAGGTGGAAACACCGCATCAACTCCGCGGGTGGCCAGTGGAAAAGCCGCAGGCGCTCAAACCGCCCCGCCATGGTTTCCCGCGAGCCCTTCCCCAATTGGATGGCGGACGATCCCGACACCACAACATGCAGAGGAATCTTGACTCGATGAATTCGGTCCGCCTCGCTTTTCAGGCGGCGAGCCCAATCGGGCAGATAAGGTATCTCATCCACCAACAGCAGCCCCGAGCCGGCCTTGCGGGCTTGTTCTCCTGCCTCTCGAACAACGTTTTCCCACCAACCGGAGATTTGCGCCTCGGGGGAGTCGGCGGACACATAAATGGCCCTATCCCCGAATGCCTCCGCGAGTTCAAGCAACAGAGTCGTTTTCCCGACCTGCCTCGGCCCGCTCAGGATTTGAACACGCCCCGGCGCCGCCTCGCGAAGCCGCTTGAGGAGCTCATCCCGAATCTCATGATAGCCGCCAATCGAGTTAGCAATCATGTCTTAATAATTATTCGACTACGTCTGAAAGTCAATAATTATTCCGTGCAATCCAAGCAATCCGTGGTTTCATCTTCTCCAGGCTTTCGCGATTTCGTCCCTTTTCCTCCCCGGTTCCCCATCTTGACGGGCTCACCCATAATGGGTTTCCGGTCGATCCCGCGCGACATCGCGTGATACCATCCGCCACACTGCTGATTCTTAACCCTGAGCGGGAGGCCCGCCCGGCGGGCCGGAGTCGAAGCCCGGAGGGCGCCTTGTTCACGCTTCGTGAATAAGGCGGGTTAAAGGCCTGGCCATGAAAGAGAATATGCCTACCAACGATCCGTTGTTCAATTATTGAATGTTAAGACCTGACTCTGCAGCCTGGTTTCGACGGCTGTGTTGAAGAGTGACAAAATCATTTTTGACAGAATCATTTTAGTTCGAACGTCCCACCTCAACCTGCGAGTCTTGCGAGCTAGGTTGGAGGTGGTGGTTGTGCAATCCCATTTTCTTTCCATCCGAGTGGAACGAACACCATGCATTCTGCTTCATTTTCTCTTGCTACGATCCCCAAGCATATCTCTGTCCCTTCCACTCTGCAATAAAAGGTTCCGCACTGTACCTTTGTCCCTCGCAAGAATGTCCATAGCCGGGTGTGCATTGACTGTCTGAGAAGACGCCTTTTGATGCGTTCGTAAGAAAGACCGATGCGCAAAAGATCGTCTGTTCCATCATCCACGACAGTTTCGGCACCATCTGATCTGAAAACAAAACGTGCTGCTCGTCTGTCCCACATCTTGCAAATGGCGATGTTGACCTCGCGAATCTCGGGATGTCGCCTACAATAAGCTTTTGCTTTATCGTCCATAATCTCTCTCGTACAACTCTCACGCTCGCCGTGAACCGCGACAGCGGCGATACGGCGGAGCGCGTGGTTCGAGTCATTTATCATGATTCTACTTTATTTAGGAAACCAAAAACAAACGACTCATTCCCCCCGATTCTTTTCCATTCATGCTGACAATCTTCATCTGATGAGTTAATTTGGATCTTTTTCCCGTAGTGAATGGTCCACGAAAACACGCATTTAAAAGTGAGCCACCGCACGCATTAAAAGTGAGCCACCTTCAAGTGGCCTCCGATAAACTACCGGGCAACCAAAACGCCCGGGGGCAAGG
>JBIIYJ010000044.1:0-24914 GCA_044346855.1 Kiritimatiellia bacterium
TTCCAGATCAGTCTCAAAAATCCCGTTGGCGCAACCTTGGCCGCCCCCGCCAAAACAATTGTGACAATCCTGGAATAAACATGGACTCGGCGGTCCCCCGCCGTAATCGCCTTCCTCTGCCGAAACGCCCTCGTGGACTCGGCGGTCCCCCGCCGTAATCGCCTTCCTCTGCCGGAACGCACGGCCATATCCGGCCATCCGTGGTTTCTCTTCTCCATTGCTCAATCCGGGATTTCGGGCTCGACCAGCTTCGCGAGCTAAATCAATGATTCCTGCCAGCCGAGGTAACAGCCGTCCGCGGGGATGACGGCCGGGACGCCTTCCTGGACAA
Organism: Kiritimatiellia bacterium; assembly: GCA_044346855.1. Lineage (GTDB taxonomy): Bacteria > Verrucomicrobiota > Kiritimatiellia > CAIKKV01 > CAIKKV01 > CAIKKV01. The sequence goes on from JBIIYJ010000044.1 coordinate 332, forward strand.
TGGTCACGTCGGTTCCAACGGAAACCACCTTCAAGGTGATGGTGTCCATGAAAAAGGCCTTGTATACCCGCTCGGGCGGCGCGCGCAGCACGCGATGAATCCGTATGGTGTTGGCGGTCATGTCATATCTCCTTGATGGTTCCTGTCCTGAACCATTTTGCGGAGATGCCCCAAAATGACTAGGCTTTTGTACGGAATGATCCGCTACGACAATCCTTACGCAGCAAATGCGCAGGGCAGGGCCAAGCCGGGCACCGTGACCTGCCGTGCTTCGAGGCAGGAAACTCTATGCTATCCATTACTTCTCCTGTAACTCATTCAACTTCTTCGCTTCAGCGCTACTACGGCCTCGTCCGACTCCCGCGGGTGTTGCCCCGCGGGTCTCCCAAGTTCCTGACAGAACTGTCTAGGCGCGCTATCCCTCTTGACCCCGCCGTGTGCCCTCGTCTTTGTACCGTTCTTTACCGAAGGCTACTGGTTTCAGAAGATCCGACATCCTCTCCACACGGTTGGTGTAACGAGGCTTGAATGAGGGTTCACTTTCGATATGGCTCGCCCGTTCGCGGACACAGAGCTTCATCCGGCCGGTTACCCTTCCAGATGTCCATGCCGCTACTCATGCAACGGTCAATTCATGAGACAAACACCTTTCAGTTTGTGAGTTCTGCCAAGCTTTCTTGGCGCACCGAAATACACGAAAATAAAACGGAAACTCAAGTCTGGAGGGCTCGCTTCGCGCCCCCTCTGCTCATGGACACGGCGGTCCACCGCCGTTAAATGAAAGTGTTCGGTCAGGTGGCAGTGGATGCGTACGGAGTTGAAACGGATCAAGAAATGGCTCCCCAATGGCCGGCATATAGGCCCGGAGACTTACTGCCGGCCGTCAACCGGGAAATCGGGAATCTGTCTGTTCAGTTGTGCATCTCTCGCTGCGCGAAGCTCGGTCATGCTCGCTACCGTCGGGTAATCCTCAATGGGGCAACCCGGCAGGGGATATTTAGCCGACGGAGACACGACGAATTCGGACAGCCGCTGGTCAAAACGCTCCCGCATCAACATCGACCAACTCACCAACGTCAGACCAATGACCAGGAAGGGAGCCGCCATATCACCATGGACCTTTTTGATGAATATCCAGGCGGCAAGCGCCAACACCATCAAGCTGACGCCCATTCCCATAAGGACATGGCGCATGACCTGATGCTTTTTTGTGCAGGCCTGGCAGAATGGGACGTAACATCCTTGCGCAGCGATTCGGACCTGGACCACATCCCTGCCATCCTGTGTCCTGACAGGAATCTCCTCCCTGCGATGACGCCCGACAAGATAGCCATGGACCGTTCGATCAAGCGCATCCCCGCAAATGACACATTGCTGCAACGCTAATCGATCGACCGCCTTCCGCTGAAAGAAGGTCAGGTCAAGTTCAGTAAGGGGAAACGCCGTCTTGTTCAACGCTTCGATTTTATTCGGGTCAAAGGCGACGGAAGGATCGATCTCTGCTTCGTCATCATACCAGGAGCAGTGAGAAAGATACGAAAAACGCGACAGCCAGACGTTACGGCTTACCCACAGCAGGGCTGCCGTCAGGACCACGGAACCGGCAAGAGAATTGGACAGGACATAGCCGACAAGCCATAATCCGGACGATTTTGACAGATAGAACGCCATCATGACCCACAACAAGGATATAAAAATGGCCGAGAGAAATACCGTTTCCTCCGGGCTGCTGTTCCGGGCTTTATGCATTTTTTTTTCGGCTTTATCTGACAGGAACACCGAGTGCAGAAGCGCAAAAGGCGCAAAGAACACAATGTTGTTGATGAGCACGTAAAGCAGAAATCCGCCATGCTTCAGTGGAAGTTCGATGAAATGGACCAGGGCAAACATAAGGACCGCGACGAAACGAAATATTCTAAGCCCATACCAGGGACTCGCTTCGATGCTGTCGTTCCAGCCTTGCATAAACGAGATGACAACCCAAGCTGTCATAACCGAGATGAACCCATACGATGTTGTTTTTTTGCATAATCTCATCACAAAACGCAAGACGCCGTTTTCCGGATAATGATCAATATCCCATGCAAAGAACCATTCCTGGAAAAAGGCCGTCAGCTTGCTTTTAGCCAAACTTGCTTTGTGTTTTTTTATGCCAACCGTGTCCGATTGAGGAGAGCGTTCCACCCTCGCTTCATCTTCCATTTTCTCCATCAGCCGGCAGGCCCGATCATACTGCGTATCCGGAACCCTGATTTCAACGACTTCCAACCCGCTCGGGTCTTCTCTCTTTTGACAATCAAACCGGATTCCCCCCGTATCCAGGCAAGACACAATTCCAGGAGCACGGGGTGGATCAACCACCGCAATCATTTTCATCACGGATCTCCTTGTTAGTCCACGCCATCAGGCAAGACAGGATGCTTCGCTTAACCGGGTGGTTACCACAGAAACAGAGCTCAAAACAGAGGGTTATTACCCTACCGAACCCCAATCCCCCTATCCCGGGTTCCTGATCGGGTTTGGTCGTGGCGGGCTCCGCGAGAGGAGCGCCTACACCAGGGGCGGGCATGCTCATGCGGCGCACACGGAGGTGCGCCCTCCATTCCTTGTGCTCCAATTCGCTCAGAACTCCCCCTTCGTCCTGAACCCTCTTCCCTCTTTTAGGGCCATTTCGTAAGGGTCGTCGATTCGCTCCTGCGAACTCTGAATAATCCGACCCCCGACATCAATCGGGCTTGGGCGAGCCTCGCAAAAAAACGATTAGCCGAACTCCGTTCCGGACAAATCAAACCCGTTTCCGGTCATACGGTCTTCGCGAACATTCGCAAACGCTTCTCTCGGTGAAATTCGAGTTTCACCCGGAAGCCGAAGCCGAGTTGCTCCATCGCTTCCCTACCACGCCTTATTCACGAAACGTGAACAAGGCGCCCTCCGTGCTAAGACGTGTTCAACCGTGGTAAAGCCTGGAGGAGGGCCTGCAGATTTACTTCTCCGGATGACTGGGCCGACATCCTGGCACGCCTGCGCGAGGACCGTCAGGCCGTTGCCTCGCTCCAGCATGTTCCGGCCGAGGCGCTATCCCACCTCGATTCCGCCATCGACATTCTAGCGAACGACGCGCCCCTGGCCGCAGTCGGCCTCCATGATAAGCCAAACGAAATACGCGAAAACCGGATCAACATCCAACGCAGAGGGCGCGGAGTGGGATAGACGGGGCGGCCCCGTACCCCCGGTCCGGCAGCAATGCGTGGGAAAAGCGTCAAACAACAAAACCGGCGCGAAAATAATTCGGCGCAACTGATTGCGGTCAAATGACATACGATCAAATCCAGCCGGCTGGACTTGGGCAAAAGAATAGCTGATAGCTGATAGCTGATAGCGGAGCCCTGATCGTTCATAAACATTCATGGACTCGGCGGTCCCCCGCCGTGAGCGCGAAGCTGCCCTGGTGAATTGCTGCAATGCATGCGCATGGCCGATCACGATCGCGATCACTGACCACCGATCCAACTGATCTGAGAACCGGTTCGTTTTCAGGTAGGGCGCTCAGTCCCTTGAGCGCCGCCATGCGCGTGCCTGGCACATCGCGGCGGCGAAGGGACTCGCCGCCCTTCATAGTATCTACCTGCTGCGCATAACGATTCTCATCGTTGCTCCATCTGGGCGCCGCGCCCAGCGGCGGGACTGATCACTGATCACCGATCACTGATTAACGACCCTGGACCCTCGGGCAAGCCCGCTGGGACTCCAACTGATCACTGATCACCGATGACTGATCACTCTCTTCCCTGAACCCTGAACCCCGAACCCTACTTCTTCCCCTCCTCCCCTCCCCTCACTCCACCATCAGGACATCCCCATCCTCCACCCGGGGGAGCTCCACGCTCCACCCCTCGCCCTGTTTCGAAACAGGGAACGACTGCCCCAGCCAGAGCGACCGAACCCTCGCCGGCAACTTTTCGCTGCGCCATGTCACGGCAACCTTCTCCTGCGGGACCAGGGCACTGCCCTTGTAGCCCCAATTCATCAGAAGGATGGTCTGCGCGCCCGACTGCGGATGCCGCATGAGCGCGGTTTCGATGAGCGGACTCGAGGCTTCAACCGGAGGCACGACGCCGGCCGCCGCGACAGGAGCGGCCAGCACCGCGCGCTTGCTCGCCTTCAACTGGGCCGGCATATCGAAGTCCGGCTGCATGATGTCGGAGGCATACTCCAGGCCGGCATAAAACCCGATCGTCACGGCGGCCCCTTTGCCGTGAGGATGCCGGACCATCGCGGCCCGGCCGTCGCCGAATGTCCCCAGCACCTTGGCATCCTCGGCCGGTTCCAGCACCTCGCGGCCCACCTCCAGAAGAAGGGACGTGCTTTTGTCAGCCATCACGACGACATCCGCGCCCGTGGGCGGCTCAAGACCGGGCGGCAGTTCCGCCAGCGCGCTGGCCCCGTACCGCTTGATGTCGCGCCAGACCTCCACGGCTCCCCGGCTTTCCATCCCCAGCACCTTGCGCAGCCCCTCCAGCGGCCGGTCCGCCTCGTCCCGCGCCAGGCCGCCGGCCGTCGTGATCAGCGTGCCGCCCGCCTCGACCCACCGGGCCAGCTTGTCCGCCGCGTCCCGCCGGATATGCGAGCCGCTCACCACGATCGCCTTGTACCGCCCCAGATCTTCCGACAGCAGGTACCCCTCGTCCAGCGCGTCCAGCGGCACGTGGGCGTGCGTCAAAGCCTCGTACACCCATTTCCCGTTCTCCCACGAGGCGCTGTTGTCGAACACGGCGGAGGTCAGCGGCCGCACGACCGCCACCTCGGCGGGCCGGCTCCACTCCGCATCGTACAGCGCGGCCTCCGCCTCGCCCAGCATGTGCGCCACGCGGCTGACCTTGTCCAGCCGTTCCGGCGCGCGGGCGAAGGTGTCGGGGTGATGCCAGTCCGGCCCGTACGTGTACCAGTAGATGCCCCGCACGCGGCGGGCCGCCGCCGCCAGCGTCCGCTGGACCACCGCGCCGCGCGAGGGCTTGATCATCAGCCCGAACCGCGTGCCGAGCTTCTCCTGGTGGATCCGCCCCACGTCGCACAGGTAGCTGTCCCACGCCCAGACGCGCGGATCGCGGTTGGACGTCTCATACATGAACGCATTGTCGGCCAGGCGGTACCAGTCGAAGAAATCCAGGCTGTGCCCGCCCATCAGGAACGAGTTGCCTCGCAGGGCGAAACTGTAGACCCACGGCTGCCTCGCCTCGGGCGACTCCGTCCGCCCCTCGGCCAGCGCCTTCCGCTTCGCTTCGTTCTGCCGCTCGAGGCTTTCGCGCAGCGGGGCGAAAATGCGGGCCGACGCCTCGTTGTTGTACCGGGCGGAATAATACCGCAGCAGCGCCCAGCCGTTCTCCGGAAGCGGCGGCCGGCTCCCGCCCGCCGTTGCCTCCCCCGGCCGGGCAGCCGCCTTGCCCTCGTCCCAGTCGGGCATGGGTGTCTCGTCGGCCAGGTCGATCACCATCCGGTCGTTTTCATCGGCCGCCTTTTTGATCTCCGCCGCCGCGGCCGCCTTCGCCTTCCCCTCGTCGCGCTGCCGCTCGGCCCAGCTTTTTTCGGAATAGCCGAACGTGGAGCGCACAGCCTCCCAGTCCGCCGCGCCGAAGTCGGCCGGCTTCAAACCAAACCCCTTCAGGTACTCGCGGAACGCCTCCCGGCAATACGGGCAGACGCCCTGGTGGGCTTTGCGCTCGGGGGACTGGTCGAAATAGCTCCCGATCTCGCTGATGGTCTGGAACCAATGTTCCTCGTACGGCTCACGGCGCAGGCGGGCCATCATCTCCTCCACCGCGGCCGCCACATTCGTCCCGAACCCCGCGTGGACGGGATGGGCGGGGCAGCCGTCGCCGGGCCGGGGAAGGTTCGGATCGAACGAGGGCAGCAGGTATTGCGCCGGAAACCGGGTCAGGCCCTGGTTCTGGTTTTCGCCGTGGGCCTTTCCCAGCTCGCGGCCGATCCCCTCCCCCTTCCGAGCAAGGTCGGCCAGCCCGGGCCAGGTGTTGTAGAAAATGCCGTTCACGCCCAGCTGCCGCATGCTGCGGTATTCGGCCAGGTAAACCTCCGGGTTGCCCGTCTGGGCGCCCCAGCCGGAGCACGCGCTCAGGAACACGTAGCGGGACGGCAGCCGGCCGCGGGCCCACGGAAGCGCCTCCAGCCGGTCGGCCCGCTTCCGCGCATATTCCAGCAAGCCGCCCGTCTCCTCCGCGAACAGCGGCGAGCCGGGCGGGGCGGCCGAAAACCGGGCCGTCACGCGGTTTCCCTGCCCGGAGGCTTCGGCGAACGTCTTGAGAACCTTGCCGCGAAGGCTGACTTCAAACTCCAGTGTCACCGACTCCACGGCCGCCGGCTTCCGCGTCTTGCCGTTGAGTCCGTCCACCCGGAACGTGTAGAACCCCTGGAAATCCTTGAGGGGGACGGCCGGGGACCAGGTCCCCTGCCGGAGCCAGAGATGGTTGTCGGTCTGCCCCTCCTCCACGATCCGGTCGGGCTCGGCGGGTTCATCCGCCAGCAGGGCGGCCACATCACCCGCCTCGGGCTTGTCCAGCAGGCCGCCCTCCGGCAGGGCCTGGCCCGCGGTCGGGGGCGCGGGCCGTTCGCGGGTGATTTCCCCCCAGCCGCCGTTGCCGAGGGGGTAGAACACGCGGACATAGAGGGCCGGCTTGACGGCCGTGGCGCGAAGGCGGATCTCGCCGCCCTCGGGCCCGTCGGCGGCAACAGCCGCGGCCAGCCCGGCCAGCCAACCGGAGCACGCGATACGCCATTTCGTCATGTAGTCCCCTGCCGCCCTTAGCGGACGATGATCACCGAGCCCGACGGCCGCCAGGGGCGGAAGTCGGCCAGGACCACACCCTGGGGGCCGATCTCCACCGTCATGGCGCCGATCCGGGCGGAGCCGTCCTCGCCCTGGAGCGTCACGCTCTGCCCGTCGCCAGCGTTGGCGAAGGCGCCTGACACCGAGCCGGGGCCCACGTTGGTCATGATCAGGAACCGCTGGTCCGAAGCCGGGGCAAAGTACAGCGGCAGGATCGGCTTCAACACGCCGCCCAGGGTCAGGTTGCCGTTGGTCACCAGCACAAGGTCCCAGCCCGCGCCGGGCGCCGAGGGAGCCGCCAGGTTCAGGGGAATCATCGCTCCCGGCTGGAAAGCCAGGTCGCCGATGTTCGTCACGATCCCGACGCCGGTCGAGCCGGGGCTGAACGCGCCAAAGACCGTGCTCGTGGCCTCGAGGATGCCGGAGCCAGCGAACACGGCGTTGTTGGTGATCACGAAGCCGCCGGTGGCGGTGACGCGGCCATTCGGCATCAGCGTCAGCACGGCATCCTGCGCCCCGTCGCCCGCGATGAACGGTCCGCCGTTGTTCACGAGGGCCGTCTTGACGTTCAGCGTGCCACCGTTGAAGGCGACGGCGTTGTTCAGGTTGGTGGCGAACAGGTTGACCGCGGAGAGCACCCCGCCCCCCGTCAGGACCACGTCGTTCGACAGAGCGTTGTTGAAGGTCAGGGTCCCCGCCTGGAGCTGCCCGCCGTCCACCGTCACGCCGTTGCCGGAGGCGGCCGAACCGACTGCCACGACCAGGGTGGCGATGTTGGTGACCAGCCCGCCCGCCTCCACCACCAGGCGGTTCAGCGTGCCGGTGCCCTGGCAGACGGTCAGCGACCGGGCCGCATTGTTCCACAGCGACCCGCTTCCGCTGACGGTCAGGCGGTTGTTGTCGGTGTTAGAGTTGGTTCCCAGGGCGATGAAGGCATCGGCCGCCTGCAGGACCACCCGCCCGCCGGTCGTCACGGTCAGGCTGTTCGACCAGGCTCCCCCGACCGCCAGCTGAAGGCTCAGGTTGGTCAGCAGGCCCTGGTTGGCCACCGTCAGGGTGTTCCCGAAATCGGTCGATCCCGAACCCACCGAGGAAACATAGGATCCCTGGGAGTTTACCACGGAGCCGGGATCCCGGATCACGAACGTGTTGCTGACGCCCTTGCCGAACACGCCACTGGGATAAACGAGGCCGCCCTCCTTCACGGTGACGGTGTTATAGCGGGCATTGGTGCCCGAGCCGGCCCACAGGGAGAAATTATTGGCGCCCCGCAGGAGGCCGCCCTGTTCGATCAGGATCGAATTGCTGATGCCGGCTCCGCCGCCCGCGCAGATGTACTGGTTCATATACATGGACGAATTGGTGCCGGTGATGACGAATTGGCAATTGGTCGAACTGTCGCCCACGAAAACCGCATTGCCGCCGTTGACGGCGTAGCCCCCGTTCGTGACCATGAAGAGCCCGTTGTCGGAGCCCGCGAAGAAATACGCCAGCGTGGCCGAGCAGAGCAACCGGCCTCCGTCGACGATCACCTGCACATTGGTGGACCGCAGGGCCAGGTTCATGTAGGCGTTCGACCAGAGGGCGCCGGGGCCTTTGACCAGCATCCGGCGGTTGGGCTTCACGCTGGCGAAATAGGCGCCGCTGCCGCCCGTCTGGATCACGCCGTTGCTGATGATGATCGGCCCGCTTCCCGCCAGCGCGTTCTGGGTGATGGCGATGACCCGGCCCCCCGGGCTATCCACGATAAACGGCCCGTCGAACAGGTGACCCGTGCCTGGGAACACCAGGTCCCAGCTGCCGCGCTTGGTCAAAGCCCCGGTCGTCGTCACCGCGCCGGCCATGCTCAGCGTGCCGCCGAACGCGTTTCCGCCGAACTCCGTATCCGCCGCCAGCCGGACGGCATTGCTGATAATGATGGCGCCATTCTCCCCCGCCAGGTAATCCACGCGGGCCCCCGAGTTGGTCAGCGCAATGGCGTTTCCGGCCAGGGCTCCGGTGGAGCTCGACACGCTGGAAAAGCGGAGCTGGTTCAGATGGAACGTCCCCGCCAGGTTGTTGGTGGCCGTGTAGCGGACGCCCGTGTCGCCGAAGGCCAGCGCCAGCGATTCGCCGCCGCCCGCGGGCGGAGCGGCTGCCCCGGCCCAGTTGCCGGCCGCGCTCCACGGCCCGGTGTTCGGCGCGTTCCAGGTGTAATCCGCCGAGCCGGGCGCCGACGCGCCGCGGTACACAAGCCAGAGCGCGTTGTTGGCGTTGGTCAGGGACCACGCCCCGCCGGGCTGGAAGGCGGACAGGTCGAGCGCGAAGTCGTCGACGTCATAGCCGGCCTGCGCGCCGTAGGTCATGATCCGGAGGTTGTAATCCTGCCCGGCGTCATAGTTGGCCGGCCCCGTTCCCAGGGAGTCCAGTTTGATCACCCGCGCCGGACCGGAAAAGGTCAGGTTCAACTGCGAATTCACGGTCATCAGGTCCCAGCCGATGCCGGGGCCGCTCTTCATGTCGGTGACCTCGACGCAGTACACGCCGCCGCCCGCCCAGGTCAGGTTGCTCCCCGCCACGATCAGGCTGCCCGGGGCGCCGAGCCCAGGACTGAAGGTCGCCCCGTTCGCAACTTGCACGCCGGGCGCGCCGCCCGAAAGAGTCCCGAGTCCCAGGAGCGTGGCGTCCGGGGACACGACGAGCCCGTTCGAAAAGGCGCACACGCCGCCCAGGATCTCGAGCGTCGCGGCCTGGACCCCGTCGCCGACCTGGAACGGGCCATTCAGGCAGACCGCGTTGGAGAGGCCCAGCGTTCCCCCGGCGAAGTTGAAGACGCTGTTCGTGCCGACCGTCAGAGTGCCGACATAATCCATTTCCGCGCCCTGCTCCAGGGTGAGCGAATTTCCGAAGGTCGTGCCGGCGCTGTTTCCGATCGCCACGGCATTGCCGAGAAGGTCGAGGCGGGAGCCGGCCCCGGTGACAAGGACCGCATTCTGGTCGCTTCCGGCGACGGTGCCGACGGACAGTCCCTTCGGGTAAAGCCGGCCGCCCCCGGAAATGGTCAGGCTGTTGGCGGTCCCGGCGAGGACCACGGAGCCCGCGTTGGTGACCACGCCGTTGTCCGACACCTCCAGGAGGTTGTTGGTGTTTCCGGTCATACCCACGGTGAGGATATAGGAGCCCTCGTCCCAGAGCGAGCCGGCGCCCGAGATCCGGATGGCGTTGTTGGTGGCGCCGGCCGCGCCCGAGGCGGCGATGTAGACCAGCCCTGCGCTGTAAAGGGCGCCGCCGTTGGCCACATGCAACTCGTTTTCGGTCGCCCGGACGCCGGCGCCCAGGTTGATGGGGCCGACGTTCGCCGCCACGGCGCTGCCCGGCGCCCCGGCGCCGTCAATGCGGACCACGCTGCCCGTCGAGGTCCCGACGCTGAGCGTGATCACCCCCACGTCCCACAGGGACGTGACCCCGGCCCCGCCGGCGATCAGGACACGGTTGCCCAGGGCGCCGGGGCTGGCGCCGATGTACCGGGTCCCGCCGACTTCATAGAACCGGCCGTTGTTGGTGATGGTCAGCGTGTTGTAGCGGCCGCCCGTGTCTCCGATAAGCAGCCGGCCGCAGTTTGTCACGACGCCGTTGTCGATGATGAAGGTGTTGCTGGCGGCCCCGCCGCTTCCCAATTGGATGCCGACATTCCCGGTCGTGCGGGAATCCCAGGTCGAGCCGCCCGCGATCCGGACCGAACTGAAGACGGTTGCCGCGCCGCTGCCGATGACGCTTTCGGTCGACAAGGTCACGAGGCGGCTGCCGTTGGCGGCCTCGATCTGGCAGCGGGAGCCCACCGACACCGACCCGGCGAACGATGCCAGGCCGTTGTCGAGCAGCAGGAAATTGCTGGATGCGTTCAGCGTCAGCGCGCCCTTGGAGTAGAGGGCGCCTCCGTTTTTCACGGTGAAGCCGCTGTTTGTCCCGAAGATCTGCACTCCGCCGGCGTTGGTCAGAACGCCGCCGTCGATGAGCGCCGTGTTGTTCGTCCCCTTGTTGCCTTCCCCGACCAGCAACCGGGGCGCCGTTCCTCCCCCGTCGAAGAAGCAGTCGGGCGTGATGACCAGGCGGTTGTTGCAATCGAGGGTGCCGTTGTTGCCGAGGCGCAGGTCCGAAAACGCCGGAGTCCCGAAAACCCTGGCTCCGTTGGTCAGGGTCAGGCTCGACCCGTTGCCGGCAATGAACAGGGCGCCCAGGTTGGTCATCATGGCGCCGCCCGGCAGGCCGGCCCCGTCGATCCTGACATAATTTCCCGTATTGAGAAGGCCGGCGGACCCGATCGTGGCGGTCCGGCCGCCGAGGTTCCAGGTCGCCACCCCCACGCCGCCCTCGATCACCAGCCCGTTTTCGTTCATGCCGGCTCCGTTGCCGACGAAGGAATCGTTTGTCGTGGAAAGCGAAGCCCCGCCGGCGAGGGTCAGCGTGTAGGCGCTGCCGTTAATGTTCAAAACGCCGGCGGTCACCACTCCGCTGACGGCGACGGCGGAAACGCCGGCCGTGGCCGAAAAGTAGGCGCTGTTCCCGTTGGTCCAGGGGCCAAGAGCGCCCCCCCCGACGACCGGCGACCAGAACGCGTCCCCCGGCACCGCGCTCCAGACCCCGCCGCCATGCTGCAACCCCGCCGCGCCGTCGGCATCCCAATATTGGTTAGCGCCAAAGCTGACGGAGGCCGCGCACAAGGCGACCGCCCAGATCCCAACCCGACAAAATGACTTCAACATGGCATCCCTCCACTTAAAAAAGCCTTATTACAATCCTTATGATTGCATAAAACGGGCCGGATGGCCAGAGTGATTAAGGCTACAGGGCGGCGCCTATTTCACCGTCATCGCACCATGATCAGAAGGCCTCCGGCGCCGGGGAACTGCCAGTTCACGTTATGGCCGCCGTCGGACGAGCCGCGGCCGGCCTTGATCAGGGCCCCGCCGCCGGCGTGACTATCGCTCACAAACACCTGGCGCACGTTCTGGATGGCGCCAGTCTCGCAGTTCAGGAACCACCAGGCGCCGGATTCCGTCGACCGCAACGTGGCGCGGTCCAGCACCAGTCCGCCCCGCACCCGGTTCGTCACGCCGGCTTCAAACGAGACCGTCTTGACCCCGGCGTTAACCTGAAGGATGTCGAAGACATTGCTGCCGTAAACGGCGGCGTCGTTCGTCCCCGTGAAAGCCAGGATGCTGTTGGTCTCCGCCACGAAGGACAGCAGCGAACGGTTGGTGGCGGGCGGAAACGCGACGCCGTTGCTGAACAGGGAAACGACCGCCAGGGCCCTGTCCGCAGGAACCTGCAGGATCCCCTTGTCCCGCAGGATGAGCTTGTCCACGGTCAGGGTGAGCGGGCTCCCGGCGTACCCGTCGCTGTTAGTCGGCAGCAGGGTCACCGTGTTGGAGCAGACAAGGTCGTTGGCGATGATCAGCGTGCCCACGGTTTCGCCGGCGCCGGCGTCGGTCAGCAGCACCGTTCCCGCGGCGCCCTTGTACAGCGGCAGGTTGTTATCGCCGACGCCACCGTACGCCGTCACTTTGCCGGCGGTCACAGGATTGACCGGCCCCAGTTCCCGATAGGAAAGATGAACGCGCCCGCCGCCGCCGGCATTGGCGTTGGCTGCCCGGCCCCCGTTGGCCGCAATCACGCCGGCCCCTTCAAGCCGGTTGCAGTCGATCCACAACGACCCGCCCGAGCCCGCCGCGTTATTCCAGGCGGCCAGGGCCCCGTTGGCCGAATTCGTGCCGTCCACCAGCAGCGTGCCGCTGACAACCAGGCGAAGGGCGCCGCCGCCGAATCCAGCCACCCCGCCGCTGCCCAGCGCCGTCACGTTTGAAACCGCCCCGTACGTGGCCCCATGCCCAAGGGCGCCAAGGCCGCCGTAGCCGGCCGACAGGTTGTTGGTCCCGTAGCCGGGCCCCATGCCGGTGTTGGCGCCGCCGTCGGCGTTCAGCGACCCGCCGGCCAGGATGGACACGTTGGACGCGATGATCGTGACGCCCAGCCCATACGGATTGTTGGTCGACCCTCCGGCCTCGGCATTTTCCACCGCCCAGTTGCCCTGGCAGAACACCGACCCGTTGCTGGCGATCGTCAGCGAGGTGAACTGGTAGACGTTTGCGTTCGTGTTGGCCACCAGCACCAGCCGGCCGCCGTTGGTCACCACGACCGGATTCGCAAACGTCAGGCTGCTGCCGAACGTGATCGTGTTGGTCAGGATCAAGCGGTCCATCTTCAACTCCGAGCCTTCCGACTGCGGAATGAGGATGGACCCGGGCAAGCCGGAACCAGCCCAGGTCACCACGTTGCGCGACTCGAGCGCTCCGCTGAAGTTGTTGACCATGCCGCTGATGTCCAGCCGTCCGCCGCCGCCGCCGCAGGTGATGTTACCGCCATGATAACTGTTCACGGCAATGAGGCCCGTTCCCTGAAGCGTGCCGCCGCCGGTGACCCAGAGCGAGCCGCCCGACCCCATGGAGCTGTTCTGCGCGACGTACAGGGAACTGGCCGTGAGGGCGCCGTTGACGGTGGCGGTCCCGGAGACGATCAGTTTGAGCGCGCCGCCGCCGGCATTGCCGTTGCCACCGCTGCCCAGCGCCGTGGGACCCGCCGCGGCGCCATAACAGGGCGCGGTCGGGAAGGCCTGCCGGAACCGCTCCACGCCCCCGCGCCCTCCGTAACTGGCGCCCCAGCTTCTCGTACCATCGAACGATTTCCCCGGCCCCCGATTGGGGGCAAATCCCTTGCTGTCGGAGTTCAGCGAACACCCCGCCGCCACGCTGACGTTGACGACGGTGACGGTGTAGCCCACGCCGAACGGGAGGCCCGGCGACCCGGCCCCGACCGCGGCCGGGTCGCAGTTGAAGGCCACGCTGCCCTCGTTGATCGTCAGATCCCCCACGACCAGGTGCATGGCGCCCTCCACGGCGTTGGTGGCGAAGGTCACCGTGCCGGCGTAACCCGCCGCAAGAGTAATGGATTGCAGGTTGTTGCTCACCACGTCCGCCGCGCAATTCGCCGGGGAGTTCCAGTCGAATTCGACCTCCTCGCCCGGCAGCGGCGCATGGCCCAGCGACCAGTTTGCCGCATTCGACCAGGAGCCTGAACCAATCCAGAAATTCTTCGCGGGAGCTCCCCTGTACACGACCCAGATGGACTTGTTCATGTTGGTTACAAACCAGCCGCCGCCGGCCAGAAACAGGCTGGTGTCCAGCGTCACGTCGGCGGGATCGAGCCCGGCGGCCGTCCCGCAGGAAATGAGCTTCAAGCTGTAGTTGCGGGCCGGATCGAACGAAATCGCCTGCCCCAGGGAGTCCAGGCGGATGACCAGGTCCGTGCCGCCCGGAACGGCTGTCAGGGTGTTGCTCACGACCAGCCTGTCATAGGCAACGCCCGCCTGGCTGGCCTCCTCCGGAATGGCCTTGATTTCGCAGTGGAAAACGCCGCCCCCGTTCCAGGTCAGGTTGGACACCACCAGCGTGCCGCCGGCCGCCCCGTCGCTGCCGGGGGAAATCCGGCCGCCGTCCCGGAGGGTCACGGAGCCCGCCGCCGTCCCGAAGCCGATCAGCGCGCCGCCGGACTTGACGTCCACCGGCCCCGGGCCGGTGGCGGACCCGGCCGCGTTGGACAGGCACAGCACGCCGCTCTCGACCACGGTGCCGCCGGCGTAAAGGTTCGCGGCGGCCAGGATCAGCGGCGAAGCCCCGTCCTGCACCACCCCGCCGGTCGCATTTGTCCCTATAATCGCTCCAACCAGGACGCTGCCGGGGCCGGCTCCGGAATTGACGATCCGCCCCTCGTTGGTCACGGCCGCGCCCGAGAAGGTGATGCCGTTGGCGAGCGCGCCGTTGTTACGCAGCACGAGGTCGCCGATCCCGCGCACCCCGCCCGACACGGTCAGCGGTTTTCCCCCGCTCCCGCCGGTGTTGGCCAGGACCGTGCCGGCGGCGTTCACCTCGAGAGGCAGCGTCGTGAGGCTCAGCGCCGAGGACAGGCTGCCCTGGGCGATCTCGGTCACGGCGGGGCCGACCCCGCCGCTCAGCGTCGCCGTGGCGCTCCCGGCGCCGAGGTTGGTGATCGCCCCCGCGGGCGTGACCGGGCCGGAAAGCGTGATCGCGCCCGCGCCGGAGGCGTCCAGCAGCAGGTTTCCCGTTCCCCGGATGCCGCCGCTCACGACCAGGGCGGCGTTCGAGGCGGCCAGGGTCAGGGCGTGGTCATACAGCGTCACGGCGCCGCTGAACGTGCTGGCGGCGTTGTCGGTGAGAGTGGCCGTCCCGGTGTTGCCGGCGGCCACGGCGATCGGGTTGAGATGCGTTCCCGCCACGCCGCTGCGCAGGGTGGCGTTGCCGGAGCCGGCCGCCGCGCCCAGGGTGATGAGGTTCGTGGCGGCGCCGAAGGCGCTGGCCGACGTAAGTCCGTAGACCGTCCCGGTCGCGACCAGCAGCCCGTTCGTGAAAAGGTTCGCGCCGCTCAGCGTCAGCGTGGACGTTTCGCTGGCCTGGACCACGGCGGTCACCGCGGTCCCGATGACCGCGCTGACCAGCGCGTTTCCCGAACCGGACCCGGCGTTCACGATGCGGCCCCAGTTGGTGACGGCCGTGGTCGCCACGGTGACGCCGTTGGCGATGGCGCTGTTGTTTTTAAGCACCAGGTCGCCCGTCCCCCGCACCCCGCCCGAAACCGTGAGCACTTTCGCGCCGCCGGGGTTGTTGTTGGCCAGGGTCGTGCCGCCGCCGTTCACGGTCAGCGGCAGCGTGGAAACGGTCAGCGGCGAATTCGTGCTGGCTTCGACGATGGCCGTGACATTGGAGCCCACCCCCCCGGTGATCGAAACGGTGGCGGAGCCGGAACCCGTGTTGACGATCGTGCCCGCCGGATTCACCGGCAGCGTCGACAGCGTGATCGCGACCGTGCCGTTGGCGTTGAGCGTCAGCGAACCGGTCCCCTGGACGCCCCCGCTCAGGGTCAGCGTGTTGGCGGACGAAGCCAGCAGAAGCCCGTGCCCCTGCAGCGTGACCGGCCCGCTGAAGATGGCGTTGGCCATGTTGGTGATCATGGCGAGCCCCGTGTTTCCGCCGGCCACGACGATCGGCTGGGCGTGCGTCCCGCCAAGGCCGCTGCGCAAGACCGCGCTGGCGGAACCGGCAGCATCCCCGAGCGTGACCGTATTGGCGGGCGCGCCGAACGAAATCGTGGTGGATCCGTGCACCGTTCCCGATTTGATGAACAGGCCGCCCGTGAAGCTGTTGCCCGCGGTCAGCGACAGCAGGGACGTTTCGCTGTCCTGGACAACGGCCACCGTCCCGACGCCGTTGCCGATGGCGCCGCCAAGGGTCACGTTGCCGGAGCCCTTGTTGGAGAGGGTGCGAAGGCCCGCGACCACGCCGGTGACCGTTCCTGAGATCGTCAGCAGGTTCGTCGACGCATTGGCGATCTCGGTGGAATCGCCCAGAGCCAACGGGGCGCTGATCGTGTCGCCCCGGCTGGACGAGGCCTGGTTCAGCGTCGCCCCGGCGCCGCCGTTGTCGAACGTCAACCGCCCCGCGCCCGAGGCGGCGAGGGTGAAGGCGTGCGTGCCGTCCGCGTCCCCGATCACCAAGCCGCCCAGCGTCCGGGGCGTCGTGTCGATCGTAACGATGCGGGCGGTCGAAATGTTATTGGTGAGCCACGCCGTGGAACCGGCCCCGTCGGCAATCACGCCGTCCGCCCAGTTTCCCGCCACGCTCCAACTGCCGGCGGCGTTGTTGGTCCAGGTTCCGCTGGCGCCCAATGCCTGAGAGGCTGCCACGCCCAACCCAGCCAACATCCCAATGATAGCGCAAAGTCGTTTCATCGATCCCTCCTTGATACACAACCGCCCACGGCTTCAAATCATTACAACAACGGATCACATCGTCAAGAACAAGGGAATACCCGCTTTTTATCCGCCTTTTCGGCGCGCCCCGGGTGAATCCCCGCCCGCCGTTTCGCGCCTCCAGCGCCGCGCACTTAGGCAAATTCGAAAGCGGGACTCCTGTTTCCCCCCGATTGCGGTTCCCCCCTCCCTCCCGTATAAAGGGAGTCGCAAACCAACGGAAGGAGACCGACCCATGAAAAAACTGCTGATGGCTCTGAGTGTGACGGCGTTGCTGACAGGAAGCCTCTTCGCGCAAACCCCCGAACCCCCCGCCCCCGGAACGGCCGCGGCCGCGAAGGAGAAAAAAATGGACGCCAAGGTCTACAGCTGCTCCAAATGCCACATGGAGGCAAAGGCCGCCGGCACGTGCCCGATGTGCGGGGAGGAAATGAAGGCCCTGCACAAGATGAAGGCCGCGGACGGCAAGACCTATGTCTGCGAATGCGCCGCCGACTGCCCCGCCAACTGCACAATGAAGGAAGGCGACATGACCCAGTGCTCCTGCGGCAAACCGGCGCATGAAGCCAAGTGGATGAAGGACGCCGGCGCGAAAGCGGGCGGCGCGACCGGAGCCGGAGACGGCGCCGGAAAGAAAATGGAATAACCTCTTTTTCAGTCCGGGCGCTGGCACCTGCCCGGTCGCCGCGGCCGCTTCCGGATTTCAGGGTTCCCTCCCCCTGTCCCGGACACCGCGGAGTACAAGACTAGGCAAAAACGCCCGGACTGAATTCTTTACCAACCAAGGAAGCACCATGAACACGCCCACCCCCAGCGGAACGGCCCGGGAAACGAGCCAGGCCTGCTTCACCTGCGATGAGTGCAACACCCTGTCCGTGACGCCCGGTTCCTGCGGCATCTGCGGCGAGGAACTGGCAGGCAAGCATCTCATGAGCGTGGAAGACGGCATCGCCCTGGTCTGCACCTGCGGGGAAGCCTGCACGTGCACCGCGGTCAGCGAGGACGATCCCACCCGCTGCACCTGCGGGGAGCCTGTCATGGAGGTCAGCCTGGAAGGCCAGTACATCTGCGATTGCGCACCCTCCTGCCCGGATTGCTCGAAAATCTCGGACAAGCCCGGCGCCTGCGAATGCGGACGCCCCCGGCAACAGGCCGTCTGACCTTCCGCACCCTGGCCCGGCCGTCCCGACACCTTCGGGATGGCCGGGCTTTTTTTATACCCCGGCCCCGTTCACGCCTGGATCGCGATCGCGTTGACCGGACACTCCTCCATGGCGCGCCGGCAGGCCGCCTCCGCCTCCGTCGGCACCGGATCCGCCGTCACCACCGCCAGCTCCCCTTCCATCTTGTAGACTTCGGGACACGTCTCGGGACAAAGCCCGCACCCGATGCACACTTCCGGATCGATAATCGCCTTCATTTCTGGACCCCCGGGGTTTGAATTGACATTCCTTGCAGTCGGGGTATCATGAAAATATGCGGCGTGAAACGACATCGGGAAAGGGCGCGGGCCTTGCTTCGTTTTTCCTTAACCTCCCGACTGTCCCCATTTTTGCGTCCGGTATTGCGAATGGGCCTCTCAGGGTTTCCCTGATTGGGTTTTTTCTCCCGCTTCCCGATACTTCGAACCGGGGCGAGCTTGGAGGTTTCTCCCCGGGGGTTGAGGCCGGTTGAACAGGAAAGGGACGGGAACGGCAGCGGGCGGCATGAACAGTAACAGTTTTAACGGGAGCGACTCCGAATGAATATTCGACTGCTGATAGCGGACGATCACAAGATGATGCGCGAAGGACTCAAGGCCCTGATCGCCCGGGAACCGGGCATGTCCATCGTGGGCGAGGCGGACAACGGGGACGAGACCGTGAACCTCAGCCGGAAGATGACCCCCCACGTGGCCGTGATCGACGTCACCATGCCCGACCTGAACGGCATCGAGGCGACCCGGAAAATCATCAAGGACAATCCCAACGTCAAGGTCGTGGGCCTCTCGGGCCACCCGGACCGCCATTTCGTCCGCGAAATGCTGAAGGCCGGCGCCTCCGCCTACATCCTCAAGCAGACCGCCTTCGACGAACTCATCCGCGCCATCCACGAAGTCATGGCCGGCCGCACCTACCTCAGCCCCGAAGTCACCCAGGGCCTGGTCGACTCCTACGTCCGCTCCTCCCCGCGGAAAGGCGAAAACCCCGCCTTCGCCACCCTCACCGACCGCGAGCGCGAAGCCCTCCAGCTCCTCGCCGAGGGCCGCTCCTCCAAGGAAATCGCCGACAAGATGGGCGTCAGCGTCAAGACCGTCGAAACGCACCGCCGCAATATCATGGAAAAACTGAACCTGCACAGCGTGGCCGAATTGACCAAATATGCCATCCGGGAAGGCGTGACATCTTTGGAGCTCTGATATGACGCTGGAAAAACTCGACTCCACGAGCCCTCGCAAACGCGGGGGCCGCGCTTCGCCCACACACTCTCCCCCGCCCGCCACAAGCCGCATCCTGCTGGTGGACGACCACGCCCCCACGCGGGAGGAGATGGCCGCCCTTCTCGCCGGACGCACCGGCCTCCAGGTGGTGGCCCAGGCCGCCAGCGGCGAGGACGCCATCCGGCAGGCCCGCCTCCTGAAACCCGACCTGGTCGTCATGGACATCTTCCTGCCCGGCATCTCGGGCGTCGAAGCCACCGCCGCCATCACCCGGGACCTCCCGGGCGTGCGCGTGGTGGCGCTGACCAACCATTGCGGCAGCAGCGTTGTGCGCGCCTTCATGCGCGCGGGCGGAATAGGCTACGTCCGGAAGTCGTCCGCCTTCGAGGAACTCCTCCCCGCCATCGAGGCCGCCCTTGCCGGCCAGTCCTACATGGGCCCCGAAGTCAGCGATTGACCTTTCCGCCCGCTTCGGTCAAATTCCTTCCATGAGCAAACCCGTCCGCATCCTCGCGGCTCTCGCCGCGGCCGCCCTACTGGGCTGGCGCCTCTATGCCGTTTTCTCCGACCGCGAAGCCCTGAAGAAAGGCGAACGCGGCTCCCCGCCCGTGGCCGTGGCCACCCAGTCCGTGGAACGCAAAACCCTCCGCGACGCGCGCATCCTCACCGGCTCCCTCATCCCCCGCTCGCAGTTCACCCTCGCCCCCAAGGTGGCCGGCCGCCTCGAGCGCCTCGCCGTCGACATCAGCGACCCCGTCCGCCGCGGCGACCTCATCGCCGAGCTCGACAGCCAGGAATACCGCCAGCAGGTCGAACAGGCCCGCGCCGAGCTCGAGGTCGCTCGCGCCCAGGTCCAGGACGCCGGCAGCACGCTCGAGGTCGCGTCCAACGACTACACCCGCGTCCGCGAACTGCTGGCCCAGAAGGTCGCCTCCGAGGCCGAAACCGACCAGGTCAAGGCCCGCTTCCTGGCCGCCCAGGCCAAACTGGCCGTCACCGCCGCCGGCGTCCGCCAGGCCGAGGCCGCCCTCGGCGCCTCGGAGGTCCGCCTCTCCTACACCCGCATCACCGCCGCCTGGGACGGCGCCGGCGATGGCCGCGTGGTCGGGGAGCGCTTCGCCGACGAGGGCGCCATGCTCCGCGCCAACGACCCCATCGTCTCCATCCTCGACATCCAGTCCGTCATCGCCGTCCTGACGGTCATCGAGCGCGACTACCCCCGCATCCTGCCCGGCCAGTCCGCCTCCGTCACCACGGACGCCTACCCAGGCGAAACCTTCCCGGGCCGCATCCTGCGCAAGGCCCCCCTGATCCGCGAGGAATCCCGCCAGGCCCGGGTCGAGCTGGAAATCCCCAATCCGGACCTCCGCCTCTCGCCGGGTATGTTCATCCGCGCCGAAATCGAGCTCGAGGTCCGCCCCGACGTAGCGGCCGTGCCCGTCTCCGCCCTCGTGAAGCGGCAGGACAAGACGGGCCTTTTCGTCCCTGACAACGGCAAGGCCCGCTTCGTGCCGGTGTCGGTCGGACTGGTCTCGGACAACTATGCCGAGCTGCTTCCCCCCGCCCCCGAGGGAGCCTTTGTCTCGCTCGGCCAGCACCTGCTCCAAGACGGCTCCGCCATCCGGGTGACCGCTGCGCCCGGCAGCCAGGATGAACCCCGCCCATGAACCTGGCCCGCTTTTCCGCCACCCGCCCCGTCCTGATCGCCATGGCGACCTTCGGGATCCTCATCCTCGGCTCCGTCGCCCTCGTCCGCATCCCCATCGACCTGATGCCGGATGTCACCTCGCCCACCCTCTCGGTCTCCACCTCCTACCTCAACGCCAGCCCCGCCGAGATCGAGGAGCTCATCACCCGCCCCATCGAGGAGGCCATGAGCGCCGTGCCCGGCGTCGAGGAGGTCTCCTCCTCCTCCTCGGAAGGCTCCAGCAGCGTCCGCATCACCTTCGCCTGGGGAAGCGATCTCGACGCCGCGTCCAACGATGTCCGCGACCGGCTCGACCGCGTGGCCAACCACCTGCCGGACGAGGCCGACCGGCCGATCCTGCGGAAATTCGACCTGGCCAGCTACCCCATCCTGATCCTCGGGGCCGCGGGCGACCTCGATCCCGTCCAGCTCCGCAAAGTCATGGACGACCAGGTCAAATACCGGCTCGAACGCATCCCCGGCGTGGCCGCCGTCAATATCCACGGAGGCCGCACCCGCGAGATCCACGTCCTGCTCAACCCCGACAAGATCAAGGCCCTCGGCATCCCCCTCAACCAGATCCAGTCCCGGCTCCGCGAGGCCAACATCACCCTCCCCGCCGGCAACCTGGAAAGCGGCAACATCGAGCTGACCATCCGCACCTCCGGCGACTTCACCACCCTCGACGAACTGCGCCGCACCACCGTCGCCGTGCGCGACGGCGTCCCCGTCCGGCTGGGCGAACTGGCCGACGTCGAGGACGCCTGGCAGCGGGTCACCCGGATCGTGCGGGTCAACGGCCGCCCGGGCCTCCGGCTGGCCGTCAACAAGCAGTCGGGCAAGAACACGGTCGAGATCGCCGAGCTGGTGCTCAAGGAAATCGACCAGATCAACGCCGACATGCCCCAGATCGAAATTATCCCGCTGGTCGACACCTCGGACTACATCAAGCGCTCCATCACCAACGTGGGCAGCTCGGCGCTGTTCGGCGGCCTCTACGCCATCCTGGTGCTACTGCTCTTCCTGCGCAACCTGCGCAGCACCGCCATCATCGCCACGGCCATCCCCGTCTCCATCTTCGCCACCTTCATGCTCATCTACTTCGGCGGCTTCACCCTCAACCTGATGTCGCTGGGCGGCCTCGCGCTCGGCGTCGGCATGCTGGTGGACAACGCCATCGTCGTGCTGGAGAACATCGTGCGCATGCGGGACGAGGATCCGGCCGGCGACCCGACCGAAACCGCCGTCCGCGGCGCCAGCGAAGTGACCGCCGCCATCATCAGCAGCACCCTCACCACCCTGGTCGTGTTCCTGCCCCTGATCTTCGTGCGAGGCATGTCCGGCCTCATGTTCCGCCAGCTCGCCTACGTGGTCTCCTTCGCCCTCCTCTGCTCGATGATCGTGGCCCTCACCCTCGTGCCCATGCTGGCCGCCCGCTTCCTGACGCCCTCCCTCGCGAAGGCCCCCGCCCCCGGCCTCGGAACCCGCCTTTCGGCAAAACTCGGCGCCTGGCTCGAGGCGCTGAACGCGCGCTACAGCCGCCTCCTCCACCGCACGCTCGACCGGCGGTTCCTCGTCGCCGGGGCCGCCCTCATCCTCCTCGCCGGAAGCCTCGCCCTGATCCCCCTGGTCGGCACGGAACTGATGCCTGCCAGCGACGAAAGCGAAGTGCGCGTGACCCTCGAACTGGAGTCGGGCATCCGGCTGCCCCTGCTCGACCGGACAGCCCTGCTCATCGAACAGCGGCTCCGGGACTTCGTCCCCGAACGGCGCCACATCATCACCGGCCTCGGCGGCTCCGGCTCCAGCGCCCAGATGGGCGACTTCCAGGTCATGCTCACACCCATCCGCAACCGCACCCGATCGAGCGACGATATCGCCGACGACCTGCGCCAGCGGCTCCAGGACATCCCCGGCGCTACCGTCCGCACCCGCGCCGGCCAGGGCCTCTTCATCCTGCGCATGGTCAGCGGCGGCAGCTCGGACCGCGTCCAGGTGGAGGTGCGCGGCTACGATCTGGAAACGGCCAACGCCCTGGCCCGCCGGGTCAAGGAAACCATGGAGACGGTGGAGGGCGTCACCGACGCCAAGGCCAGCCGCGAATCCGGCCGCCCCGAGCGGATCATCATCGTGGACCGCGCCAAGGCCGAAACGCTCAAGGTCTCGGTCTCGCAGGTGGCCTCGGTGCTGCAGACCATCCTCGGCGGCTCGAAGACCGGCTCCTTCCGGGAAGCCGGCAAGGAAATCGACATCCTCGTCAAGCTGAGCGCGGCGCAATCCCGCTCCCTGGAGGAAATCCTGGACCTGACCCTCGCCAACGCCGACGGCCTGCCCGTGGTGCTGCGCAACATCGTTAGCGAGCAGCCCCGCACCGGCCCGGTCGTCATCGACCGCAAGGACCAGGAGCGCGTCGTCTACGTTTCGGCCAACATCCGCGGCCGCGACCTCGGCTCCGTGCTGGGCGACATCCGCGAAAAGCTCAGGTCCCTGCCCATCCCGCGCGACTTCGCTATCGTCTACGGCGGCGATTTCGAGGAACAGCAGAAAGCCTTCCGCGAGCTGGGCCTCGGCCTGCTGCTCGCCCTCGCGCTGGTCTACATGGTTCTCGCCGCCCAGTACGAGTCGTTCCGCCATCCCCTCGTCATCATGTTCTCCGTCCCCCTGGCCGTCACCGGCGTGGTGCTGATGCTCCTGCTCACGGCCACCACGTTCAACGTCCAGTCCTACATCGGCTGCATCATGCTCGGCGGCATCGTGGTCAACAACGCCATCCTGCTCGTGGACCAGACCAACCTCCTGCGCCGGGACGACAAGCTGGGCGTCCGGGAGGCGATCGAGGAAGCCGGCCGCCGCCGCCTGCGCCCGATCCTGATGACGGCCCTGACCACCTGCCTCGGCCTGCTCCCCCTCGCCCTGGGCGTAGGCGAAGGCGGCGAGGCGCAGGCCCCCCTCGCCCGCGCCGTGATCGGCGGCCTGGCCAGCTCATCGCTCATCACGCTGCTGGTCATCCCCGTGGTCTACTCCTTCTTCGAAGAAGGCCTCCGTCGGAAAGCCCCCCATGCTTAACCTCCTGCCCCTCATCCTGGCCGCCGCGACGGCCACCAACAGCGCCCCGGCCCTCAGCCTGGAGGACGCCGTGCTGCTGGCCCTTCGGAACAACCGCGGCCTCGCCGTCGAGAAGCTCCAGCCCGAAATCATCCGCACGGCGGAAGGCGTGGAACGGGCGGCCTTCGATCCGGTCGTGGCCGGCGAAGCCGCCGTCTCGCGCGATCCGGAAGGCGACGATGAAACAGTCACCGCCGGCCTTATCGGCGCCGCCCAGCGGCTGCCCACCGGCACACGCCTCGAGGCGGACGTCTCCGGAACGGACAGCCGCTCCGCCGATCCCGGCCCCTCCTCCGCCGGCGCCTCCGTCACCCTCACCCAGTCGCTCCTCCAGGGCCGCCCCCTGGCCGCCAACCTCGCCGCACTGCGCCAGGCCGAGATCGACACCGCGGTCTCGGAATACGAACTGCGGGGCTTCGCCGAAGCCCTGGTGGCGGATGTCGAGATCGCCTATTGGAGCACCGTCCTGTCCCAACGCCGCCTCACCATCGTCGAGGAGGCCCTCGCGGTCGCCGAACGGCAGCTGTTCGAAATCGACCACCGCATCCGGGTCGGCGGCCTGCCCGAAACCGAGCGCGCCTCCGCCCAGGCCGAGGTGGCCCTCCGCCGCGAGGCGCTCATCAACGCCCGCGGCGCCCTGGCGCTGACGAACCTGCGCCTCAAACGCCTGATCAA
>JBIIYJ010000248.1:0-8230 GCA_044346855.1 Kiritimatiellia bacterium
CGGGGCCTATCAGACTCCGGCGTTCAGCCTGAACACCGTCTTTTGCGATTACGGGCCGGTCTTCACCCCCTCGGACACCTTCGCCTCGTTCAACTATGAAAGCGCCGCCCAGGTCCAGGCGTTCCTTCCGGATCTCTTCAACGCCATCCTCTCGGATCCCATCGTCACGCGCTCCTCGGAACTGATCCAGCCCCCGAACGACCTGAGCCTCTGGTCGATCCAGCTGAAGTCCTTCCGGTTCGACGAGTTTGCCGCCTCGGTCCTGCCCCAGATTCCCGTTCCCGGCAGCGTCGTCATCCTGTATAGCGCCGAGCCCAAGATGCACGGCGAAGTGCCGACCGCCTACATGGCGTTGACGGACGAACGGGCCGCAGCCATTATCTACGGCATCAAGGAGCGCCTCTCCGGCCTGTCCCTGCCCAGCGCCGCGTTCCACCTGGACTCGACCTTCACGCGCGTCGACCATACGATCGACGCGGGCGAGGTGCAGCTCAAGGTCAACTCGAACGTCATCCTGCAGAACAGCCTGGTCCTGGCGCTCTTCCCCTGCGTCGAGTTCCCGATCTATTCCTTCGACGATTCCTCCCTCATCAGCGCCGGCACCATCAACGAGCGCGAGCGCCCCTACCTCCTGCTGTCAGGTGGCAAGAACTCGGCCCCGCGCAAGTTCGGCCTCACCGGGGCCTCGACCACGTTTTCCCAAAAGATTCTCCCGAAGAAAATGCTCGGTCCGGCCGCCTTCTACCTTCAGCCGGAAGACCGCATCAAGCTCCTGACCGGCAACAAGCGCCTCGCCCTGAACGCCTCCGTTGAAAAGCCCGACGGAATCGGGTTTCAGACAGCCGGGGAGATGGGCTCCGACTTTTTCTACAACGCCGTGATGGACATGTCGATCCTCAACAACGCCCGCATCCACGGGATGAAGGGCGTGACCGACGAACTGGCCCAGGACTTCCTCAACAAGGGCAACGTCTTCAAGGAGAAGATGGTCGAAGCCAAGGCCCGCCACGACTACCGGGCTTACCTGGCCAACCTAGCGGAGGCGCTCGGCGCCCAGGTCAAGGCCTACACCCAGACCATGTCCACCACGAACGACATGCTGAAAGCCGTCATCTTCTACATGGCGCTCCTGCTCCCGTTCTGCTTCTTCCTCGAGAAGATGCTCTTCACCACCTCGCGCATCGAGGTCGAAATGGGAATCTTCTCCGTCCTGTTCGTGGGCACGTTCCTGCTCTTCCGGTTCATCCATCCGGCCTTCCGAGTGGCGCAATACCCGGAAGCCATCTTCCTCGGGTTCATTATGGGCACGCTCGGCCTGTTCGTGATCTGGATTCTCCACGGCCGGTTCGAGGGCGAGATGCAGTTTCTCCTGAAGAACCTGTCGGCCACCGAGTTCACCGAGGTCGGGTACTCGACCGTCAGCCAGCAGGCCATGCTGATCGGCGTCAACAACATGAAGCGCCGGCGCATCCGCACGGCCCTGACGACGGCCACCATCGTGCTGGTGACCTTCACCATGCTCTCCTTCACCAGCATCTCGCGCAAGATGAACCCCACCCTCGTGGCCAAGCCCGCGCAGCCCGCCTACACCGGCATCATGTACAACTGGCCCGGCAACTCGCGCATGGACAACGGCACCTATTTCGCCATTCGCTCGCTGTTCGCCGGCAAGGCCGACATCCTCGAGCGGCGCTGGCTGCTGCCCGAGAAGTCGAGCGGAACCGCCGTGCCCTACCGCCTCGAAGGGCCCGCCGGCCAGACCGCCCTTCTGGATGCCGTGCTGGGCCTGATGCCGGAGGAGGACGGCTTCCTGCAGCCGCTCCCGATCCTGGCCGGCCGCTTCTTCAGCTCCGATTCGGCCGACGAGGTGGTGCTGCCCGCCAGCCTGGCCCAGGTGCTGGGCGTTCCCGCCGCCGATGTCGGACAGGCCAAGGTGACCTTCCTCGGCAAGCCCTACACCGTGGCCGGCATCCTTGACGACGAGCGCTTTCGCAACATCCAGGACATCAACGGCCGCCCCCTGCTGCCCATCAAGGACCTGGTCGCCCAGTCCGCCAGCATGTCGGCGGACGACGTCCAATCCGTTTCGGAAGAGGATATGGACGAGGCCGGCGTCTTCTACGCCGACACCTCCGCCCTGCTCCTGATGCCCAGCCAGACGGCCCAGAAGATCGGCGCCACCCCCTACAGCCTCTCGATCCGGCTGCGGAATGAGAAGACCATCTGGGAAGCCGTCACCACGATGCTCACGGCCACCGCCGCGAAACTCTACATCGCGAGCCGCGAGACATTCGTCGTGGGCGACCCGGAAAAGGGCAAGGCTACCAAGCCGGGCGTCTACTTCATCGGCTCCGGCTACCGCACCTCCATCGGCGGTTTGTCCATGCTGATCGTGCCGCTCCTGATCGCCAGCACGATCATCCTGAACACGATGCTCGGCTCCGTTTTCGAGCGGAAGAAGGAAATCGCCGTCTACAACGCCGTCGGCCTGAATCCCACTCACATCGGGCTCTTCTTCCTGGCCGAGTCGTTCGTCTACAGCGTAATCGGATCGGTGGGCGGCTACCTGATCGGGCAGTTCTTAAGCCTGGGCCTCAACAAGTTCGGCCTCGTCTCCGACATCAACCTCAATTTCTCATCCCTCAGCGTGGCGTACGTGATCCTGTTCACGATCTCGATCGTGCTGCTGTCCACGATCTATCCGGCCTCGGTCGCAACCAAGGCCGCCGTCCCCTCGGGCAAGCGGAAATGGTCGATGCCCCCGAACAACGGCACCACGATGGAAGTCGTCTTCCCCTTCATTTACCAGACCGCCCTGCTGCCCGGGATCATGCGCTACCTGGAAGAGTATTTCGGCCAATTCACGGAGGCGTCCACGGGTGAACTGATCGCCGGGCTCGAGAAGAAGGCCATGGGCGCCGACGCCGGCGGCCGGCCGGTTTACACGCTCACCTACCATGTGGCGCTCGCGCCGTTCGATCTGGGCGTGACCCAGAAGATGACCTTCCAGGCCTCCTACGACGAGGTCGTGCAGGCTTTCCGGATCACGATGACCACGGTCCGCGTATCGGGCCAGGATTCGAACTGGATCAGCACCAACAAACCCTGCCTGGAGAAGCTGCGCAAGCACATGCTCCAGTGGCGCAACCTGGACGCGGGGCAGCATGAGCTCTTCGTCCGCAAGGGTCAGGAATCGTTCGCCTAGCCGCAGAGAGGGCCCGTTTCTATGTCGCGAATGGAACAACTGGAACTGGATCGGTACCGGAACCTGATGTCGCCCCCGTCCGTCTACGAGGACGGGTTCACGTGGAAGACCGCCGTGGGCGCGCTCTTCCTGGGCTTCGTCATGATGCCGGCGTCGATGTACCTGGCGCTCTTCGCCGGAAGCGGCGCCCATATCGGCGCCGCCGCCCGCTGGGTCACGATCATCATCTTCGCCGAAATCGCCCGGCGGTCCCTCAAGGACCTGAAGATGCAGGAGGTCTACATCCTGTTCTACATGGCGGGCCTGACCCTCGCCTCCCCGTTCCAGGGCCTTCTCTGGAACCAGTACTACGTCCAGTCCGAATACGCCCGCGCCATGGGCGTGGCCCAGGACATCCCCGCCTGGTTCGCCCCGCCCGCCGAGGCGATCGACGCGGCCGGCCGAACCTTCTTCACCCGGGCCTGGCTGGCGCCGATCCTCCTGTCGTCCTTCGGCGTGATCATCGGCAAGATCGACCACTACGGACTTGGCTACGTCCTCTACCGGATTACCAACGACGTCGAGAAACTTCCCTTCCCCTTCGCCCCCGTGGACGCCTCGGGCATCATGGCGCTCACGGAAAACAAGGAGAACAAGGAGCGGTGGCGCTGGCGCTGGTTCTCCATCGGCGGCATGATGGGCCTCCTCTTCGGGGCCGTCTACATCGGCGTTCCCGCCGTCACCGGCGCCATCCTGGCCAAGCCCATCCGCCTCATTCCCATCCCCTGGATCGACTTCACCGAGCAGGTCAGCCGCTTCTTCCCCGCCACGCCCCTCAACCTGACCTTCGACATCGGCGCCTTCCTTCTCGGCACCGTCATGCCCTTCTGGGCCGTGGTCGGCGGCGCCATCGGCCTCGTCATGACCTTCATCCTGAACCCCATCCTCCACTCCAAGGGCATCCTGACGAGCTGGACCTCCCAGATGGGATTCATCGACACGGCGTACAGCAATTCGGTGGACTTCTACCTGTCGTTCTCCGTCGGCCTGACCATCGCCGTCACGCTCATCAGCTTCTGGAAAATCTTCGAGACCCTGATCCAGAAGCGGCGCGAGCGGAGGAACTTCAAGCCCGGCGATACGCCGATCGCGATCGAGATGAGCGCCTGGCGCCGCTTCGTGACAAACAACGTGACGCGCGGCGACTTCTCGGTCTTCATCTCCATGGGCATCTACCTGGCCACCAGCGCCTTCTGGATCACCCTGTCGTGCTTCCTCGTCCCAGGCTTCCCGTGGCCGTTCTTCGTGTTCTATGCGGTCATCTACACCCCCCTGATCTCCTACGCCTCCGCCAAGCTCGAGGGTCTTTGCGGCCAGTCCATCTCGATCCCGCTCATCCGCGAAGCAACCTACATCCTCAGCGGCTACCGCGGCGTCCGCATCTGGTTCGCCCCCGCCCCCATCCCCAACTACGGTTTCGCGGCCAAGGAATTCCGCGTCATGGAACTCTGCGGAACCAAGATCATCAGCCAGATCAAGACGCAGGCCGTCGTCATTCCCATCATCATCATCGCCTCGATCATCTTCTCCCAGGTGCTCTGGCAGATGGCCCCCATCCCGTCCGAGGCGTATCCCTTCGCCCAGCAGATGTGGGACCTGCAGGCCAAGACCGCCTCGCTCACCTACAGCTCCACGATGGAGGGCGGCTCGCTCTTCATGGAAGCCTGGAAATGGCAGTGGTTCGGCGCGGGCATCGCCTCGGGCATCGGCAGCTTCATCCTGCTTTCCGTCTTCAGCCTGCCCACGCTGGTCATCTTCGGCCTCGTCCGCGGACTCGGCGAAAGCTTCCCCGGCATCCTCGTCATGCAGATCGCCGGCGCCATCGTCGGCCGCTACTACATCCGCCGACGCATGGGCGACCAGTGGCTCAAGTACGCTCCCGTCCTGATGGCCGGCTTTTCCTGCGGCATGGGCCTCGTGGCCATGGTCGCCGTGGCCTTCACGATCTTAACCAAAATGATGGCGCCCCTGCTCTTTTAGGAGGACCGATTGTCCATGAACGATTCGCCCAACCGCATCACCGGCCGCGCCTTCGGGCTCGGCCTGGTCTTCACCGTCCTGTTCGCCATCCTGACCGTCTATTTCGGCCACCGGCTCGCGATCTTCATCACGGCCGTCCAGATCCCCGTGCTGCCGTATGTGCTCCTGCTCCTGATGGTGCTCCTGATCAACCCCGTCTGCCGGCTCATCAAGTTCATCCGCCCCTTCACCGTGGCCGAGACGCTGGTCGTCTTCACCATGGGCCTCGTGTCCGCCGGCATCTCCACGTTCGGCCTGACCGACCAGCTCCTGCCGGTCGTGGGCAGCCTTTTCAACCGCCACTGGAGCAATGACCAGACCGAGTGGAACCGCTACGTCGAACCGTTCGTCAACGAGTCCTATTTCGTCGCCGTTCCCGGCATCCAGGAAAAAGCCGCGGCTTTCCAGAACGCCATCGCCGCCGCCGACACCACTCAGGCCCTCTATGACGGGGCCGACCGCGTCCAGCGCACCCTCGGCCGCGAGGAAGCCCTGGCGAAGCGGATGGAGGCCGCCCAGGCCAAGCCCGCCGGCGCCGAGCGGGATATCGAGATCGCCACGCTTCAGAAAGACCTGGCCTCCGCCGCGCAGGCCGTTCTCCAGGCCAAGTCCGCCTGGAAGGCGAAGTCGTCCGAAGATCCCGCGCTCGCCTCCGCCCGGCTGATGGAACAACTCAACGCCCAGCGCCGCATGGTCGAAGAACGCAAGGCCGAACTGACGGCCGTTGAAAACGAGGCGAAGACCAAGGTCGAGGTGTTCCGCCGGGGCCTTCCGTCCTCTCTCCGCGCCTTCCCCGGGTTCATCCCGATCGCGGGGGAAGACGACTTCGCCAGCTACACCGCCCGACTCAAGCGCCTGACAACCGGACGCCGCGCCCTGGCCGGCCTGCGCGCCGCCATGGCCGAGCTGAAAAACGCCGATGCCAACGCCCCCCCGCCCCCGGCCGTCCGCGAGAAGGTCGAGTCTGAACTCGCCCGCACCGTGGCCGCCCTGGAAACCGTTTCCGATGCCGCCCCCTTCGAGGCCAGGCTCAAAGATGTTTCGGCCCGCGACGACCGCCAAACAGTCCTGTTGAATGAAGCCGAAAAGACGATCAGCGAACTGAACATCGAAAAACGGCGGGCCATCGGCTCCGAAATCAAGTCCATCGAGTCCCGCATCGGCAAGCTCGACTCGGAACGCAAGTCGCTCAAGAAGGAAGCCGCCCGGATCGCCGCCCGCCGTGAAATGGCCGCCCGCCACCTGGAAGTGACCCGCAACGTGGGACTCCTCCTCACCGACCTTGCCGAGGTTCGTAAGGGACTCTCCGAAAAGCCCGCCGGCGAATCGCGCGAAGCTCTCAAATCCGTCCGCATGCGCTTCCCGTCCATCGACGCCACCTTCGCCCGCTACATCCTGGGCGACGTCCCCTGGAGCGACTGGACCGGCCCCCTGCTGCGCTGGGGGCTGCTCATCATCCTGTCCTACCTGATGCTGCTCACCTTCAACGTCCTCATCTTCCGCCAGTGGGCCTACAACGAGAAGCTCATCTATCCCCTCGCCGAACTCCCCGAACTGCTCGCGGGCCACAACGACAAGCCCGGCGGCTGGGTGCCGGAGGTCTTCCGCTCCGGCCTGTTCTGGACCGGTTTCCTCATCTCCGGACTCACTCTCGGCTGGAACATTTTATGCCAGAGCGGCGCCGTGCCCGGTCTCACCCAGCTCGATCTCAATGGGAAATGGAACGCCTATATCACCAACACCCCGCTCCAGGGCCTGCTGCCCAGCGCCAAGTCGGCCATCTTCTTCACCATGATTGGACTGACCTTCCTGATCCCGACCAAGGTCTCGTTCTCCCTCTGGTTCTTCACCATTCTCTACATGGCCCAGCTGCTGCTGATGGTGAGCATGAATCTGGGCGTTAACGAGAAGTCGTTCCCCGAGGAATGGTGGTACACGTTCAACTTCAGGACGGCGGAGGGCGGCGGCGCGCTTATCGTCTTCGCCTCGCTGGTTCTGTGGAAGTGCCGCCGCTACCTGCTCTGCGCCTTCATGCCCGGCGTCACCAAGGACCTCGAGTCGGATGAGCGCAAGGAGCTGCGCTTTTCCTCCGTGCTGTTCCTGGCTTCGTTTGTCGGCCTAACCCTGATCCTCTGGAAGGGCCTCGGCGCCGGCCTGGGCCACACCCTCTTCTGCCTCTTCATCATCCTGGTCATCACGATCGGACTGGTGCGCGCTGTGACGGAGGGCGGCCTGCTCGGCTTCCAGGCCTGGGTCAGCCCGTTCCACTTCATCCGCTCCTTCACCGGAATGGCCAAGGCCTCCACGGCCCCGTCCCTCTTCGCTCCGCTGATGGTCTACTATTCCATCCTGTTCCTGGACATCAAGGCTTTCATCGCCCCGGCCTTCGCCAACAGCCTCAAGGTGCGCGACGACCTGCGCCTGTCGCGCGCCAAGTTCCACGCCCTCATGGGCGTCGCCATCGTGGCCGCCATGGTCGTCTCCGTCATCACCGCCATCATGCTCTGCTATTCCACGGGCGCCGACCAGATGTCGAACTGGTTCTACACCGCCTTCCCCAAGAGCCTGTTCGAGAAGATCGCCACCATGAGCAAGACGCCACCGCTCCCCGCCCATGGCGAGGCCGGCTGGGTGATCTTCGGCGGCAGCGTCATGGCCATCCTCCTCTATCTCCGCCAGTCGCTCTTCTTCCTGCCCCATCCCATCGGCCTGATCATGCTCGTCAACCCCATCATGCGGTACTACTGGTTCTCGATCTTCATCGGCTGGGCCGCGAAAGCGGTGGTAACCCGGTACGGCGGCAAAAACACCTACATCACGGTCCGCGGACTCTTTATCGGGCTTATCGCCGGGGAATTGATCATGGTGACACTCGCCATGCTGCTCTCGGTGCTGCTCGATATTCCGATCCGCCTGGATCTGAACCGCAATCCGTAAGGAACTCGAATGGACAACGCGAAAACAATC
>JBIIYJ010000249.1:0-8222 GCA_044346855.1 Kiritimatiellia bacterium
GGCCGAAGTTCTTGTCGCCCCGCCCGCCCGAGGCCTTGGGGTGCCCGTAAATCTTGTGCATGGGCACGGGGCCTTCGAGCACGCGGGCGGGGGCGACCCCTTTCACGTGAAGGGCGGCGAACATCAGCGGCTCGTTCATCACGTCGGGGTGGTGGCGGAGCGAAACGTGCGAGAAGGCGCCGGCCCCTTCGAGGCAGACCATGCCCGCGCCCATGCCGCCCAGGGGGAATGCGACATGGTTCAGGCGGTCGCCGGTGTAGGAGGGGGATGCTTTAGCTTTTGAGGGGGCGCTTTTTTTCATGTTTCAGTCCAGCCAGTTTGTGACGACGGTTATCGAAAGGGAGTGTGTTTTGGCATAATCTTCGATCGTCCCGTTCCACCAGTTGACATGGCCGTCGGCAAAGAGGATGTTGATTCCGTCTTCGCTGTGGTTGCCCGGCTTGTCGCACATCAGGGGTGCGATGGACGCCTCGACAGGGCCTTCGACGAGGCCGGTGGTCGAAAGATAGGAGTAGCTGGAATACTCGGGCTTTTCATTCAATTCTGAAATGCGGCGAGGTGCCTCGGATTGAAGAATCCGTGTGGCGGTAGGGCACATGAACATTTTCACGTTGGCTTCCCCTCCGATGTACTTAACCAAATGGCCTAAACGGGTCGGACGTGTTTCGTCATTGTCCGCCGCATACAGGTTGAAGGATAAACCGACCAATTTAAGATTGTTTGTGCATTGGGCTCGGCGGCCTCGTTCCTTCGTCATCGCGCATGAGCAGGGGCAAAGCCCCGCGAGAATGACGACAATCACGATGACGCAGAGAATTTCGACGAGGTGGTTCGGCGTTCCCGGAAGGGGCTTGTTGAGGTTCGCAAAGAATTTCGCGAGACGATCGTTTGATGGTGGGGTTGTCATGGAAACCTCTTTCGAAATGAGGCTGATTTGTCGAATACTCTCACTTTGCGAATGGGGGGACAAGGTAAAAAAGGTTTTTACATGATGCGTGGCGGCCATCTGCATGCCCCACGGCTATGGGCCTTGCAAATCGCAGATGCGCCCCAACCGCCGCTGAAAGGAAAATCCCCAAAAAACGGCTTACCGGAAAAAAGGTAAATTTAAGGCTTGCCTTTTCTGTGCACCTCGTTTACATCTTCATCTGCAGGGTTATTCTGAACGAGGTGTGGAATGAAATTTTTGGTCGCCATCATGATGGTTGTTTCCGTTTTGGCCAGCGGCTGCGGCGTTTCGTCGCATTTCGCGGACCGTCAGACGGCTGCTGCCCGGGAGCGGTGGATTCTCACCCTGGACCGCCAGTTCCTGCCGCTTCGCCAGGAAGCGATCGTCGTGCCCGAGCCCTTCAAATCCGCGGCCGACGAGGTTGAGCGCGAAGTGTCGCTGGACGGCTACATCACCGGCTATGATTGGGTCGTTTCGGCCGCCTTTTTCCACGGCACGCCCGTGGCGCCTCCGCGGGCGATCGTCGACGATCCCCGGCTGACGGGCGTCTGGACGCAGGCGTACGAGGCCGGTTGTTCGAACGGCCTGGCCCGGATGGATGCCTTTTTCGGGGAAAATCCGGATAAGGCCGGCGCGCCCGCCGTCGGTTCGGCGCAGTAAGCGGGCGCATTGCAGTTTCGTCGGGATCGACAGATCTTCAATTTGGAGTGCGGCGGCTTGACGCCGCTTTTTGCGATGCGGCTGCCCTGCGCTTCGATAGGCCTGCCTGAGCGTGTCGGCTTGACGCGGCGCCCAGTCGTTGTTGTCTCGTCCAGTCGGTGCCAGCCAAAGCGGCGTCAAGCCGCCGCACTCCAAATCGACTTCGTGCCAGACTGGCATAATCTCGACGAATCTGCAATGCGCCCCGCGCGCTAAGCGCGTGTTCGTGTTCATGATTGAGTTGGGCGCGACCGGCGTGCTATCATGACGCGACTATGAAGAAAGACCTGAGCCGGAACGGCTTTGATTTTATCGACGATGCCGCGATTCAAGCGCTGATTGCCCGGCCGCGGCCGGATTCCGCCCGATTGAAGGATCTCCTGGCCAAGAGCCTGGACAAGCAGGCGTTGTCCCCCGAGGAGACGGCCGAGTTGATCGCGGCGGACGGCCCGGAGCAGATCCAGGCCATTTTCGAGACCGCCCGCGAGTTGAAGCGCCGCGTTTACGGCAACCGGATCGTGTTGTTCGCACCGCTCTACATCGGCAACCGGTGCATCAACGACTGCGTCTACTGCGCCTTCCGCCGCACGAACACCGAGCAGATCCGCCGGACGCTGGCGCCGAAGGAGATCGAGGGCCAGGTGCTGGCCCTTGAGAAAAAGGGGCACAAGCGGCTGATCCTGGTGTTCGGCGAGCATGCCGAGTATTCCGCCGATTACATCGCTGACTGCGTGCGGGCCGTCTACGCCGTCAAGGACGGCCGCGGCGAGATCCGCCGGGTCAACATCAATGCGGCGCCTTTCGACCACGAGGGCTTCAAGACCATCAAGGCCTCCGGCATCGGCACCTTCCAGGTTTTCCAGGAGACTTACCACCACGAGACCTACGCCCGCATGCACCCGAAGGGGACCCGCAAGTCCGATTTCCTGTGGCGGCTGGACAGCCTGAGCCGGGCTTTCGAGGCCGGGTGCGACGACATGGGCATCGGCGCGCTGTTCGGGCTGTACGACTGGCGCCACGAGGTGCTGGGTTTGGTGACGCACAGCCGGCACTTGATGGACAAGTACAGGGTGGGGCCCCACACCATCAGCTTTCCGCGGCTGCGGCCCGCCTCGGGCGTGACCGAGCCGTGGCCGCACCTCGTGTCGGACGACGACTTCAAGCGGGTCATCGCCATTCTCCGGCTGGCCGTGCCTTACACGGGGCTCATCCTGACGGCGCGGGAAAGTCCGGCCTTCCGCCGCGAGGCGATGTCGTTCGGCGTTTCCCAGATTGACGCGGGCAGCCGCATCGAGCTGGGCGGCTACACCGAGGCGGGGGACAGCCAGGTGATGGAGCGCGAGCAGTTCAAGCTGGGCGACATCCGGTCGCTGGACGTCGTGATGCGCGAGCTGCTGGAAGACGGCTACATCCCCAGCTTCTGCACCTCCTGCTACCGCCTGGGCCGCACGGGCGAGCATTTCATGGAGTTCGCCATCCCCGGGTTCATCAAGCGGTTCTGCACGCCCAACGCGCTGACCACCCTGCTCGAATACCTGATCGACTACGCTTCGCCCGAGACGCGGGAGGCTGGGTTGAAGGCCATCGAGACCGAGTTGGCCAAGATCGCGGATTCCCCGCAGAAGGCCGAGCTGATCGAGCGGCTGCGCAAGATCCGCGAAACGGACGCGCGCGACCTGGCGTATTGAGGGGAGGCGTGGGGGGGTCAGGGCGAAGCCGGGCACCAGAGACCTGCCGCGCTTCGAGGCAGGTCTCTGGTGCCCGGTTCAGGGTTCGGGGTTCAGGGGGCAGTCGGACAAGTCGGACAGGTCGGACAGGTCGGACTCGTCGTCAGACTGGCGTGAACTTCGGAAGATTGAACATATCCCGGTAGGCGTTGACGGCCGCCACGTAATTTTCCAGCGGGATGGAGTCGGTGATGGCGTTGCTGGCGCAGAGGATGTGGCCGCCCCCGCCCAGGCCCGCCTCCAGGCAGCGGGTGACATGGGCGGCGACCTCATCCGGAGTCCCGAAGCTTAGCGTGATCCCGCAGTCCAGGTTGCCGTACAAGGTTACGCGGCCGCGGGTGACGGCCTTCAGCCGGGCCATGTCCATGCCTGCGTGCAGGTCGATTTCCAGGTAGCCGTCCGCCTCGCAGCCGAACAGGAAATCGTCGAGGACCGGCCACAGGTTGCCGTCGCTGGCCTGGACGGCGATCCGGTTTGCGGCGTGGATATGGCGGGTGAGGCGGCGGACTTCGGGGACGATGAAGTCGCGATAGGCGGCGGGGGAGATCAGGGGCCGGGTTCCCGAGAAGTCGCCCCCGACCCCGATCTGGTCGAGTCCGAGCGCCGTATAGCGATCCACCAGCGCCAGCGCTTGCCGGGTGGCCAGGGCGAAATGCTCGTGGGCCGCCTCGGGGGCCAGGATCAGGGCCTCCATCAGGTCCACGTCGGTCCAGATGCCGTGGACATAGGCGGGGGCGAGGATGGGCAGGTCCGCGTCGCGCCGGCGCATCTCGTCCTTGAGGCACGCATAGACCTGCAGGGTTTCCTCCGGGGGCGGGGGGGCGGCGGCGGCCCGCTCGTTCCGGATGTGGAGCCGCTCCGCGGGGTCCGCGCTCCAGCGGCGTGGGGGGCCCTCCTTCGCGGGGGTGGGGGGCGGGGGATTGGGGACCACGTACATCATGTCGTGCCCCAGCAGCAGGGCGAGGTCCAACTGGTCGGACGCGAGCCGGCGGACGGACTGTTCCCAGCCGATTTCCCGGAGGAGCCGGGCCCAGTGGCCGGGATCGGTGGCGCAGGGGCGGCCCAGCAGGCGGGAGGCCATCGGCGCGAGCAGGACGTACTCGAAGACGGGCGTCCTGTCCGGCTCCCGGTGCTGCAAGGCGGCGCTGATCCGTTCGCGGGCGTTCATGGCAGAAAGAGGGATACACCATCTTGCCGGCGGGCTCAATCCTAAACGGCCGGAGCCGTAAAAACTTGACCCATTCCGGCCTAATCCGCTATTAATCAAAGTTCGATTTTCATAATTTAGTCGCTAGGCCGCCCCTCCGGGCGGACGGAGCCTGTTCATGCGTTGCGAATCCTGCGGCGAAGACGATGCCAACGTGCATCTGACCCAGCTCCTCAACGGGGAGATGAAGAAGTACCACCTGTGCAAGGATTGCGCGGCCAAGCACGGCATCAACGTCGACGATCCCATTTCGCTGGCGGACCTCCTGTTCAAGTCGGAGCAGGCCGAGCAGGCTCCTCCGGAGAAGGGGGAGCCGCGCTGCGCGCAGTGCCACATGCGGCTGAGCGACTTCAAGAAGACGTCGCGGCTGGGCTGTCCGGCCTGCTATGACGCCTTCGCGGCGGAGCTCGCGCCCCTGCTTGCGGGGCTGCACAAGCACAGCCTGCACGGCGGCAAGGTGCCGGACGGCATCCGGCTCGAGCAGGACATGCAGGAGCGGACGGCCGCGCTGTCCCGGAAGCTGAAAGCCGCCATCGCGGCCGAGCATTTCGAGGAGGCGGCCCGGCTGCGGGACGAGCTGAAGCAGGTGCGGGGCGACTCGCCGGGGGGCGCGTGAAGGCGCGGCCGGGCCGGCCGGGGCAGCCGCCCTGGCTGAGGCAATCCGATCCCCTGGGAGTCGTCATGAGCTCCCGCATCCGGCTGGCCCGCAACGTGAAGGACGCGGCCTTTCCCGGGTGGGCGGGCGACGGCGAGGGGCTGACGCTGTGCCGCCGCCTAGTACCCATTTTAAGCGATCTGCCCCCGCTGAAGGGCGGCTCGGTGGTGCCCATGGAGGAGGCGGGGCCGCTGGACCGCCAGCTGCTTTTCGAGCGCCACCTGATCAGCACCGAGCTGATGGGCAAGGGCGAGGGCAGCGTGCTGCTGGCGGCGCCCGACGAGTCCCTTTCCATCATGGTCAACGAGGAGGACCATCTGCGCCTGCAGGGGCTGGCTCCCGGGTCGGACCTGGCGGCGCTCTGGGCCCGGGTGGACGCGCTGGACACGGCGCTGGCCGGGAAGGTCCCGCTGGCGTTTTCGCCGAAGCTGGGGTATCTGACGGCCTGCCCGAGCAACGTGGGGACGGGGCTGCGGGCCAGCGTGATGCTGCACCTGCCCGGGCTCCGGCTGGCGGGGGACGCGGAGAAGGTCGGCAAGGGGCTCGGCAAGCTGGGGATGGCGGTGCGCGGGCTGCTGGGCGAGGGGACCGACGCCTCGGGCTGCATGTACCAGATTTCGAACCAGATCACCCTTGGCGAGCGCGAGCCGTCGATCATTTCCCGCCTCTCGGAAACCGTGGAGGAAATCATCCGCCACGAGCTTCATGCGCGGCAGCGGCTGATGGAAACTCGTCCAACCTTGTTGAGGGACCGGGTCCTGCGCGCCCGGGCCCTGCTGACCCACGCCCGCCTGGTGGGGACCGAGGAGGCGCTCGACCTGCTGTCCGGCATCCGGCTCGGCCTGGCGATGAATTGGCTTAAGAATATGGGGTGGAGCGAGTTAGACGAATTGTTCCTGCTGGTCCAGCCCGCGCATCTGCAGCGGCGGGCGGCCCGGAACCTGTCCCCCGAGGAGCGCGACGAGCAGCGCGCCGACCTGTTGCGCGAGCGTTTTGCGGCCGTCGAATCGATTTGACGCATTCCGGTTTTTACGACATAATGTCAGCGACGTCGAACAAAGGACCGGAATGAACAACTTTAATGAATATACACCGCGCGCCCGGCAGGTCATCCAGATGGCCCGTCAGGAAGCGGAGAAATTCAACCACTCCTACGTGGGCACCGAGCATCTGCTGCTTGGATTGATTGCCCTCGGAGAAGGCGTGGCCGTGGACGTTTTAAAGCGGATGAGCCTGTCGATCGACAGGGTTCGCCTTGAGGTTGAGAAGGTGGTGGGCCAGGGCGGGGAGAGCAAGGCCGTCGGTCCCATTCCCTTCACGCCGCGCGCCAAGCGCGTGCTCCAGTTCGCCGCGGCCGAAGCCCGCGAGCTGCACCACAATTACATCGGCACGGAGCATCTGCTGCTGGGCCTTCTCCGCGAGGAGGAGGGCGTGGCGGCCCAGGTGCTGCGGACGCTGGGCGTCGACATCGAGTCCGTGCGGGCCGAGGTGATGCGGGTGCTGGATCCCGGCAATGCCGCCGAAGGAAGCGAGCCGGGCGAGGCGGAGGAGAGCGAGGCGGAGGAAAGCGAGTCGGAGGAGCGGGAGGCCAAGAAGGGCGAGGCCCCGGAGCCGCCCTCGTCCCATGAAGCGCCCGCCCCGAAGGGGAAGTCCAAGACGCCGGCCCTGAACAGTTTCGGGCGCGACCTGACCGAGCTGGCCCGCCAGCGGAAGCTGGACCCGGTCATCGGCCGGGCCAACGAGCTTGAGCGGGTGATCCAGATCCTCTGCCGCCGCACGAAGAACAACCCGGTCCTGATCGGCGAGGCGGGCGTGGGCAAGACGGCCATCGTGGAAGGGCTGGCCCAGGCCATCCAGGACGGGAACGTGCCCGAGAACATGCGCCGCAAGAAGGTGATCACGCTCGACCTGGCGCTCATGATCGCGGGCACCAAGTACCGCGGCCAGTTCGAGGAGCGGATCAAGGCCGTGATGGACGAGATCCGCAAGGCGGGGAACGTCATTCTCTTCGTGGACGAGCTGCACACGATCGTGGGCGCCGGCTCGGCCGAGGGGGCGATGGACGCCTCCAACATCATCAAGCCGGCCCTGGCCCGCGGCGAGCT
This sequence comes from Kiritimatiellia bacterium, assembly GCA_044346855.1. GTDB lineage: Bacteria > Verrucomicrobiota > Kiritimatiellia > CAIKKV01 > CAIKKV01 > CAIKKV01. The sequence continues at coordinate 7,343 of JBIIYJ010000249.1, forward strand.
CCAGTGCGTGGGCGCCACGACGCTGGATGAGTACCGCAAGTACATCGAGAAGGACGCCGCCCTCGAGCGCCGGTTCCAGACCGTCAAGGTCGAGGAGCCCAGCGTGGAGGAGACGGTCCAGATACTCAAGGGCATCCGGCCCAAGTACGAGGAGCACCACCGCGTCAAGATCACGGACGAGGCCATCGAGGCCGCCGCCCACTTGTCCGACCGGTACCTGAAGGGGCGGTTCCTGCCCGACAAGGCGATCGACACGATCGACGAGGCGGGCGCCCGCGTGCGCATCCGCAACACGACCCGGACGCCCGACCTGAAACGGCGCGAGGTGGCCATCGAGAAGCTTCGCCTCAAGAAAGAGGCGGCTATCAAGGAGCAGAAGTTCGAGGAGGCGGCCCGGCTGCGCGACCGCGAGCGGCGCGAGCGGCAGGCGCTCGAGGACAAGATTTCCCGCTGGGAGAAGGGCAACGCCCGGAAGAACCTGCGCGTGACGCCCGAGGACATCATGCTCGTCATCGGCCGCTGGACCGGCATCCCGCTCACCAAGATGGAGGGCGAGGAGCTGACCCGCCTGCTCGAGATGGAGGCGGAGCTCGAGAAGTCCGTCGTCGGCCAGAACGAGGCTGTGCGGACGATTTCCAAGGCCCTGCGGCGGTCGCGGGCGGATCTCAAGGACCCGCGGCGCCCGATCGGCTCCTTCATTTTTCTCGGCCCCACGGGCGTGGGCAAGACCCTGCTCACCAAGTCCCTGGCCGATTTCATGTTCCATGATTCGGACGCGCTCATCCAGATCGACATGAGCGAGTACATGGAGAAGTTCACCGTCTCGCGGCTCGTCGGTTCGCCTCCGGGCTACGTGGGCTACGAGGAGGGCGGCCAGCTC
>JBIIYJ010000045.1:0-24786 GCA_044346855.1 Kiritimatiellia bacterium
CAGTCCCTGGAGAGGTGGCTGAGTGGCCGAAAGCAGTGGTTTGCTAAACCGCCGTACGGGCTTAAACCTGTACCGAGGGTTCGAATCCCTCCCTCTCCGCCATCCTTGAGGTGGCAACCTTTGAAAACCCCATATATCACAAGGTTTTCGAGGTTTTACTAGGATTTTCGATCCTTTCCTTACGCCGTCCAATATCCCGCAGATTCCCGACATTTCCCGTACTTTCCCGCCAGGTTTCACCTAATCCTTCACCTTGGGGGAATATGAGGGGAGAAGAGAATCCTGGGGGGAAAGCAGGAGGAATGGCGTCAGGAACGGGTCGACAGGTGAACGGAAGGGGTATGTCCATTGTCGGTGTCAAAAACATCTTGCCAAGGTGTTTCGTATGATCCGATTTTATGGGGACTGCTCCGGATTAATATCGCAGGTCTACGAAACCCCTCAGGGGCTTCAATAGTTCCAATCGCATTAATTCCTTTTTCGAGCAAGGCAAGCGTGCAACCCCCAGTTTGGGTAGCATAAAAATAATTCACCAAGCCATCTATTTTTTCGGGCAATACGGAATAAGGTCTAGCGTAACGATAAACATCGCCTATTCTCATGCAAGTAAAAATACCAGGTTGAAGTCGTTTAACACCAGGATAAAACTGGAGCAATAGAGGAATATCTATAGCTGTTTTCTAGAAGTGGGCTTCATCCAGCTTCCCCATTGCCGACCTGCCCTCATCCAAGCTATAGGGGGCGTATATGAGGGTCTCCCGGATGTCGGCGTGTCGTAAAATCCCCATGATGGTTTCTAGGGGAACGCCTTTGTCCCGCCTCAACCGAAAAGCCAGGGTGTGCCTCAAATCGTGAATCCGCAGATTCCCCTTGATTCCAGCCTTCTCCTTGGCGGTCTTCAGCATGGCCAGCAGGTCAACCCGGCACGATCCGCCGTCCCGATGGGCGAACACGAAGTTGCTGGTCTTCCGCTCATCCAGCTTGGCGAGCAGGTCCCTGACGGCCTTGCACATCGGCACCACCCCGTTCGTCCCCTTGGGCTTCCATGAGTAAGTCCGCTTGGTCACGATCCGCCTGACCTTCAGATCGACGTCCCCCGCCTTGATGGCCAACACCTCGCCCTTGGCCCTGATCCAAAGGCGAACCCCGAAAGCGGAAATGTCCTTCTCGTCCCGGAACAGGGACTCATTGGGCGTCTTCCCCTCGATCCGCTTCTTCAAGCCAGCGACGGCAGACTCCGGGATCGCCACGGAACGGGTCTCCTCGACCTGCTTCTGGCGGATGCGGATCAACCCGTCCTTCCAGTCCACGTCATTCCATTCCAGTTGGCACAGCTCGTCCTGCCGGAGGCCCGTCCTGACCAGAAACAGCACGATGTCATGGAACCGGGGATTGTCGGCGTCGGCCCGTGTCTCGTCCAGCTCACCGCAAGCCTTGAGCAGGGCCGTCTCATCCTCGACGGTCAGCGGATGATGGACGGAGGCCACCTCGTGACGTGTGGGTTTCTTGGGGCGGACTTCCTCGAAGGGGTTCTTTTTCACGAGGTCACGCTTGACCGCCTCCTTGAAGGCTGAGAACAGGACTTCCCGCTCGAAATGCAGGGTTTTCTTCGATGCACCGTTCTTCATCGCCCGTGTGAACTTCTTCTGCCCGTTGGGCATGAGAGGTTGGTTAGCCCGATGAGTCACATAGTCGGAAGCAATTTCGTAGGTGACGGCCTCCATGCCGGCTCCGGCCATTCCACGACTCTCCAGATATGCCGTGAAATGGTCGATGACGGCCCGGTAGCGAATGATGCTCTTGGCACGGACTTCCGTCGCCTTCTTGGCCAGCCAGGTATCTTTGAGGAACGAGATGGCCGACACCTTTTTCTTCGGCTGGACCTCTGCCGGCTGACGGCCTTCCTCAAGATCGAGGTTATAACGTGAAGCCTTCCGGATGGCATCGGCGACGGGCAGGGCACCCCAGACTTCGAAGACCTTCTGGCCGCCAGCCATCCTGCGGAACCGGAATGACATGCCACGGCGGTACAAGCCCAAAGGCCAGGCCGTCTCACGGTTGTCCGATTCCAGTTCTTTGCAATAGGTCTTCATGCTGTCTTCGAAGGGCGTCCCCGCCTGACCTTCCTCGACTTGAGCCACTCGATGAGCTGATCCTTGATGATCCGCCTCCGCATTTTCCCCCCGGCGTCGCAGACGAATTCCGGCAGGCGACCGAGCCTGGTCTTCTCCTCTGCGATGATGTTCTGCATCCTTTTTTGACTGATCCCCAGCATTTCCGCCGCCTCTATGATCGTCAGGATCGGCGAGAACGGGTCACCGTTCGTCGTGGCGACCCGATCCGGTTGGGCGGGCGTCCACGTAGGGCAGACGAACTCGGACGCCTTGACGGGCTTGCCGGGGTTGTCTGAATGGGCCAACCCGAGCATGCCATCTCGCTCATTATCCTCGCAGGGCAGTGGGGTGGATGCAACCCCCAGGCAGCCGTCTGCTTCGGCGGGCTGGGCGGCGGCGACAGGCAGAATGGAGGTTGCGGTGGGCATGATGGTTTATTGGCTCAATCCACAAAGCTTTCTGGGTTATGGGTTATGCCAAAATATTTGCTTCTGGGGATTGTGGTTTCAATGAGCGTGGCATCCTTAGAAATCACCCATGAATGTTTCACCCACATCTTATTGTCTGCAGAGAGAGCGTATCCGCTCCCGATAAGGTGGCCGTCCTTTTTGTCCAAGCAGTACTTTTTGCTGTTTTTGTGACAGTCGTTAGGAGCCCCCAGCTCAATTTTCAAATTGATCGGATTGAATATCTTCCCTTCTTGGATAAGGCACAAAAGAGAAAAAGGATCTTCAAATACATCGATGTTCTCCACCGCTTCCGGTTCTTACTCTCTCTGGGTCTATTACCATCGCCTGACCGACCAGACATTGTACAAGTGCGTGAACGACTTCGTCGATCCGAAGATCCAGGAGACGACTCGCCGGATGACCACGACCGACAAGGACTTGGCCGCACTGAAGGGAAGCGACGCAACCAAAACTCGAGATGCACTTAATGAATTACGGGGCTTTCTGACAGAACTGCAAGAGTTTAAGGCTGAACTTCTCCGCTTGGCGGCCCTTCCTTACAGGCCGAACCTGAACGACGGGGTTATTATTAATGCCGCCTCTCTGTACAAGCTTTTCCGCCATCGCAAGTGGGCCAAAGACTGTGAGGACTGCTGGAAGCGCTTGGAGAAGGGAGAATACGACTGGGCTCATATGGCGCTAAATATCTGGCCTGACCGTGTTCGGGACATTTGCCGTCACGACAAGTCTATCGCCATCGCCCACGATCTTGAGAGTCTGTATAAGGCGCGGCCCGAAGAGTCCAAGACGAAGGGGCGGCGCAAGAAGAAGACGGAAGAATAGGAAGTCGAGATCTGACGACCAACGGTATGAAGACAGCAATCAGAATAGCTAAGAGAGAAGTCCGGGGCCTCCTGCGGGAAGTCGACGAGGGACGATTTGCCATTCCCAAGCTCCAGCGCGAGTTCGTCTGGGACGGTCGGAAAGCCGCCAAACTCCTTGACAGCATCTATCAAGGCATGCCCATCGGGGTTATCCTGATTTGGGAGACGCCGAAGAACCAACGCCTTTACCTCAGACAGAAGTACCATGTGCTTCCGCCATTCCGCGACTACCATTCCAAGGTGTGGTTCCTTATAGACGGTCAGCAGCGGGTTTCTGTGTTGTATCATGTCAGGGAAGGCAACTCATTAAAGAATGCAAGAGGCCGAGATGTCGATTTCTCCCGTGTCGTTCTTTCGCTCAGAGACGAGGATGACGATCAACAAATCCGATACCGTCGACCTTGCCCTGGGGATTACATATCCCTGCATGATGTCCTCCACCCACAATGGCAGCACAAGATCGGCAGGCTTTCCAAGAGAGCGGTTTCCAAGGTAAGGGAATGTCGAAACAGAATTCTCCGGTTTGACCTATTCTGCATGTTTGTTCACATGCCGATCGGAAAGATCACGGAATGCTTCCGTCGCATCAACACCCAAGGCATGAAGCTCAGTACCGCCGACACCATTATCACGGGGGCGGTCGATCTCGATTTGCGCGACATCGTGCATGAGGTCCGCGAACACTTGGGCGAGGATAGTGCATTTCGGGATTTGCCGGAAATGCCGATCCTGTGGGCTATGGCCGCCATCCACGGGGCAACGGATGCACGGGGAATATGCATGCCAGGACTCTTATCTGGTTCACGTATCGTCATTTCTAAGGGAGTACATTGCAAGCTGTACAAAACACATGATCGATATCGATCCATCTCACATCGCCGGGCATTCGGGTCTGCTCGCTTTCGAGTCGGATGAACAGCAACTGGTCTACCTGCCTTGTGATCTCGTAAGCGGGATCGTCGCCAAGGATAATTAGGTTATTTGCCTTCAGTCCGAATTCAGATGCTTCCATCGTCAGCAATTCACATGAATGAAATATCGGGTCAGTTGAAAGCCTTGTTAAATCAGGCAGGCTAATGCCTAGAGTTTCGTTCGCATAATCGAGCACATCGTCTTCGGTTATCTCTTCTGGGATTGTCTTGCCAGCTTCCTTCAGTGCCAGCCGAACAAGCGGAACGATATGCCTTTTGAGAAATGAGGATGGCCGGTCATCAAGATAAAAAACATGCGCGGGAGAGATCCCCCTTCCAATGACTGCTGATACATCTTGATAGGAAAGGGGTTTCTTGACGACATCGCCATACATTGGAATATAGGTCTTGAGAAATCCTCTATAGGCTTTCTCGATAAACAAGTCATCAATTATGAGTGTCACGTCCATTGTGAATCTCCTTTTGACCTTCCAGATTCCGTCGTTAACTCAATTAGTATCTCTTATCAAGGGCACAAAACCGCCGCAAGTAAGTCCTGCTAGAAGGTATTCTTAATTTGAGGAGAAGTACCAAAAAGAGGGAATGTATCGTATTTATGAGCCATTTCCGAAAATGAATCAAAAAGTTCTGCTTCCGTTCCGAAATTACCTATGGCTAACAAAGCCATCGGGTGCATTGCACAAGGCTCCCAGTGTCCATCAGGACATTGATACCCAACAGTTATCATATCGCCATTTAGCTCAACCAAAGCCGCATATCGGCGACTGTCCCAGTTGGCTATAAAGACTACATAAGGAACTTCTTGGTAAGGATTAAAACCGCTTCCTATAAATGACTTTCCACTGTAGTAATCCATCAACAATATCCTTGTTGGATGTGTGACCATGGATAGCTCAAGGGGTCTTTTATAGCCTAGATCATACGCCGATACGTTCCTGATTCAAGCCCTGTATGACTAGCTCTTGAAGTTCCCCGTACGTCCACCGAGAAATTCAGGGGGATCGCCCCCCCCCAGGACGCCCAATGCGGTAGGGAAAGCGGGGGAGATAAGTTGAGCTCCGCTCCAGCCCCTGCGAGCCGCCATTAACCCGCTAACGGGGAGCGGAAGGCGATCAAGACGGTCTCGCAGGAGTTCGACCCTCCCGACGGAAGGCGGTGGAAAGGGCGGAGGGGGTGTTTTCATCGCTTAAGAATCCGTCGAAGCCCCGTCTTTCACTCTGACTTCAGCGGAATCACCACCCAGATTACCGTGTCGGACGGGAGGCCTGGCGTGTAAGGTCTTGCCTGACAACGAGGCGGAAAACACGCCCAGAATTTCACCTTTCCTTCACCTTTAAGCACTTCGACTAAACGGCAGTAGTCATAAAGCGTTCATTTACAGCAAGTTGTGAAAGCATAAATCGGGCTGGTGGCGAATCCCCCCCTCTCCGCCAACCACGAGTTGGCACCCTTCGAAAACCGGCTCAACGAGGCTCAACGACATTAACAGGGGCATTTCTTTTTTTGACGGCCTGATCCCTCTACTACAGGGGTGGCAAAATGACATCCCTCCCACGCTACTGCATCTATGTCCTGAAAAGCTTGAAAGACGGAAATCTCCACACAGGCTTCTCAACCGCCCTCTCCCGCCGCCTCGAAGAACACAATTCCGGGAAATCCCCGGCAACAGCTCCCCGCCGCCCCTTCGTCCTGCTGTTCTGCGAACACTATCGGTCCAAAGCGGATGCCTTGCGCCGCGAAACCTACCTGAAATCAACCATCGGCAAGCGCACCCTACGCCTCATGCTTGCCGACACCCTGGCCGCCTCATCGCCCCCTTCCGAATAATCTCGCCCGTCCCCGTGTTTACCTTTCCTGTCAGGCATGGTCCCCATCCAAGTTCAAAGTCATCGCAACGAAGGACAAGGGGGGGAGCTCGCAGCGCGCACGGCCGGCCTTGACCGATATACCCTCAAATGATTCGGCTTTGATGACCTGGCCGTTCTCAAATGAATTGGCGGCCTTGGCGTCCGGCCCCGTAAGGATCTCCGCGTTTTCGAGGGAGACCATAGCGCGGTCGGCAACCGCCACGCGCACTTCCGCGGCCTCGTCAGCATGACGATTCGTGAGGAACAGCTTGAGCTTGTGGCCGTCGAGTATGGCGCTCGCATCGATATAGGGGACAGGCGCGCGCCCCCGCCCTGCGTAGGAGGGGCCGTCCAGGGCCACTCGCAGGGAGATGCCCTCGCGACGCTTGGAGACCATCTCGAATGGGTAGAAGATCGACTGGACGAGCGCGCGGTCGCCCTGCGTCAGGATGGGCGCAATCACGTTGACGATCTGCGCGAGGTTGGCGATCTTCACCACATCGGCATGGCGGATAAAGGATTGCAGGAACCCGGACACGACCAGCGCATCTTCGAGGTTATAGATCTCTTCGATCAGGTGGGGCGCAAACTTGGATTCGCCATCCATCTGCATGTTCTTGTACCAGACATTCCACTCGTCAAAGCACAGATACGCGCGCTTGTTGCTCCGGCGCTTGGCCTGGACGAACCGGCAGACCGCGTCCATCTCCTCGATTTGAAGGTCGATAGCGCTGCTGACGGCCAAGTACTCCGGCGTGTCGTTGTCTTTATTGCCCACGTAGCGGTGCAGGCTGATGTAGTCGGCCAGGTCGCCCAGGTGCTCGAGCACCTTGCGGTCCCACTCCATATAGGTGGGCATGCTCGTGCCGCACGAGCCACAGGCCACGACTTCGATCGACTTGTCCGTGTCTTTCATCATCTTGGCTGCCTGCTGGGCGCGGATCGCATAGTGCTCGGCGGGAACATGCCCGAGCTGCCAGGGGCCGTCCATCTCGTTCCCCAAGCACCACAGCTTGACCGCATAGGGCTGCTTGTCCCCATTTTCAGCACGCCTGTCGGCGTATCGCGTACCCGGCGGGCAGTTGCAGTATTCCACCCAGTTGCGGGCCTCTTCCGGGGAGCCGGTTCCCAGGTTAACCGTCAACATGGGAGTCCATCCCATTTTCCGGCACAGGTGGATGTACTCGCCCGTTCCGAAGTGATTTCTTTCGATGCTCTGCCACGCGAGCTCCCGCACCGTCGGCCGTTTGTCGCGAGCTCCAACACCGTCTTGCCAGTGGTAGCCGGAGGCGAAGTTGCCACCCGGGTATCGCATCGCCGTCATATTCAAACGCCGGAGAACATCAAGGACATCCGTTCGGCATCCCTCCGAATCGGCATGAGCGCTGCCAGGATCATAGACCCCTTCGTAAACCGCGCGCCCCATGTGCTCCAGGAATCCGCCGAAAATCCGCGGATCAACCCGGCCGATCTGAAACTTGCTGTGCAGGTTGACTGTTGTTTGCTTCATGCCTCTTCCTTCCTCCTCCGCCCAATCAAAGTTACCCTATATACACCAAACACGATCGTATTGTGAAGGTGTACTTGTACCCGGCAGAACCTAGTGCTTGCATCCCCCCCGGCACAAGCCGGCGCCGGCACGTGGACGGTTAATGCGAACGGAACGTGGAGCACACCCGGCAACTGGACGCCCGCCGTTGTGCCCGGTGGAGCGAACTCGACGGCGTCCTTGACATACGCTATTTCACTCACGCCCAGGACCATCACGATCGATACGACTTCCCGCTCGGGCGGCACCTTGCGGACCACCGGCCGCCAGACGGGCGGCGGCGCAACCCGGGTAACCCGCGGCGCAACCCTGTGCGGCACGGGCAGCACTCTTCTTCTCACGCTGGGTCATGCGACGTCTTCAGCAGGTTCTCTGGTGCTTCGTCGCCCGGGCCACCTTAAACGCATTGGGCGCCGGCTGGAATCCCGGCAATCCTGTCAAACGCTCAGAATCATTTCTCTATCGACCGGATCACCGCCCCGCCTCCTGAACCCGGTACAGGCGGTTTGTGGCCGCCTCCAGATCCAGCCACATCAGATAATGGGCCGTGGCGCGGATGGCGGGCGCATTCGTGGTCCAACTGACGCCGGCATCGTCCGACTGGAGTACCGAATACCAGCGGTTGCCGATCACCGGCAGATCCAGCAGCCACAAGCCGGCGTCTTCATAGGCGGCGCTCCCCGCAAGGGACGGCGTCGTCGTGATCGGCTCCTTGCCATTCAAGGGCGGCAGAATGGCGCCCGCCCAATACTCCGCCGGCCTCTGCCCCGATTGCTTCAGGTAATCCTCGCGGAACACCACGCGCACCACCAGCTGCGAGCCCGCCGGCCACACGCAAGGATACTCCAGGATCGCCTGCTGCTCGTCGTAGGGGGAGAACCCGCTCCGGTTGCGCACCCAGTCGGGGTTGTCCAGCTTGTCGACCCGCAGCCGCACGCCAAACACCCGTCTGCCAGTTTGGTTTTCGAGCCTAACCTCCTGCGCCAGCCGCTTGCCGGCGTTCGTCAGGGGGCCCACCTCCACCACCACCACCCGGCCTCCAGGCTGACTCACCACCGCCTCATACGAGGCCTTGTGCCCGGTTTCGGGATGCTTCGTCGTCAAGGTGATCCGGGCGGTCGCGCCCGTGCCTTTCCACAGGTAGTGCAGGAAGAGGGCGTTGGTCGTCAGCACCACGCTGACGTTGTTTGTGTCGGAGGACTTGACCGTCAAGAGGGCCGACCCGGCAACCAGGTTCGTCAGCGCGAACTCCTGGCAAATGCCGCTGCCGGCCGGGGCGTCATGCAACAGCGACGTGAAGACCGGCATGCCCCCGCCCGTATGCACCTTCATGGCCTTCGACCAATCGCTGGCCCCGCTCCACGCCGTCTGCCGCCGGACGCGATACCAGTAATCCCGGTTCGCCACCAGATTGCTGACGTTGCATTCCGTGATGTTGCACACATAGCGCGCCTCGTAGCCAGGCACGGGATTGACGAATCCCGCATCCGGCGCCACGCTCAACTCGCCCTCCGGCGCGCCGCCCTCCACCCACCGCCAGCGAGCCGTGAAGGCCTTCTTCTTGATCGCACTCGGCGGCAGCGCCTTCGGCGCCACAGGCCCGAACCACGCCGTCACCCCCTTGTTCCCGTCCATCGTCAGCGCCAGCGGATTCTCCGTACCCCTCGCATCGCCCAGCCACTCGCTGAACAAATAACTTTCGTTCGGCGTGGCCGTCAGCGTCACCACCGTTCCATGATCGTAGAGCGGCTGCCTGATGCCCCCCTTCACGCCCGAGTCTATCGCCACCGTTCCATTGGTGGCCGTTACAGTAAGCGTATAGTCGTCATCCGCCTCGGTGGCCGTGATCACCGCGCCGGTGACTCCCGCGGCCGTAACGCTGAAGACCGCCAGGCCGTTCTCGTTGTCCTCGTTGTCTTCGGCGGCGGCCAGGGTCACCGTCTGGTAATCCGCCCAGCTCGCCGTGGTGAAGGTCAAGCTCGCGCCGTTGGAAACCGTGAGACTGGAGTCGCCGCTGGCACGGGCCACCGCCACCACCACATCACCCGTTCCCTGCGCGCTCAGCTTCACTTGGAAGCTAGCCGTACCGCCCTCGCGAACCGTCACCTCCGCCTTGTCGGTCAGCGCGGTGATCACGTTCAGCGTGAAATGGGCCGTCACCAGCGAGTTGGACTCCAGCGTCACGGTGGTGGACGCCTCATTCGTCGCCGCCACAACGCCCCCGCCGCCGGCTTGGGTCCAGCCCGTGAAGTGATACCCCGCGCGGGCGCTCGCCTGAATGGCCGTGGCCACATTAAACGGAGCCGGATACTCGCCCGGCGCCGGCGTCGTGTCACCAGTCCCGGCGGGCTCGACCGCCATCGTCAGCACGGGCCTGACCTCGAATGAGCACGTCACATTCGAGGCGGCGTTCCAGTTGGAATCGCCCGCCTGCGAGGCCACCAGGGTCACCGTTCCGCCACCCGTGAAGGTCAGGTTCGACAGGCCGGCCAGGACGGCCGGACCGCTCTGCACCGCGTAGCTCACCGGCAGGCCGCTGGAGGCCGTTGCCGCCGCCAGGGTCAGCCGGTTCGTGATCAACTGGTCGTCCATCGCCGGGAAGCTGACCGTCTGGACGCCCTTGGCCACGGTCAGCGTGACCACCACCGCCTGGGGCGAGTTGGTCGTCTCCGCCGCCGTCACGTAATTAGTGGCGGTGTGCACGCCCGCATTCACGTTCGTGACCGCCACGCCGAAGGTCAGCGTCGTCGCGCCGTGGGACTCCGCCGACCCCGCCGCCGGCAGGGCCGTCAGCCAGTTGGAGGCGCCCGCGCTGTAGACGATCCAGTTGGTGTAAGCAAAGCCGTTACAGCCCACATTGGTCAGAATCACGGACTGATCGGCCGGATTCCCGCCCGCATACGTTGCGCTAAAGGCCAGCTCGTTCGTCGCCAGGCCGATCCCGCCGGGGACCACGACCTCGACCGTGAAGTCCTGCCCCGTGACATGGCCGTCGTTATCCGTGGCCGACAGTGCCACCGGGTAAGAGCCGCTGTGCGTGAACGAGCCCGTGAGATAGACGGACCCAGTGTCCAGGCGGCGGATGCGCTGGTTGTTGTTATCCGCGACAAACACGTGGCCGAGCGGATCGGCCGCCAACCCGTATGGCGCGTTGAACTGGGCATTCGACGCCAGGATCCCATCGCCGTTATATCCGGCCACGCCGCAACCCGCCAGGGTTCGGATCACACCCGTACCCAAATCCACCTGCCGGATACGGTTGTTGTCGGTATCGGAGATGGTGAGCCGTCCGAACCCGTCCAGCGCCACGCCATAGGGCTTGTTCAGCATGGCGTTGGTGGCGGGCCCGCCGTCGCCCGAATACCCGAACACGCCGGTTCCCACGAGGGACGCCATGATGCCGTTGGTATTTACCCAGCGCACCTTGTGATTATTCTGGTCCGCGATGTAAAGGTTACCCACGCTGTCAAGAACGATGTCCGTCGGATTGCGCAGCCGTGCGCTGGCGGCCGCCCCCCCATCGCCCGCATCGCCCGGCAAGGCGGCTCCCGCCACCGTGGTGATAACCCGGCTGGAGAGCGTCAGCCTGCGAATGCAATGATTATCGCGGTCCGCGATGTACAGGCAGGCGCCTGCGTCATCCAGCGCCAGACCCGAGGGGAAATTCAGAGCGGCGCTGACGGCCGGGCCGTTGTCGCCGCTGAAGCCGGGCACGCCGGTTCCGGCGAGGGTCGTGATCACGCCGCCCAGATCGACTTTGCGGATGCGGTGATTGTCGCGATCCGCGATGTACAGGTTGCCGGCGGCATCCTGCACGCTATCCGCCGGGAACCGGAGTTGCGCGTTGGTCGCCGCGCCGCCGTCGCCGCCGAAGCCGGCCGCGCCGTTGCCCGCCACGGTCTCGATCCACCCGTCCCGGGCGATCCGGCGGATGCGGTGGTTGTATTGATCGGCCACAGTCAGGCAGCCGTTGCTCGCCAGGCTGACGTTGGCCGGACGATAGACGGCATGATTGGTGGCAAACGCCCCGTCGCCATCATACCGCCCGAGCCCCGTGCCGGCCACGGGATGCACAACCCGCTCCTCCGCATTGGTCCGCAGGGTGAACAGGTTCGAAAAGACGCCGCCGAAATCAACGAGCCATGAATCGGGGTCGTGCGCCACCAGGCGGTAGGAGTATGGCGCGGAGCCGGTCCCATTGGTCACCGGCGCCGAACTCCAGATAGGTGGAGAATACACCGTGAACGTGTTGGTGACGGAGGGGGCGGCCAGGTAGTTGGTGTCGCCCCCCTGGGAGGCCACGATTCTGACGGGACCCACCCGCTGGAAACTCAGGTTGGTGCCGCCGGCAATCGCGGCATGACCGCTCGCGACCGCAAAGGCGGCCGCGTAGCCGCTGGGCGTAACCGTGGCCGCCAGTCCCATGCGGTTGGTCAACGCCTGGTCCCCGATGACGGGGAAGCTGATCGTTTGCGCCGCTTTCTGGACAGTCAGCGTCCCGGTGCCGGAGCCCTCCCAGTTGATTTCATCGACAAGGCCGGTCACGACATAGACGCCCGCGTTGACCGGCGCATTCGTCACGCCGTTGTAGGTCAGCCGCACCGTCAGGCCGGTCGGCACGGTGTCGCACGTGGGACGCTTCGCCGTGCCGTCATAGGTGTGAACCAGGGAGCCCAGGGTGACCGTCGCGTGCGCCTTGTCGATGCTCAGCGCGAACGCCTGGTCGTTGGAGGTGACGCCGTCCGACGCCCACAGCGTCATGGGGAAGACGCCGGTTTCCCGGGGAATGCCCTGCAGCAGGCCGGCGGACAGCCGGACGCGCCGGATGCGCTGGTTGTTGATGTCCGCGAAGATGATCCCGCGCGTGGAATCCACGTCGATCCCGGCCGGCGCATCGAGCATGGCCGCCAGGGCCGGCCCGCCGTCGCCGCTGCAGCCGTAGTTTCCGGTGCCGGCGATGGTGCGGATCAGGCCGTTGGTCTCCACCAGGCGCAGGCGCGCGTTCTCCGTATCGGCGATAAACACACGGCCCAGGTCGTCCACGGCCACGCCGCGCGGATAGTTCAGCCGGGCATTGGTCGCGGCGCCGCCGTCGCCGCCAAACCCGTAATCGCCCGTGCCGGCGAGGGTCGTGATCACGCCGTTGGTCGACACCGCGCGGATGCGGTTGTTGTAGCGGTCGGCGATCAGCAAGCGACCGTCGGGCGCCACGGCCACCGCCGCGGGATAGAGCAGCGCCGCATTCGTCGCGGCTCCGCCATCCCCGCTATAGCCCGCCGCCCCGCTGCCGGCCACCGTGTGGATAAGGCCGCCCTCATCCACCACCCGCACGCGGCTGTTGAACTGGTCGGCAATATACAGCAGGCCTCCGCGCGCACACACGGCGGAAGGGCCGGACAGCCTCGCGCTGGAGGCCGGGCCGCCATCGCCGCCATAACCCGCCACGCCCGTTCCCGCCAGCGTGCGGATCGTCCCGTTGGTATCCACCCGGCGCACCACGTGCGCGCCGACATCGGCGATATACAGGTTGCCACCCTCGTCCAGGGCCACGCTCATCGGCCGCTCGAGAGCGGCCTCCGTTGCGGGGCCGCCATCCCCGCTATAGCCCGCCACCCCGCTGCCGGCCACGGTATGCACGAGACCGTTGGTGTCGACCCGGCGCACCCGGTGGTTGCCATCGTCGGTGAAGTAGAAAGCCCCGGCCGCTCCGGCCTTCACACTCCCGGGAAAACCGAGCGCCGTATTCGTGGCCGGTCCGCCGTCGCCGCCCAATCCGATTTCGCCCGTGCCGGCCAGCGTCTCGATGAGGTCGAGGTTGGTCAGGGTCAGCCACGACGGCAGGTCGGCCGTCGAGTAGCTCACCGGCTTCGCGCTCACAACTTCGTAGGCGTACAAGCCGCGCCGCAGTTCGTTGCTATAGCTTCCCCGGGCGGCCGGCTCGCTCACCCACACAACCGAGCTGACCCAGAAGGTCTGCGTGACGGAAGCCGCCGCGCCCCAGTTGCTGTTGCCGCCCTGGCCGGCCACGATGGTCACCTGGCCGCCGCCGGTATAGGTGGCCGCCGCCGGACTGAGGAAGGAGGAGAGCTTCACAGGACCGGTAACCGAGGCAAACGCCACCGGCAGCCCGCTGGGATCGGCCGTGGCCACGAGGGGCGTCACATTGGTGATGATCTGCTTGCCCGGGTTCGCAAACGTAATCGTCTGCGGCGCTTTGGCGACCGTCAGGGCAATCCGGACCTTCTGCGGCGAATTGGTGGCATCCGCGGCCGCCACCGTAACCGTGGCCGTATACGTTCCGGCGTTGAGGCCCGCCACATTCGCGGCCGCGGTGAGATCCACGGAATCGCCGACCGGCAGCGCGCCGCTGACCGGCAGCATCGACAGCCACCCCTCGGCGCCGGCGCTATACGACACCTGATTGGTCCAATGAAACGCGCCGATGCCCGTGTTGCCCATCGACACGGTTTGAGACGGCGGGTTCGTGGCGTCGCGATAGGTTGCCGCGAAGGACAGCGACTGGGTTCCCAGCGCGATCACGCCGCCGCCCTCGAAGCCAAAGGCCACGCTGCAATCTCCCGCGATCGGGCCCGTGGTCCAGACGTTGTTGCTCCACGTTCCGGCCGGCGCGGTGCCGCCCACGCTTTCACGGCGCAGGAAGCCGCGGTCAGGGAAGACCTCGAAGGAGGCCGTGCGGTTGGACTCAATGGTCTGGGGCTCCGTCGGCAGCGCCAGGCCGCCCACGCCTTCCACGCTGGGCGTCACGGTGTATTCGGGCACGCCGCCGTCGGTGGTGAAGGAATAGTCGCGCTCCGTCGTGCCATCCTGCGAGCGCACCCGCACAATGATGCTATTGGGGCCGGCGCCCAGATGAATGCCATAGCCGTCCAGCAGGTTGACGTCCTCGAACGCGCCGCCGTTCACGCTGACCTGCACGGCCGCGCCGGGCGAAAACGCCGTGGGCGACAGACGGATGTTGCGCGAAGCCGCGGCAATCGTGTAGCCATTGGTGGTCTTGGACTTGAACTCCTGGCCCAGGGCGCCGTTCGCAATGCCGAGGCCGACCATGTCCGCATTGCCGGCCGGATACAGATTGGTATCCACCGAGGCTACGAACACGCTCACCCTGCGCGTGGCGACATTTCCGGCCGCGTCGATGGCCTGCAACACGAAGGTGTGCAGCGAATTGGTCGCCAGCCCGGCGATCGTATTCGTGAAACTGCCCTTCGCGGTGACGGAGGCCGTGATATCGTTGCTGTTGACCAGCAGCGTCGCCCCCTGGTCCGTCTGCCCCACCAGCGTCACCGTCGTGTTGTAAAGGGCCAGGCCGCTCAGGGGGCGGAACAGCTCCAGGTATGGCGCGGTCCGGTCGACCAGCAGGCCCTCGCTGATCCGCCGCCGGTCGCCGGCGGCGTTGACCGCCACCACCTCCAGGGTATGCCGACCCTCCGACAGGCCTGAAATCGCGAACTCGGCCTGCAGCGCGGGGATGGCTACGGCGCCCACGGAGACCTCGTCCAGGAACGCCTCGAAGGCGCACGCCTGGCCATTCGTCACCGTCACCGTCACCGCGGCCGCCGTCGCATTCAGGATCGTCGAGCGCTCCACCACCGCGTTGGTCCGCACCACGGTCTGGTAGCCGTTGGCGCCCGGCAGCACAACCGGCCGCCCGTGTTCGTTGGTCACCACGTCCCGGGAGAGGAAGTAGTTCGTGTAGGAGCCGCTCGAGGCCTGGTGGCCGGCGGCGACCGTGACGCTCAGGCCCAGGGCCGGACGGTTCGGCTCCGGCAGATAGACTTCCAGGATGTCCGACGGCAAACTGAACTGGCTCGCCTCGCCCTCGCCCACCACGGCGCAGACGGCGATCAGGTTCGTCTGGCCCGGCAGAAGGCCCGCGAGGGTCACGCGCTGGCCCACACCGTTGCCGGCGCCCGCATCGGGGCTCTGCGGCATGGCGGCGCCCCTGAACCGCATCACGCCGATCGCAGAGGCAACCTCGTTGCTGCGCACCTGGTGGGTCATGATCACGTAGTGGTTCACGCCGAAGTAGTTGTAGTCGTCAAACAGCGCCACGATCTCGCCGTTGCCCACCGAGTCCAGCCGCAGGTTGGCCGGCGCCGGCGGCGTTTGCGCATAGCGGACGGTGATCGGCTCCGCCGCGGCCTCCAGCATCCGTCCCGTCGAGGCGGCCTTAACGGCAATCACGAAATAGTAGCGCCCCGGCATCAGGCCCGCCGGCACCTGCACGCGGGTCATGCCGAAGGAGTTCAGCCCGGTCGCGAGCTCCCTGCCCAGATGCTTGCCGGCCAGGATATCGGCCTCGCTGGCCAGGGAGAACGAAACCACGCTGCCCGCCGCCGGATGCGCGATCTTCCACGTGAGGTCATAGACGTTCTCGCCCGCTCCCGTCACCGGGGCAAACTCGAACGTCTCCACCGAGGGCAGGAACCCGAGCTTATACAGGTCGAAGGCCTGCCGGCCCGGCGTGGTCAGCCGCCAGGTTCCGCCCTGCGTGGCGTTGATGGACAGGACCATGTCCGTGCGGTTGGTTTCGTAGCGCGCGTTCGCGGCGGGATAATCCTCGACGTGGCTGAGGCCCTCCGGCGGCAGGAACTCGACGACATAATTCGTGCCGTCCGGCTGCTGGAGGGTGACCGACTGCGCGGCGGCGAGACTGCCGAGCGAGCGGATGTTGACGGCCCAGCTGGTATCGGCGGGCAATTCCAGTTCGGTGGTCACGGCGGAGTCGAGCGCGTCGGCCAGGGTCAACACGCCGGGCGTCTTCTGCTCGCAATACGCCGCGGAGAGGGTAATCGCCTTGTCCGACGTGATCTTCCACGCGCGGGGACTGCCCTCGGACTCGACCAGCACATACCGCGTATCGCCCACCTGCCGCGCATTGTCCGCGGTTTGAACCACCTCGGTGTAGACCATCGCTTTCGACGTCGGCTTGGAGATGACCGTGCCGGCATCCGCATTCAGCATTTCGAGCAGGTAGTAGCCCGCTTTCGGGAGTTTCGGGTACGAGACGCCCGGCGCCAATCCGGCGGCCACCTCCTTGAAGTCGCTCATGGTCTGGGCGGGATCGCCCGTGATCAGCCAGGTTGTGCATTCGCGCCCGTAAGGCACGTTCACATGCCACCAGCCCACGTTCAGCACGTCGGCCATCAGGTACAGGTTGGAGGTGGCCGCGTGATAGTAGGCGTTCCAGTCCGGGCTCGCCTCATTGAACTCCAGCGGCACCGTTGTGCCATCCGGCCGGTAGATCACGATGTCCTCCCGGATGGTGGCGAAGTCGAACCCAGCCTGCCGGGCGGGCGGGACGACGAGGGGCGCCTCAAACACGCGCCGCCCGATGGTGGTCAGGCCCAGGGCAAAGGAATAGGGGCGGCCCGCCCGGTAGCGCGTCGCCAGCTCAGGCAGGGTCAGGAGGGGTTCCGCGATCCAATTCACCTGCAAGGGCAGCGTGTTGCTGGACGAGAAGACCCATTTGCCCAGGGTGTCCGTCGTGGTATCCACGCGCACGTAGAGCACCCGGGTTCCGGCGTCATTGGTGACCAGCATGGGCGGAGTTACGAGCTGGCCCGCGGGGTCGCGCACCGTGATCCCGTTGGTGCTCGCCACACCCGTGGCCCGCAGCAGCCAGGGCCCGGGGTCCTCCAGCGTGACCGTGTTGAGGCTGACGTCCGGCGAGGCGGCGATCATGGCCAGCATGGACTCCAGGGTGCTCGCCCCGTCCAGGGCCAGCACGGACGGCGTCACCACGCCCTTATCCACGGCATACCACAGGCCCGTGTTCGATCCGGTCACCTCGGCCAGCACATAAACCATCCCGTAATTCGCCTGATAGTCCGCATTGCGGCCAGGCCCGGAGAAGACCAGCGGCAGCGCCGAGCCGTCCGGCCGGTACAGGGCGCACGCCTCGGTCGCGCGCCCCAGCGCGATCATCGCCTTGCCGCTCGCCACATGCGCCGCGGTCAGGCGGAAATCGGTACGAAGGCCGGATTTCGCCAGGCTTTCCAGCATGCTGCGCGTGTCATTGGTGATGCTGATGGCGCGGGCGCTGGTCTGGCCGTCCGCCTCGATGTGCCAGCCCGCCAGCTCATCGCCCGGCTCGATCACGGCGTAGAACTTCCCGACTTCCTTCACGTACAAGGCGTTCCAGTCCGGCTGATTCCGGTCGAGCTGCAACCGGTAGGCGCCGCCAGACGGCCGGTAGAGGGACACCTTTTCGCTGTCGCTGGCGATGGACAGCAGGAAGCGGCTCGCCCCGCTTCGGGCCACGGCCTCCGTCAGGTCCAGCACGGCGCCCGGCGCATTCGTCACGAGCAGGTTCTTCACCACGTAATCCAGGGTGCAGCCCGGCGTCAGCTTATAGATCTTCATGGAGGCATAGTTCAGCACGTTGGATCGCACCTCCGGATCCGGGTAGGCGTTGATCCACTGCCAGTCGATGAAGTTCCAGTAGCCAACCTGGTTCAGATTCAGGACCACATAGGCCTTCTTCGTTTCCGGGCGGTAGAGCATGTTGCCCTCGCCCGTGGCCGGGTTATAGTCCACGAGCGTCACGGTGGAGGTGCTTCCGGGGTGGGCGATGGGATATCCGGAATCCGCCCGGAAGAAGCGCGTGGCCGCCGCCTTATTGGTCAGGTACGTCGTGTAATAGTCCGGCGCCTGAATCACCAGGTCGGACGAAACCATGCCGCGCACTTCGATCAGCGCCGTCATCTCCGAGCCCACATGCTTCGAGAGCGCGTTGCGCCCCTCCTCGCAGAAGAAATCACAAATGGCGTCGCCAATATCCTCGACAACATCCACAATGGCATCCGCCGCCGCCTGCGCCGCATCGGCAATCGCCTTGGCCGTCTCCTCCGCCAGCTTGGCCGCCGCCACAGCCACCTGTTCCGCCGCCACCCGGGCCGACTCCACCACCCCCTTGGCCAGCTCCGTGGCCGCTTCGCCCAGATCGCCGCGCAGCAGGGCATCCTTGGCCGCCGAGAGGGATCGGGTCATCACCTCGCCCACTTGCCTGCCGATGTCATAAAGGGTCTTGCCGAAGTTCACCAGGGCCTTGCCGATCTGCTGGACCAGCGGAAAACCTTGCACGTCGAACCCGATGGTCGAGTCGCTATACTGGTAGGTGACGATGGTCGGGATGCCGCAGATTTTGACGGGAGCGGTGGCCAGGTACTGGTCGGAGTAAAACCGTTCTTCCTTCAGCGTGGTTCCACCCACCAGCGGCACGTAGCTGGGGATCTGAACCTTCGCCTCGTACTCGCCGAAGAACCCCTGATTTTCCCAGTAATTCACCGTCAACTCTCCCAGAATCGCTTCCAGGATATCCACCTGGCCATCCAGCTGGAATCCGCGGCTCGAATACCGCGGATGGCCATTCGCGTTCCACACCACCACCAGGTTGGCCGATCCGATATCCAGAAGGCCATAGACGTCCGCCGAGCCGGTGGCTTCCATGTGATACGCCGAAACGCCGAGCGTCATATCCGTGTTGAGGAAGTTGTTGCCCAGCACCTCCGGCGCGACCATGTCCGACACCTGCCCGCGAGCCCGCACCGTGAAAGGCGCCTGGCTCTGATCGGCCAGGTTCTCCACGCCGCCGCCGAACGCGGTGATCTTCGAACCCAGCGTCGGCATCAGGATCTCATACCGGATCAGGAAGGCAATGCTCTGCAGCTTTCCCTTTCGGATCGTGAAATCCAGGTCGAAGCCGTACTTCTCGCTGAGCTTGGGGATGGTCGCCCCGCAGCCGAACGAGTACTCGGGCGTGAGAGTGTCGATGCCCACCGCCAGGCGCGGCGAGTCGAAGCCGGCGATCTCGAAGTTGGCCTCCACGCCGAGGTTGGCCACCAGGTCGAAACCATCCAGGCTCACCTGGACGTCATCCACATTCGCTTCCGCGCCCACGCGCCCGAGGAAATTGAACCCGGCGTTCATCATGCCCTGCATGCTCAGGCCGTAGTCCTCCCCGTCCTGGGTGAACACCATGGATTGGGGACCGACCTCCATGCCAATGCCGAGGTAGTCCATCAGCGTCGGCTCCCCGCTGAACACGAATTCCATGTCGTATTCGACCAGCTCGAACGCGCCCTCGTAAAGGGTGGCCGAGCTGACCTTCCCGGACGCGTCCTCCGCATCCACGCTGAAGCGGCCCGTGCCCGTGATGCGCTTGCGCCCGGCCCGCATGTCCACGGTAAGATCATCGCCCTCGACTTCCAGCTTGAGATACGAGTTGAACAGCACCGTCTGCCCCTCGCCGGCGATCTTGTAGCATCCGGGCAATTCTTCATCGAAGGCGCCCTTGATGCTGAGGGTCTGCACATCCACATCCGGATTGGGGGTGGTCATCACCAGTTCCTGGATGGTCTGCGCCCGGTCCGCCGGGTCGTCCGTCACCTCATAGGCGTCGGTGAAGGTGAGATCCGGCAGGGTATTGTGATCCAGGTGCAGCGTGTAGGCGCCCAGCGAATCGGCCGGGTCAACCGGCGCCGTGATCACCATCAGCTGATCGCTGACCACGCGGATGTCGTCCGCCGCGACCGGGCCGGTCCAGCCGCCCTTGGATACCGAAAAGGAAAGGACGGCCTTGTTGACATAGGCGCGGAAGTTCCGGCCGATCAGCGTCAGGCGCTTGTTGCCGGCCACGTGCATTTTGCCGGGCATGATCTCCTGGACCATGTCCTCGGACAGCGTGATGGCCTCCGCCTTCACCGTCACCGTGAACACCTTGGTGTCGCTGGAGGCGCCGCTGGTGATGGTGGCGGTCAGCTGGACGGACGCGTCGCCGTCGCTGGACAGCGGACGGAACACCGAGGCCGGCCCGCCGCCGCCCTCGACCAGGATGACAGACGGGGACCCTGACACCCAGGTCACGCTGCAATCCGAGGCGCCGTTCAGCGGCAGCGTCACATTCTGCGTAACGTTGCTGGCGCTGTCGCCCGCGGCGTAGCCGATCTCCAGCGCGGCCTTGGCGGCCGCCACCGCATCGGCGTGCGACAGGGTGGTGAAGCTGACCTCCTCGCCATAGCCCGGCCCCGCGCTGTTCTCGGCATAGGCCCGGACATAGTATTTCGTTCCGTAGGACAGGCCCGTCAGCGCGCTGGTGAACGAGCCGGTCGCGTTGGTCCCGCCCAGCGTGGTTTTGCTGCCCGCCGTCGTCGGTCCGGTCGACGTGCTCCAGCACAGCCCGTGCTGGGTGGCATCCGCACCGCCCAGGTCGGTGATGGCCCCGCCGCCGTCGGCCGTCGTACTGCCGATGTTGGAAATCGCCGCCGTCGTCAGGGTGGGCGCCTTCGCCATCGACTTGCGGACAAGATACGGGTAGCCATTATTGACGCCGGGCGAGAGTCCCCAGACCGTGAGGAAATCCCACCCCGCATAGGTCGCCTGCTGCTGCATTTCCGCGGTGGAATAACCGACGCAGTTCGTCGCCTCGCCGGTCACCTCGCCCGCCACATTGGTATCCCAGAGGACGTTTGTCATAAAAAGATTCATATCAGGAGCGACAAAGCCGAATGGGGATAGCCCGGAAACGACGGAATAGCAGTTCGTTAATTCAAAACGCGCAGATGAGGGCTGGGCGCCGCCACTGGCTAGCGCCCCGAATAATCCCCCCGCGACACCTTCTAAAAGGGATAAGTTCGTACTTAGGACAAAGCAGTTCGCGGCAAAACCCTTAAAGATGCATCGCCCAACCAAACCGCCCAGCTCGCTAGGCCCGTACATCCATTGCCCGTCACCCAGCCCGGTTACATTGGATGTGATATTAATGGTCACATCCGCCCAGCATCGCTCTATCCGCAGATCGTCGGCGGAGTACCCCACTAACCCACCGGCGGCCCCTCCTAGCGCCGTAATGCGGCCGGTCACATAGCAATCCTCAATGACGCCGCCATTATAAAGTGACCCGACCAAGCCTCCCGTGTCATACACGCCGCCGTCAATGCTGACATTCACCAACCCCAGATTCCGGATGGTCGTCCCTTGCAGGTAGGAAAAGAATCCCATGTTCTCAAATGGAGTGAGCGCATAGACCTTCATCACCAGGTTGGAAACCGTATACCCCTGCCCGTCATACACTTTGAGAATGTATCGGTTCTTGTTATTCTGGGTGGAGATCTTCGGGAACCCCTGCGGCCAGGTCGCGGCCGGAGCGGCATCGATATTCGCCGTCTGGATGCAGTAGGTGAGCTCCGTCAGCGAGCCGAGGTTGTCGGAAAGCCAGACCAGGTTGCCCAGGCTTCCCATTTGGTACGGATCGGTGACGGTTCCCGTGCCGGCCGGCGCCACCGAGTAATCCTTGATATTCCACGCCTGGGCGGTGGAGGCCGCCAACATCCCGCACGCCACCAGCGCGATCGGCAACCCCTTTTTCATGGATTGGAAAACCGGCGTACAAGCCTCCGCCAAGCGATGTAATAACAGCATCGTCTGCCCCTCCCTGTATGCTTATTCCTTTGATACAAACCGAATAACACCATGAGAATGCCATTTTTAATCTATGCGGCGAAGTGTATGCCCTCCGCACTGCCAAGGTCAAGATTGTTGCGACGGCCCACGGAACGCCGCGGCAGATCGGCGCCGCGATTGCACGTCAGTTTCGAACACATAGAACCATCGGCTTGAGCGCGGGTCAGTAAGCCGCTCATTTGACCCGCTTGAAAACCATTACTTCCTGCGTCGCCGTGAGTGTAAGTGTGAGTGTGTTAGAGTCCGGACTGACCGTCACCTGGCCCTCTTTGTCATCACCGCTATCCGCCACAATCCTGTTGCCCCTGAGCGTGGCGTTAATCGGCTGGTTCACCGGTTCACCCACCAAAACAGTCGTCAAGCGCCCTGTTATGCGAACCCCGTTCTGCTGCAGGGTTATCGTCGCGCTGTAGACTTCGCCGTCATGTTCCGTTCTGGATTTGAACACCCCGGTCACATTTATGGCGGCAGGCGTCGCCGCCGGTTTGTTCCGGGGAACCTGAGCGGCGGTCGGCCGGTTGGTCGGGCTGGAGGCGACAGCCGGAACCGTTGTCTTCGCTTTGGCGGATGGCGTGGCCGCCGGACTTCGGGTAGCTTTCGCCTGAGACGTGCCGGCCGGCGACCTGGCGCGGATCCGAACGGGCTCCCGGCGGCCCACGGCGCCACAAATAGACGGTTCTAATGGTCGCATAGACGATCCGACCGACTCAACGGTGGCCACCTTCCGAAGCAGGTTCAGCCTATCCGGGGCGATATTCTGGAATGCTTTCCAGGCACCCTTGAATTCGTCGATTCCGGCAACGACTCGCAGGATTTCCGGGCTGATCTTGAGCGATGGAGTATCCATATTGATATCCATATTTATCCAAATGCTCGGGTTAGTCAATGCCGATTTCGGATATTATTCGATATGGTTATCTACATGTTCCCCCGCATGCTGCCCGAGGCGGAGGCCTTTCTTTCGTTTTTCGAGGTGGGGAGTCGCCTCTTCCGAGAACGGTCGCCATGGCGACCGCTCCTGCGAGCCCGAAGGTGATGATGTTGCAGGTTAAGTTGACCCACGGGAATGGGACGATGAAGTCCACCCACTGCCCATCCTCCAGATGGAAGAACACCATCGGCATGGGCAAGCCGACGATGCGATAATGGTCACGCCAATAGGGCGGACGGGGGGGGGGAGCCAACTGGAGCCGGCGGATCGGCGATCCGCCCATGAACTGTGGCCTATGCTGGCTTCCAATACCCGTAAGGGTTACACCCCATCGAACAGAAGCCAACCCAGCCTGTTTTCTTATCTCAACGATGGAGGTGAACCATGAGCGTTGGAACAATCCTGTTGATTGTGTTGATCCTGTTTCTGGTGGGTGCGTTGCCGACCTGGCCTCATAGCAGGAACTGGGGTTATTTTCCAAGCGGTGGCTTGGGTCTCGTGGTGCTGATCCTGCTCATATTGGTTCTCATGGGACGGGTTTAAAACAAGGAAGGAACGATATGAATCTTTTATTCACCCCGGTTCTTGGCAGTCTCATCTGGGTTGGCGGCGGATCGGTCGGACTGATTCTTGTCATCGTTATTGTCGTTCTATTGCTCCGACGCTAGATTACGCTTTTCCCTCTTCCGCCTAATCCAACTTCCCCATCGCAGGCCTGCCCTCATCCAAGCTATAAGGGGCATAGTTGGTTGACCCGAATTCGGCTCCTCTTTTTAATAGCTCAGCCAACAGAGTATGACTCACGGGAAATTGGCCTAAACTGCGAAACACTCGAAAGGCGCGAAAAACAGGCTGGTCCGGCTTTCGCGTATTTCGGGTGTTTCGTAGTTCCCTCCTCTCTTCGTTTTTTTGCCTATGCCTCCTTTGGCAGGTGTGGTATCACGTCTCATCGATAGCTCGGCTACCCGCACATGGGCCGGCGCCCCGGCGCGGGAGGGCTTGCAGCGCGGCGCCCTGCGGAAGGCGCAGGAACATCAGGTCGTGGAAGTCGCGGAGGACGAGGCGGCGCGCGCCTGGTGCTGGAGCCATTATCTGCCGCGCGTGCTCGAGGGGGCTGACGCCTGGTGGACCGACAACAGCGAGCGGGTCGACGGCGCCCTGAAGAACGGCTTGCCCTCGCGCAACCTCTTCGGCCACCTGTGGCCAACGAATCCTCGGCGCCGCGCGCGGGATCCGTGATCATCCCGGGCCGGCTCGAGGGAAGCCAGGCAACCGCGGCCCCGGAGCTCTTCGGTGGCGGGCCAGGCGCCCGCTTCTCCCTGCAACCCGCCGGGCGGACGACATTCATCCTTCCGTCGCCCGGAGATTGAAAGCCGGCTTGCCCTGCGGAGCGAGGGCTTTCCATCAACTTCACGTATAAAAGAACAGACGGGGTTTGATCCGTCTCGCCGCGCGCTTGCGCTCCGCCACGTCCAACCCGGCGGCGTATCGCGTCTACGAGCGGCTGGGCTGGCAGCCCGTGGCAAATTCGAACGTGATGGCGTGCCTGCCGGCCGGTGGAACGCCGGCCGCATTCCTCGAAGCGTATTTCGCGCA
>JBIIYJ010000250.1:0-8164 GCA_044346855.1 Kiritimatiellia bacterium
CGCGCCTCGCAGTACCTCGTGCTGGCGGGCAAGGTGCGGGCCCTGCTGAACGGCCGGCCGTCGCCCTCCGCCGACGACATCCGCGCCGTGGCGATGCCCATCTTCGGCCACCGGATCATCCCCAACTACAACGCCACTGGCGAGGGCGTGGGCGCGACGCAGCTGGTGGAGCATCTGCTCAAGACGGTGAAGGAGCCCTCCTACAAGGGGGCCGGCGCATGATCCAGCCGCCGCCCCTGCCCCCCGCGGCGCGCCGGCCCCGCCCGCAGGCCGCTTCCTTCCGCTACCTGCGCCACAAGGACCTGGCGCGGCTGCGGAACCTGCTGTTCGCGGCCCGCTCGGTCGTGGAGGGCTTTTATTCCGGCCGCCACAAGTCCGCTCTCAAGGGGCATTCCCCCGAGTTCATCGAGTACCGCCGCTACACGCCCGGCGACCCGATTTCCTCCATCGACTGGAAGGCCTTCGCCCGCTCGGACCGCTACTACATCAAGGTGACCGAGAAAGAGACGGACATGAACTGTCACCTGGTGCTGGATTCCAGCGCCTCGATGAAGTACACCGGCCGCAATCCGGTGGCCGTCTCCAAGCTCAACTACGCCTCGCTGCTCGCCGCCTCCATCGCCTACCTGATCGTGCGGCAGGGCGACAAGGTCAGCCTGACCCGGTTCAACGACAAGCTCACCGCCCACGTGCCGCTGGGCGGCACCTTCTCCCATCTCTACCGCCTGGTGCACAGCCTCGAAGCGGGCCGCCCCGGCGGCGTCACGCCCGTCTCGCGGGCTTTGCGGCTGGCCCATCCGCTGTTCGCGAAAAAGGGGCTCCTGGTGGTGATCTCCGATTTTTACGACGATCCGGTCCAACTCTTCCGCGCCCTCGGCCTCTACACCCACCGGCGCTTCGAGGTGCTCCTGCTCCACCTGCTGCACGAGGAGGAGGCGACGCTGCCCGACGTGCCGCACGCCTGCTTCGTGGACGCCGAGACGGGCGAGCGGATCGTCTGCCATACGGCGGACATGCGGCGCCAGTACGAGGCGAACCTGGCCGCCTTCATCGGGGCGCTGCGCTCCGGCGCGCGGGCCCGGAAGATCGATTACATGCCCATCCACACCGGGATGCCGTATGACGGCGTCCTGCGCCGGTGCCTGGCGGCGCGGCGGACGGGAGCCTGACGATGCCCGTGGATTTCGCCAATCCCGGTTTCGCGGCCGGCGGGTTCGCCCTGCTGGCGCCCGTGCTCGTGCACCTGCTCACCCGCCACACCCGCCGTCAGATCACGTTCCCCTCCGTCCGCTTCCTCCGCGCGGCCGCGGCGAGCCGCTCCTCGCTGCACAAATTCCGTCATTTGTTCCTATTTTTGGTACGCACGGCGGCGCTCGCGGCCCTGGTCCTGGCCTTCATGCGGCCCGAGCTGCGGCGGAGGGACGCGGCGGCCGCCGAGGCGTCCGGCGGCCCCTCCACGACGGTCATCGTGCTGGACGCCTCCGCCAGCATGGGCTACCGCGTGGCGGGCGGGGCCGTCTTCGAGCGCGCCAAGCTGGCCGCCCTCCAGACCGCGCAGGGGCTGGCGTCGGCCGACCAGGCCAACCTGATCGTGGCGGGCGCGAAGCCCCGCTGCACGTTCGACAAGCCCTCCGCCGGCCGCGTCCTGCTGGAGCGCGAAATCCGGAACGCCGCGCTGACCGCCGAGCGGGCCGACATGGACGCGGCCCTGGCCGAGGCGGTGCGCCAGCTCGGCCGGGCCCCGCGCGCCGAGCTGGTCGTCGTCTCCGACTTCCAGCGCAGCACCTGGGCGGCGGTCGACTGGACCCGGATCCCGGCTACCGTCCGCGTCGTTCTGGTTCCCGCCGCCGAGGGTCGGCTGATCAACGCCGGCATCGACGACGTCCGCGTCCAGCCCCCGTTCCCCGCCGCGGGCGAGGACGTGGAGATCACCTGCCGCGTGCTCAACCGCTCCGAGGAGGGGGCCACGTTTCCCGTGGCGCTCACGCTGGGCGAGCGCGATCAGCTCACGCGCGAGCTCTTCGTGCCCGCCGGCGTCAGCCAGTCCGTCACCTTCCGCCTCAAGGTCGGCGAGCCCGGCCCGCTCGAGTGCGTGCTGTCCATCCCCGACGACCGGCTGACCGTGGATAACACCTATTATACGGTCATTCCGGTGGCCGGCCGGTTGAGCGTGCTGGTGGTGTCCGACGAGCCCGAGCGCGATCCGCGCGGCGCCGTGCCGCTGCTGCTGCGCGCGATCGATCCGCACGGCGGCGGGCCGGATTCGGTGATGCTGGCGCGCCGGATCCCGTCCTCCGCTCTGGGCGCGCTCAGCCCGGCCCTGCACCCCGTGGTCATGCTGGCCGGCGTGGGGCCGCTCGAGCCGGCCGCGGCCGACTCGCTCCTGCAGTACGTGCGCGCAGGCGGCTCGCTGGTCCTGTTCCTTTGCACCCGGCAGGACGCGGCCAACCTGGCCCGGCTCCAGTCCCGGTCCGCCGGCGAGCTGGCGCTGCCCTTCAAGGCGGGCGAGCTGCTGGACAGCGCGGCGCACCCCACGACGCTGGCGCAGGCCAATTTCGAGCATCCCGTGCTGCACAAGTTCCGCGATTCGGACGATCTTTCCAGGATCGCCTTCCGCCGCCGCTTCGCGACCGAGCGCGCGGAGAAGGCGGGCCAGGTGCTGGCGAAATACGCCGACAACAACATCGCCATGGCCAGCCAGCTTTTTGGGGCCGGCACGCTGCTGGTCTGCAACTTCTCCCCCGCGCCGGAGTACAGCGACCTGCCCCGCCGCACCCTCTTCGTGCCGCTGGTGCACGAGATCGTGCGCGGGCTCAAGCCCGGCCGCTCCGGGACCGAGCGCTCCCCCGCGGCGGGCGACATCTGTTCCGCCGTCGTGCCCGGCTGGCGGCAGGACCAGCCCATCCGGTTTACCGCGCCCGACGGCTCGCTCCAGTCGGCCACCTTCAACATGCGGCACGACGAGACGGCCATCCTGTTCACCGACACGGCCAGGCTGGGCTTCTACCGAGTCTGGGTGCAGGACAGGCTGGCGGCGTCGGCCGCGGTCAACCTCGACCGCCGGGAGAGCGACCTGGCGCGGCTTGAGGCGGCCCAGCTGCGCGAGCTGGCGAAGGGGGCCGCCGCCTCGGTCGCGCTGGCCTCCGAACCGGACGAGCGGCTGGCCGGGAGCCTGCGCCGGGGGATCCCGCTGTGGCCGTGGTGCCTGCTGGCGGTCCTGCTGCTGCTGGCCGCCGAGCAGGGGCTGGCCCTGGCCTGGAGGGGCGTCTGATGCCGACCTTCACCTTCGATCCTCGGTTCCCCGCCTCGCTGGTCGCGGCGCTGGCCTGCGCCGGCCTGCTGCTGGCGGCCTACTCCTATTACCGCCAGGCGGCAAGCCGCGCGCTGCGGGGGGTCCTCGGGTTGCTGCGCCTGCTGGTCTGGGTCGCCCTGGCCGGGGTCCTGCTGCGCCCGCTCGAGGAGGTGGCCCGGCCGGTGCGGGCGGCGAGGCCGCTGTTCTGGGTGCTGGTCGACTCCAGCGCCAGCATGAAGACGGCCGACATGAAGGGCGGCTCCCGCTCCGAGGCGGTGCGCCAGGCACTCAAAAAGGGGACAGCCCTGGCCGAGCTGGGGAAAATCTACGACGTGCGGATCCGCACCTTCGACGGGGCCTCCCGGGCGGCCGGCCCGGACTGGCTGGCCGGCCCGCTTCCGGCCGACGGGCTGAAGACCGACCTGGCGCAGGCTTTGGCGGAGGCGGGGACCGCGGAGCCGAACCGCGAGTGCGCCGGCCTGCTGCTGCTCTCCGACGGGCGGGACAACGGCGGCGGCAATCCGCGGGACGCCGCCATGCTCCTCAAGATGCGCCAGATTCCCGCCTGGACCGTCTGCGCGGGCACGCCGGTCGACGTGCGGGACGTCTACCTGAACGCCCGCCTCAGCCAGAACTACCTGTTCGTCAACCAGCCCGGCTCGCTCACCGTCGCGCTGTCGCAGTCGGGGTTCGACAAGTGGCATGTCAACGTCCACCTGTACCGCGAGGAGCAGTACGTGGCCACCCGCCAGGCCATCCTGTCGGCCAGCTCCTCGCAGATTGTCTTCCCGCTCAAGGAGGAGCGCAAGGGTCTTTTCCGGTACCGTGTGACCGTGGATCCGCTGCCGGGCGAGGGCGACGTGAAGAACAACGCGCGCACCCTCTTCGCCCGGGTGGTGGACGAGAAATCCCGGGCCCTGCTCGTGGAGGCGCGGCCCTACTGGGACAGCAAGTTCCTGCTCCGCGCCCTGCAGGACGACGCCAACTTGAACGTCACCACCGTCTTCGGCCTGACCAGGAGCCGGCTGTTCGGGATCCGGGAGACCACCTCCGCGGACACCCTGCGGAAGGAGTCGGCGGAGGGGGCCCCCGAGCTGCCGCGCACCCGGGCGGAGCTGGACCGGTATGACTGCCTGATCCTCGGGCGCGGCGTGGACACGCTCCTGCCCGAGGAGACGCTGAAGCTGCTGCGCGGCTACGTGGCCGACCGGGGCGGCAGCATTGTCTTCTTCCGCGGGCGCGCGTCCAGGACGTCGGCCGAGCTGACCGCCCTGGAGCCGATGATCTGGGAGGACGAGGTGCTGCACGACATCCGGCTGGACCTCACGCCGGACGGCCAGGCCAGCCCGATCTTTTCCATCAGCCGCTCCCAGCCGCCCGACGTGCTGATCCGCTCGCTGCCGCCGCTGATCAGCGTCACCCGGGTGAAGCAGACCCGCTCGCTGGCCGTTATCCTGGCCATGGGGAAGGGGCACACGGCCACCCAGCAGGTGGCGGCGGTGGCCTACCAGCGGCTGGGCAAGGGCAAGGTCATGAGCGTGGCCCCGGCCGGCCTGTGGCGGTGGGCGTTCATGCCGGCGGACATGGAGGAATACCGGGACGTCTACCGCCTCTTCTGGAGTCAGATGGTCCGCTGGCTGGTGGCGGAATCCGATTTCCTGCCGGGCCAGGACGTGGCCTTCCACGCCTCGCGCTACACCGTGCAGCCGGGCCAGCCGCTGCAGCTTGCGGTGGCCACCAAGAACATCGACCCGGCCGTCTACCGCCCCCGCATCCTCGTGCGGACGCCCGGCGGGGGGGAGGCCGTGCTCACGCCGGAGCCGGTGAAGGGGAATCCCAGCGACTTCCAATGCCTCTACACCCCCGCCGAGGAGGGCGAGTACCGCGCCGTGCTGCACAGCAACGTCGGGCAGCCGGCCGAGGCGGAGGCCCTGTTCACCGTCTACTCGGACATGGTCGAGACCCGCTTCGTGGCGTCGGACGAGGGGCTCCTGGCGGCGATCGCGGAGCAGACGGGCGGGAAGGCGCTGACGCTGGAGGAGCTTGACACGCTGCCCCGGATGGTCGAAGCTTTTGCCTTGCAGGCCGATCGCACGGTCGACCGCGTGGACGCGTGGGACAAGCCCCCGGTGTTCCTGTTTTTCGTTATCGTCCTGGGCTGCGAATGGTTCGCGCGGCGGCGGGCGGGGCTGGTATGACGGGAGGCGGCATGGAGTCGGCGGGCGAGAGGCGGCTGGACGCGCTGATGGCGGTCCTGCGCGGGGCGCGGGCGCGCCACGTGCGGACCCTGGCCGCGGTGCGCGCCGGCTGGGTGGGGCTGGCGCTGGCGCTGGGGCTGGCGGCCGCGGACCTGCTCTTGGCGCCCTCCGCCCCGTGGCGCGTGCTCCTGGATGTTGCGGTCGCGGTTGCCGTGTGGCGCGCCGCCGTCGCCGTCCGCCGGCGCCACCTGTCGGCCGCCTCGCTCGACCGGATGCTGGCGCGGCTGCTCGAGGAGGGCCGGCGCGAGACGGACAACGCGGTGGTGAATGCGCTCGACTTCGAGGACCGGCTGGCGGCGCCGCCGGACCCGCACGTGTCGCAGGCGCTCATGCGCAGGCAGATCGAGGAGGCGGCCCGGCGCCTGGCGGGGGAATCCGGACGCGACACGCTGCGCCCGCCCGGGATCCGGCTCGAGCGGCGGATCCTGCTGGGGCTGGGCGCCGCCTGCCTCGTGCTGGCCGCGGCGGCCCCGCAGGCGGTGCTGACCGTCCTGCCGCGCTACCTGCTGCCGTTCCTCGACGTTCCGCCCTACTGCCTGACCCGTTTCGAGGTCACGCCGGGCCACGCCGGGGCCGACTACGGGGGCAGCCTCGACGTGGCGGTCAAGACCCTGGGGCGCCGGCCGCGCTCCATCCGGCTCGTGCTGGAGACCCGCTCCCCCCGCGAGCGGACCGAACTGCCACTCTACGAATCGGAGCGCGACACCTACCGCCAGACCCTGGAGCCCGTCGTCTCCGACCTGGTCTACTACGCCGAGGTGCCCGGCGGGCGCTCCCGGTATTACAAGGTCAAGGTCAGCAAAGTGCCGCGCATCGACTCCGTGCGCGCCACCTTCGACTATCCCGCCTACACGCACCTGCGGCCCGTCACCCGCCTGCTGGGGCCCGACCCCGAGCTCAAGGGGTATGCCGGCACCCGCGTGACGCTGCAGCTGACCTCCAACCGCGAGCTGGCGGGCGGGACCATGACCCTGGGCGGAAAGCCGGTGGAAGTTCGAAAATCGGAACAACCCAACACGGTTGAGGCGGTCTTCGCGATCGGGGAGCCGGGCGGGTTCGAGATCACGGTCGCCGACCCGGACGGCCTGGCCTGCGCGGCCCCCGTGCGCGGCAGGGTGGTCGTGACGCCCGACGAGAAGCCCCGGGTGGCGGCGGTCTCCCCCGAGACGGAATCGCTGGCCACGCCCAAGGCGCGGATCCCGATCAACGTCGAGGCGGGGGACGACCTGGGCGTCCGGCGCGTGACGATGTACCGCAACGTGAACGGCTCGGCGGATTCCGGCAAGACGCTCTACGAGGGGCCGGGCCGCGCGGCCTTCGTGAACGTCATCGAGACCTTCGACCTGGCGGACCTGGGGGTCAAGCCGGGCGACGTGATCGACTATTACCTCGACGCCACGGACACCCGGCCCGGGGCGCCGCAGACGGAGTCCTCGCCCGCGTGCCGGCTGACGATCATTTCCGAGGAGGATTACGCGGAGCTTGTGCGGACGCTGAACACGGGCGACGCCCTGCGGGAGAAATACGAGCAGTTCATGGAGGAATGGAAAACCATGGCCGACGAGCAGGAGCGGCTGCGGGAGGAGACGGCCGCGCTGACGGCGGAGGCGGCGAAAGGGGCGCTGGACGAGGACGCGAAGCGGAGGCTGCAGGATCTCGCGGACCGGCAGAACGCCCTGGCCGGCCGGGCGCGCGAGGCGGCGGAGCGGCTCGACCGCGAGGCGAAGACGGCGGCGGTCTACGACGTGGAGAAGGACTACAAGGAGCTGCTCAAGGAGCTGGCGCGCAAGCTGGAGAAGGGGGCCTTCCACATGGAGACGGCGGGCCCGGCACTGGCCAAGGCCTCGGGGGGGCAGGGCGCCGGCTCGGCGAGCGACCTCGCCAAGGCGCTCGGGCAGCAGGAGGAGGCGCTGGACGACCTGTCGGGGGGCGAAAAGGCCTACCAGGAGCAGATCGCCAAGGCCAACCGGGAGATTGAGAAGCTCCACGCCCTCTATGCCGATGCGGAAGCGTTCAAGACCCTGCTGGACCGGCAGAAGGAAGTGGTCCGGAAAATTCATTCGTACAAGGGGCAGGCGTTGAGCGAGGACGGGAAGACGCGCGTGCGGGAGCTGGCGGCGGAGCAGGACGAGATCCGCGGGAAGCTCACCGCGCTGAAGGAGCGCCTCCGCGAGCACGCCAAGCCGGTCCAGGCGGATTATCCGAAGGTGGCGGGCGATGCCGAAGCCATCGCCTCGTCGATCGAGAAGCTGGGCATCGAGGGGCTCATGAAGAATGCCGGGGGCGAGCTGGGCAAGCCCGACGTGCCGCCGGGGGCCGCCGCGGCCGAGGAGGCGTATGACAGGATGCTGTCCATGGTCGGCCAATGCCAGGCCGGCGGCGAAGGGGCGCAGGCGGAGTGCGAAGCCCGCCTGCGCCTCCAGATGAGCATGGGGCTGGGCCGGACGTTCCAGCAAATGTCAATGGGGCGGGGACAGGGCGTCGGGGGCTCGGGCGGCATGGGGCAGGGTAGCGACAGCGGCGGGTCTTCCGCCCGCATGCCCTTCGGCCTGTACGGGTCGTCCGAACTGAACGGGCCCAAGGCCCGCGCCACGACGGGCATGGGGCGGGGCGG
>JBIIYJ010000251.1:0-8117 GCA_044346855.1 Kiritimatiellia bacterium
GCATTGCTCACGCGCAGCGTTCCGTTGCTGACCACGGTCTTCCCGGAATAATCGTTGGCCTCGGGCAGTTCCACCAGGCCGCTGCCGGCCTTGGTCAGCGCCAGCGCGCCGTCGCCGTCCGCCAGATGGACCGTTGACGTGGAGGACACATCCCCGCCGCCCAGCGTGAGGGTGGAGGCGCCCGTGGAGTTGGACACCACACCGAGGCCCTTCAGGCTGTTGACGGTTTCATTGAATCCGTTCAGGTCGAACATGGCGCCCGCCGCCAGGTCCAGGGCCCCCTTGCCCGCGCCGTCCGGAATCGCTTCGGACGCGCCCAGGCTCAGCTTGCCCTGGCTGACCACGGTGGCGCCGCCGTAGGTGTTGGCGCCCGCCAGCGTCAGCACGCCGGAACCGGACTTGACAAAGGCCAACCCGTTGCCGCCGTCACTGATCGCGCCGCTCACCAACAGGGCCCCGTTCAACGCGCTGAAGATCCGGTCGTTCGAGTCCAGTTCGACCGCCAGGCCGACGGCCTGCAGGTTGGAACTCGCGTTGATCACGTTGCCGGCCAGCTTGACCGCGTTCCCGGTGAGCTCGAAAGGCTCGGCTGCGCCGTCGAAGGTGATGCCGCCGAAGCGCGTGCCGGCCGCGTAATCGTTGACCGGATCGGGACGCACGGCGCCGGAGAAGACGAGGAGATCGTCAGCCGACGGGGCCGCGTCGAGAGTCCAGTTTTCGGCCGTCAGCCAGTTGTCGTCCGCGCCGCCGCCGTCCCACATGGAGCTGGCGCCGATGGTCACCGTCACCCAGCCGTCCTTGACCGCGAAGGTGTAGCCCTTGTCCGGGGCGGGGTTGCCGACACTCAGCAGGCCGGGGCCGCCGCCGGCGATGGCGCCGGCGTACTGGATGAGGTTATAGGTACCGTCGGCCGTCCAGGCATTGGTCGTCCCCTCCTCGTAGAGGTAAACGCTGCCGCCGTTGATGGTCAGGTTGTCAGAGCCGGTCAGCACGACCGTATCGTTGGTCGGGTCGTTGCTGAACTCGAACTTGGCGCGGCTGTTAGCCTGCAGGATCAAGCCTCCCACGGTCAGCGCGGCGCCGGCCGGAACGTCCTGTCCGGGGGCGATCGAGCCGTACGCATACACCTGGACGGCGGGGCCGATCGACCCGCCGCCGCTGACCGTCGCGTTGGAGCTGACGGTCAGGTTGTAAAGGGGCGTGGTCCAGAAGAAGTTCGTGGCGGCAATCGAACCGGAAACCTTCAGCGTTCCCTCCATGACCGCCGTGCGGCCGACGTAGGTGTTGGTGTTCGCCAGTTCCAGCGTGCCGGGGCCGAGCTTGAAGAAGAAGCTGACCGGAACCTCCGGGGCGACCGCATTGGTGTTGCTGTGCAGGACGCCGATGAGCGTGAGCGTCGTCTCGGGCTGGGTCACGACGATCGAGCCTTCGTCCTGATCCGTCTGGGTCGTATGCCCCCTGAAGCCCAGGATGTTGCAGCTCGGGGCGATGACCATGCTGCGGTCGATCGTGACGGACGGGCCTGTGTATTCGAGCTGGCCATGCAGGACCAGGTTCCATTCGTCGGACGATGCCGCCCCGATGCTGCTGGGCAGGCCGCCGTTGGCCAGGTACGAGACGCTCAGGATGCCGCCGCCCGACGGCTCCGTCTTGCCGGTATACGTGCTGTTGGTGGCGAGGAGGGTGGCGCGGTAGCCCGAACCGGACTTGAGTATGTTGCCCGAGCCGGCCAGGACGGCGCTGCAATAGACATCCGGGCAGGCGGCTCCGTTGTTGAGGTTCAAGCCCGCCGAAATGTCCAGCGTTCCGGAGCCCGCGATCGCGCCGGCTGTCAGGGTGATCAGCCCGACCGTATCATTGTAGGCGCCGATATCCAGGACGGCGTTATTGCCGTTGATTGTGACGGCCCCGCCCGCGATCGCATTGTCACAGCCGTACGCCAGCCTGCCGTCGAGAATCGTGGTCAGGCCGCTGTAAGTATTGGGAACGGCCAGGATCACCGTTCCCGCCCCGTTCTTGGTCAGCGAGTTGGCGCCGGTGTTGATGACAGTCGCCACCACCGTGGTGCTCGATCCGCCCAGCGTCAGGCCGAACGCACCCGCGATGCCCGCCGCGGAGTCCAGCGTCAGCGTCCCGCCATCGGAGTTGATGCTAGCGGGGCCGCCGAGGGTGATGGGGCCGCCAAACGTATTCGCGTCCTGCGTGTTGCGAAGCGCGCCGTTGGAGGCCACCCCCAGGCCGTACAGGAGCAGCGGCTCATCCGCCACATCGATGCCGCCCTGCAGTTGGAGCGTCGCGTTGGAAGCCACGACCGTTCCGCCTGCCGCAGTCCCGAGGGCGTTGGCATGCTGCGCGTTCAACGCGCCGTGGGCGACGAGCGTGAGGCCCGCATAGTCGTTGTCTCCGGACAGGCTCACCGGATAGGCGCCCGCCTTGACGAGGCCGTAACCCGCTCCGGCGTCCCCGATGACGCTGGTGACGGTGATGGCCTGCGACGTCGCGTTGAACGTGCGGTTGCCCAGGGACAGCACGAGCGGCAGCCCCACGGTCTGGGGAACCGCGCTGTAATTGACCACGTTGCCTTCCAGGAAAACGGAGTTGCCGGCCAGCGTGAAGGAGCCGGCGGGCGACGGCGTGTCGGTGAAGACGATGGCGCCGTTGGTGCGGTTGACGTAATCGTTGAACGGCGTCAGGCGGCTCGATCCGGCGAACCGGACCGCATCGTACAGCACCAGGGGCGATTCCGGATTCCAGTTGGCCAGCGAGGACCAGTTGTCATCCGACCCTCCGCCGTCCCAGGTGGGCCCCACGGGTCCCGCAATGCGGAGCATGATCCAGTTGTCCTGCAGGAAGAAGGTGTAGGCCGTGTCGGCCGCCGGATTTCCGAACACCATGTACGGGAGCCCCTCGACCGAGCCGCTCGTCTGGATCAGCCGGTAGTCGCCGTTCACCTTCCAGGGCGTCAGCGTTCCCTCCTCGACCAGGCTGACGTTCAGATTCATCGCCATGACAAAGGGGCCATTCGTGGAGACCAGGATGTCGTTGGTCAGGCTGTTGCACTCCAGCACGATGGAGTCATTGACGTTGGTGAACACAAGCGGATTGGCGTTGAACGTCAGGATGCCGCCCGCCGTCCCGTCGAGGCCGGGCCTGATGTGGGAGCCGGCCATGTTGGCCTTGCCGGCGACCGAGACCGTGCCTGTTCCGCTGATAATGTTCCCGTACGTGGCCTGCAGCGTGCCGCTGCGGACCTTGCCATTGACCATGAGGCGGCCGCCGCCGGCGCTCATCCGCCCCTCGTAGCTGGCATACCCGCCGCTGACCTGGAGGAAGCCGCCGAGCTGATTGTCGTCGCCCAGCAGTTCCAGCGTACCCGACATGGACGTGACCAACGACCATGAGGCCGCATTGGTGATGTTGCCCGCGATCGTCAGCGTGGTATTCGGATCCACAATCTCGAACCGGGTATCGCTTTGAAGCCTGATGTTGCGATCGATCGTGACCGTGGCGCCGGTGTAGACGAAGAAGCCGCCGCCCAGGACGAAGTTTCCGGCATCGCTGGAGGAAGCGCCGATGCTGCTGGGTTGGCCGCCGTCCGCCAGGAGGCCGACGCGGACCGAGCCGCTCGACAGGGTGAAGCCGCCGCTGAACGTGCTGGCTCCAGCCAGGGTCAGCGTGTTGAGATACTGCGCCGCCCCGACCTTGGTCAGGCGGTACGGCCCGGCAATCGCCCCGGCCACGTAGAGGTCGCCGGTTCCCTGGGTGGTAAGGGAGATGTTGTTGTTCAGCGTCACGGGGCCCGCGCCCAGGTTCAGGTTCCGGGTGCCCTTGAAGATGAAGCTGTTGTTCCACTCATAGGAATTCCCGCCCGACACCGCCACATCCGTGCCCACGGCATCCAGGGAGCCGCCGGCCAGCGTGAGCGGGCCCGACCCCAGCGCACCGGAATGGGCCAGGTTGAGCGTGCCGGCGTTCATGGTCACGCCGCCGCCGAATGTGTTGCCCGCGGCCAGGGTCAGCGCCCCCGCGCCGTTCTTGACCAGGCTTCCCGTCCCGCCGGTTTCCCCGACCGAGGCCGCCATCGTCACGAAGCCCGACGCCACGTTGAAGATGCGGATGCCCGAATCCAGGTTGACCGGCAGCGCGAGGGTCTGGATGTTGGTGCTGTTGTTGACCAGGCTGCCGCCCAGGCTGATCGGGTTGCCGGCCAGCGTGAAGGCATACGACCCGCTGTTGAAGAGGAGGCCGCCGAAGAGCGTGCCGCTCGTGAAATCGTTGTTGTTGCCGGTCAGCCAGTTGCCGCCGGTACCCGCGAACACCAGCGTCTCAGGGGAAGTCGGGACGCCGCCTTCCCAGTTGGCGGCCGTGGTCCAGTTCCCGTCCGCCTCCGAGGCGCCGCTCCAGAAGATGTCCTTGGCGACGCTGACCGTGAGCCGGTTGGGCGAGCCGTACGACACATCGAAGAAGTACACCTTGCCGGCCGCGGGATTGCGGACCGTCAGCAGCGCCGGATTGCCGGAAATGGCGCCATCGAACTGCGCCAGCGTGTAGACGCCTTCGGTCGTCCAGGCGTTGGTCGTGCCGGCTTCCACCAGCAGGACGTCGCCGCCAACGACCCACACTCCGCCGGTGACCACGATCTGGTCATTCGTTCCGGACGCAAACTCGAAGACGTTCGTGCTGCCCGTGAACAGGGAAAGGCCGCCGACCGTCAGCGTGCCGCCCGCGACGCCGGCCAGTCCGGGCTGCAGCGTGCCGCCGTTCCGGTTGGACACCGTTCCGGAAATGAACCCTTCGCCGGAGAGGGTGCCGGCAGCGTTGACGTGAACGACGTTCGTGCCGGTGGCGGAACCCGCGGTGTTGGAGGCCAGCAGCCAGCCGCCATTGATGGAGGTCAGCCCGGAATAAGTGTTGTCGCCGGTGAGGACCAGCGTTCCGCCGCCCGCCTTGGTCAGGGCGCCGGGGCCGACGATCGTCCCGCTGAAGAGGGAGTTCAGGTTGTTGGTGGCGCCCACGGTCAGGGCATACGCGCCCCGGAGTTCGACGCTGGCGGTGTTCAGCGGGGAGTTCGTGTTGGAAAGCGCGCCGATGGTCTGGGCGGCGCCGACGCCGAAGATCGCCTCGTCGGCCACGTCCACGACCGCGAGCGAACCCAGGGCCGCGGCGATATTCGCATTGACCCGGCCGGCCTCAACGCGCAGCGTTGTGCCGCCGATCAGGCTGGAGGCCGCCGTTCCCAGCGCCAGCGTTCCGCTGCCGGTCTTGGTGATGGTCCGGCCCAAGGAGCCGTCCGCCAGGGCGCCCAGCGTCACAAGGGTTTCGGCCCCGAGGCCGTTCGTCGTCACCTCAAACACGGGGTTGCCGGTCAGCGTGGTCGTGCTGAAAACCACGGCGTTCGTGCCGCTGATCCCGTTCCCGCCGCCCGTTACCGCAAGCTTGAAATTCCCGATCGACAGCGCGCCGAGGGTGTTGACGATGCCGGTTTCGCCGCCGGTGGCGCGGTCCAGGACGAGCCCGACATCGCCGCCGACGGTGACCGCATGGGCCTTGAGCGACGTGTCCGTGGCGAACACGACGGTGCCGGTGTTGATGGCGAGAGCGCCCGTTGTGCCGAGGGCGTCGTACGTGGGGCCGACCACACCTCCCAGGACCAGCGTGCCGCCGTTGAGGGTGGTGGCGCTCGTCGTCCGCGTGCTGGCCGCGCTGCCCAGAATCAAACGCCCCTGCCCCAGCTTCGTAAACAAGGCCGCCGTGGTTCCGCCTAGCGGGCCCAACGTCACCTCAAGGCCGTCCGCGATATCCAGGATGGCTCCCGTCGCAAAGGTCACGGCATCGAACGACAGGCTGCCGGCCGCATTTGTGACGTTGTTGCCCACAACGACGTTCAACCGATTGGCGCCGGTGACCATGGCTCCCAGCGTGTGGCCGATTCCGTTGCCCGGCGTCGCGCGATTCACCGCAATCGTGGCAGGTGTGGCGCTCAGGGTCACGGTTCTGGGGTAGATGCTGGAATCGGAAGCCAGATCAAGGGTGGCCGCCGCCATCGTCACCGAATTGGTGCTGAGCGCGAAGGGATCCTTCGACACCAGAACACCCTGGCTCAGCGTGTTGACGCCGCTGTAGTCGTTGCTGCCGGAAAGGGTCAGCGTTCCCAGGCCGGCCTTGGTCAGGCCGCCAACGCCTCTGATCGTACCCGAGAAATCCGAATTCAGGTTGTTGGCGGCGCCGATGGTCAGCACATACGCGCCATCGATCAGTACGTTCCCGTTATTGAGAACGCTGTTCGTGTTGGACAGGGAGCCAAGCGTGTGCGCGGCGCCGAAGCGCAGCACGGCGCCATCCGCCACGTCAACGACCGAAAGGGTGCCCAGGGCCGCCGCAATGTTGGCGTTCAGGCGCCCGCCGGCAACCCGGACCCGCGTGCCATCCGTCATCGTGGAGGCCGCGCTCACCGTCAGTGAACCGGGACCGTTTTTGGTGATGGTGCGAGGGACGCCAGCGTCGGCGATCCCGGCCAGGGTCAGGAGCGTGTCCGCGCCAGACCCGTTAGTCGCGACGCTGAAGATCGGATCGCCGTTCAGCGTCGCCGTGCCGAAAGCGAGGCCCGCGGTTCCGCTGGTGACATTCGTGCCGGCCGAGACGCTCAGCGTGTAGGGTCCCATCCGAGACAGGGTGCCGAGCGTATTGGCGACGCCCGCTCCGGATGTCGCCCGGTCCACCACGATCTGGGCGTTCGCGTCCACGAAGAGGGGATGGGCCTTGGCGGAAGCATCGGCCGCCAGCACCAATGTGCCTCCGTTCATGAGGATGTACCCGGTCGTGCCCAAAGCGTCATTGGCGCCGCCGACAACCCCGCCGAGAACCAGCGTTCCGGCGTTCAGCGTCGTCGCGCCGGTTGTGCGGACCGAAACCGTGTTGAGAATGAGCCGGCCCGCGCCGTTCTTGATCAGGGCGCACAAGGTCCCCTGCAGCGCTCCCAGGGTGACGTCGATGCCGTCGGCGATGTTGAAGGTGCCGCCGATGGTGGTTGTGCCCAGCGTGTTGCCGAACGTCAGGCTCGGCGTGCCGGCGGTCACGTTGGCGCCCTTGACGACGGAAAGAGCCATGTTGCCCATCAGCAGCGAGCCCATCGTGGTGGCGGGAAATTCTCCCGGCGTGCTGCGGTCCAATATGATCGTGGAAGGCATCGTCATGGCGTTGAAATTCTTCGGCGAGACGCGGTCATCCGCGGCCAGTCGGAGCGCGCCGCCCGACAGGGTCACGGTGCTCGTCCCCAGGGCGTTCGTATGGGCCGCCACCAGGGTGCCGGCGTTGATCGTGGTGATGCCGCTGTACGTGTTGGAGGCCGACAGGACCAGGCTGCCGCCGCCGTTCTTGGTCAGAGTTCCGACGCCGGTTCCCAGCACGCCGTCCAGCGTCGTATCGCCCTCGCCGGTCACGGTCAGGCCGAACGCGCCGGTGATGTTGCCGCCCAAGGTCAGCTTGCCGCCGAGCGAGGCGACCTGCGCGGCCGCGGCCAGCGTGACCTTGGAGGGGACCACGTTGGTCCCGGCCAGATTGAGGAGCGCGCCGCTGACGGGTCCGAGCAATGTGTCGCCCGCCCCGTTGAGGCTCAGCGTGAGACGGTCGTTCGGATCGCTGATCCCCGCGCCGTCGAGCGCCAGTGTGGCGCCGGAGGCGATGGTCGCAATGCGCGCCACGCTCGGGAGGCCCAGCGCCTGGGAATTGGCCAGGATGACCGTCCCGGCGGTGTTCGTCAGGATGCCGTCATGGGTGTTCGCGCCGCTCAGCTTCATCACGCCGACGCCGGCCTTGGAGATGCCGACCCCGACGCCGCCGGTCACCACGGCCGATATTTCCAGGTCCACGGCCGCGCCGGGGGCGACGCTGTTGCCGACGGTGAAGACGCGGGTAAGCCCGTTCAGGTCCAGATTGCCCGCCAGAACGGCCTTGTCGGGGTCGTTGACCGTGTTATAGGCGATCGTGCTGGACAGCTTGAGGAGGCCCGAGCCCGAATCAATGTAAGCCGACGAGCCGGCGGAGCCGGACCCCAGCGCGAGAGCCCCGACCGTCAGGGCGCCGCCGGAACCGGAATTGGTGATCCCCCCCTCGAAGAT
>JBIIYJ010000252.1:0-8106 GCA_044346855.1 Kiritimatiellia bacterium
GGGAATGGGGGGGGAAGCCATGGCGGTACTGGGGGGGGGAGATTCTCCGCTGACATCGGCGGATTAACCACCTATGGGTCGATCACGTCACCCACGAATCTCGGCAGCGGAGGAAGCTACTACAACGTGGACCCGAAATCGGATGGCGGTGGCGCCGTACGCTTGACCGTGAATGGCGCCACAACCGTGAATGGCGCCATCTCCGCCAACGCTCGGGAAGCTTACTATAGCGGATCGGGCGGGTCCGTATTCCTGACCACCGGCACCCTTACCGGTAATGGAACCATCTCGGCCAGTGCCTCGACGAACTACACGTTAGGGCTGGGCGGAGGAGGTCGAATCGCCTTGATCCTGACGAACAGCTCCGATTTCGGTCAGATCACCAACTCAGCCAGACCGGCTGTCCACACCGCCACCCCCGTTACCGGCGGCGGCGCAGGGACGATTTATTTCCAGACCAAGGACCAGGCGCTCGGCGAAGGCACCTTGCTTATCGATGGTGCCAATAGAACACCGATGGGTTACACACGGCTCAGCAGCAATATGCCGCCCACAACCGTGGGAACCGTGGTGATTACCAACAAAGCGATTCTCGAACTCGCCACCAATCAGTCCATGACGGTCAACGGGAGTTGGTCCAACCGGTCCGTCTTCGTCGCCCGAACCAACAGCACGGTCACGTTTGCCGGCGTCAACACCACGACGATCACCGGCGGCACCAATACCTTCTTCAACTTCATCTGCACCAATGCGGTCAAGACGGTTGAATTTGCCGCCGGCACTACCAACACCGTCCTCGGCCTTCTGTCCCTGGGCGGCGAAGCTACCTTCAAATCCACGATCGAGGGCTCGCAGTGGTACCTGATACTCGCTCCGGAAGGCACCCAGCAGATCGCCATCGTCCGGGTCAAAGATTCCAATGCCGGATCCGGACAGCCGCTGATGCCGGCCCGCAAATCGACCGATCTGGGAAACAACCTCAACTGGCTCTTCATCAAGTCGTCGGGAGCGGTGATCTTGGTCCGTTAATCGCTCTCGCGAGTATAACCTCGTAAAGAACCAGGAGACACGCATGAAAACCGGTTGTCGCCGTCGTATTCTACCGCCCATTTTCCTCCTCACGCTTTCTCTTGCCGCGGAGCTGTTCACAAGCCGGGCTTACGCGGTCGACATCACGACCGCAAACTCCGGCATCTGGACGAATCCCGCCGCGTGGAGTCCCTCCCAGGTGCCCGGCCTCAACGACAATGTCAACATCGCCGCCGGCCACACCAACACGATCCCGGACAACATCCCCCATGCCGTCGGCAACCTGACGATCCTGGGCGGCGGGGTCCTGACGCATGGCTCGAACACCACGACCGCGGCCGGAGAACGGTTCAAGGCCATTCTGGCCGTTTCCGGCAACCTGATCATCGAAGCGGGCGGACAAATCAACGCAGACGGCAAAGGCTATACCGGGGACCACGGCCCCGGAAGGCCCATGATCCCCAACAAGCGCACCGGGGGCAGTCACGGGGGCCGGGCGGCCATCGACGAAGCCCCCCCGGGTCCGACGTACGGATCCATCATCGCGCCCACCAACCTGGGCAGCGGTGGCTACTCCGTCGGGAGCGGCGGAGCCATTCAATTGGCGGTAGCGGGAACAACGACCGTCTTCGGAACTATCTCCGCCGTCGGAAACGTCAACGCGCGAGGCGGTTCAGGCGGCTCGATCTTCCTCACCACGGGCTTCTTGACCGGCACGGGAACGCTCACGGTCGCCGGGGGTAAAGGATCAGGGAATCGCGGCGGGGGCGGAGGAGGCCGGTTGGCCGTCATCCTGACCAACTCCCTGGAATTCGGCAGCGTCAACCTGATTGCCTACGCCGGCATTTCCCCCGGCGCCGGGCAGCAGGGCGCCGGCGGCACGGTCTATCTGCAACACACCAACCACGCGGCGGGCCAGGGAAAACTGATCGTCGATTATGGAGACATTCCGCCTATTCCTTCGGTCCCCTCTAGTTCGGCTGGCGGATACAACGCCCGAGCCCACTGCGTCACCGTGCAAAACGAACTGGAACCCTCCTCCTACACGTTTTCGGAAATCATCCTGACCAACGGCGGCGTGTTTGCCCTGGACACCAACGACACCCTTGCGATCTCCAGCATCGATGTGATCAAAGGCGACCCTTCCGACAAGTTCGACGGTCTCTATGTCGGAGGCGCCCTGACTGTAGCGACCCCCTTCAGCAGTTATTCCAACTTCTTCATCGGCATCAGCGAACCGACTGCGGCCTTTTCACCCTCTCCCCTCCTGACCGTGAAAAGCAACGAGATTCTGAGGGTCAACGCCCCGTTTGCCCTGAATTGCCCGCTGACGGTCGAGCCGTTCGGCGTCGTGGATCACGCGGCCAACGTGACGGCCGAAGTGTACAAACTGGACCTGGCCGTGAACGGCGACCTGACCGTTCACTCCAACGGCATGATCACCGCCGACGATGCGGGCTATGTGGCCACCTTCGGCCCCGGAAAAGGGCTTTCGAGCGGAACC
This sequence comes from Kiritimatiellia bacterium, assembly GCA_044346855.1. Classification (GTDB taxonomy): domain Bacteria; phylum Verrucomicrobiota; class Kiritimatiellia; order CAIKKV01; family CAIKKV01; genus CAIKKV01. Next base: position 2,534 of record JBIIYJ010000252.1, read on the forward strand.
CTGGGCGCCAGCCATGGCGGCCTGGGGGGGCTGCGCTACGCGTACCAGACGAATGGGCCGACCTATGGCTCCATCATCGCACCCGTCTCGATCGGCAGCGGCGGCTCCTCCGGCGGCGGAAGCGGCGGCGGGGCGGCCCGCTTGACGGTGGCCGGAACCAGCCTCGTGAACGGCGTGATCTCCGCCAGCGCGACGAACTCCGGAGCCGCAGGCTCTGGCGGTTCCGTCTTCCTGACGACCGGAGCCCTGGCGGGCTACGGAACGATCAAGGCGTGCGGCATAACCGGATCCTGGCAACTGGGCGGAGGCGGCCGCGTTGCCGTCATCCTGACCAACGGCAACGATTTCGGCGAACTGAAAATACAGGCCTATCCGGGAAGCGCGATTGCAGGACAGGGAAGCTACTCCAGCGGAGGCGCCGGAACGGTTTACCTGCAAACCAGGGACCAGGGGCCCGGCGGCGGGACGCTCATCCTGGACTCCTCCAACCGGTGGTGCTCCAGCGCCACGCTGATTCACACCAACATCGCGGGAACAACGGTCGGCACGGTCATCATCACCAACGGGGCCGTGCTCCTGCTCGACTCGAACCTGTCTCTGACCGTCAACGGCAGCTGGCTGAACCGCTCCAAGCCCGTCACGGCAACCACCACCAACTGGACCGTCAGCTTCACCTCTGCCCCCAACAGCACGGTCGTGTTTGCGGGCACGAACGCCGCGACGATCGCCGGGACCAACACGTTCTTCAACTTCGACTGCACCGGGGGGGTCCGGACGGTGGAATTCCAGGCCGGCGCCTCCAACATCGTCAACGGCCGGCTGGCGCTCGGCGGCGGCGCCACCTTCAAATCCACGATCGACGGCTCGCAGTGCAGCCTTAAATTGGCCCTGGGCGGAACGCAGCAGATTGGCAGCGTGCGGGTCAAGGACTGCAACGCCAACGACGGGCAGCTTCTCGTGGCGGGAAAGAATTCAACCGATTTGGGGAACAACCTCAACTGGCTGTTCATCAAATCCTCCGGAGCAATGATCCTGGTCCGCTGAGGGCGCGGAGAGCCCGACCGGACTATACGGATCCGGGACGGCCGATCCATCTTGACCGGAGACGGGCGAAAAGGCTATGGTTGCCACCATACCGTCTAATATTCCGCGCTACTCTGGAGGGACCCATGAAAATCGGCTGTCACCGCCCGGTTCTTCAATCACCCGTGCTCCTTTCCCTTTTCATGGTAATCGCTCTGGAAGCCGGCCGCACTCATGCCGCACCCCTCACGAGCGCCGGTTCCGGAATGTGGACGAACCCGGCGGTCTGGAGCCCCAACCAGGTCCCCTCCTCGGCCGACGATGTGACCATCGCCGCCGGCCACACGATCACGATCGCCGCCAATACCGCGATTGACGTATCCAGCCTGACCATTTTGACGAACGGCGTGCTGACACACCTGACGAACAGCACAACGGCCCTGGGCGAGAAATTCAAGATCATCCTGAACGTGGCGGGCGCCTTGACCATCGACGCCGGCGGCCAGATCAACGCGGACGGCCGCGGGTATGCCAGCGGCCAGGGCCCCGCCCCGGGCAAGGCAAACGGCGGAGCGGGCCACGGCGGAATCGGCGGATCCCGCAGTCTTCCCTCCAACGGCGGCACGACCTACGGCTCGATCACCTCCCCGACCAATTTTGGCAGCGGCGGCGGCTACGCCGGACAGTGGGGCGGCGGCGCGGTTCAGCTCACGGTTTCCGGCGCCACTCTGCTGAACGGCGCCATTACCGCGGAGGGGAGCAACAACGCCACGGCCAATCCCTATCCCTACTACGGCCCGTCAGGCGGATCGGTGTTCCTGAAGACCGGCACGCTGGCCGGCAAAGGCCTCATCAGCGTCAAGAGCGCCTCGCTCCTTCCAGCCGGCGACAGCCACGGCGGCGGCGGCCGGATCGCGGTGATCCTGACCGGGTCCACCGACATCGACGCCGTCCGCCTGACGGCTTTGTCGGGAACGAGCACCAACGCCACCCCCCGGTTCGGCGCTGCCGGCACCATCTACCTGGAGCACACCGGCCACTCGCCGGGCCAGGGCAAACTGCTGGTGGACTACAACAAGATGCTGCCAGCGGACCCCATGGGAAGCTTGACGCTGCAAAACGGCCTCGGTTATTCCTCCAACGATTTCGCCGAGTTCATCCTGACCAACGGCGCCGTATATGCTCTGGACACGAACGACACACTCAACATCAGCCAAACGACCCTGTGGATCGACCCCACCAATCTGGCCAGCGGCTTCTGGCTGAACGGGGGCCGCCTGATCGTGCCGGCGGATTTTGCCTTCAGCAACTTCTTTATCAACATCACCCTGAACGCCGATTTTCACCCGGCTTCATCCCTCACCCTTGGATCCAACGCCATCCTGTCCATCAACGCGCCCTACACTTCCGCCTGCCCGATCACCATTCAAGCCAAGGGCTTGCTGACCCACCTCGGGAACAGCACCGAAGCGCTAGGCGAACTCTACAAGCTCAACGTGACCGTCCCCGGGAATTTCACCATCGAACAAGGCGGTCAGATCAACGTGGATGGCAAGGGCTACGTCAATCAACAGGGGCCCGGCAGGCCGGTCACCTCAAACGGCCGTGCCGGCGGCAGCTATGGCGGTATCGGCGGAGCCGAGCAGGGCTATCCCGGCACCACCTACGGGTCCATCGTGGCGCCGACCAATCTGGGAAGCGCGGGAGTCGGAGCCACCACGGCCGGCGGCGGAGCCGTCCGCCTGGACGTGGGCGGCACCACCACTGTCAACGGCGTGATCTCCGCCAATGGCACAACCTTGAACTACGGCGGATCGGGCGGTTCGGTATTCCTCACCACCGCCTGGTTGTCGGGCACCGGCATCGTGAGGGCATCCGGCAGTGCGCCGGTGGGACAATTCGCCTCCGGCGGAGGCGGCCGGGTGGCCGTGATCCTGACCAATTCCACGGACTTCGGCTCCGTCAAACTACAGTCGTATTCCAGCGCCGGTTTCAGTCAGGGCGCCGGCGGAACCGTCTACATGGAACATCTGAATCACACGCCGGGTCAAGGCCGGTTGGTCGTGGATTATAACGACATTATTCCCGTGGGCAGGACGGATAATTACGCCTCATCGCGCGTGCTGTGCACCACCTTGCAGAACGGCAGCAACGCCTCCTCTTATGCCTTTTCCGAAATCATCCTCACCAACGGCGGCGTGTATTCGCTGGATACGAACGACACCCTGACCCTCGCCGACTCGTCAACGGTCCGGGGCGATACCGCCGACAGAAACGAGGGCATCCTGCTCTTCGGAGGCACCCTGGACATTCCGGCCGGCTTCACCTATTCCAACTATTTCATCGGCATCGGCGCCACCAACTCGACGTTCACACCCTCTCCGTCGCTGACCGTCGGCACCAACGCCACCCTGAAGATCAACGTCCCCTTCACCCTCAACTGCCCGCTGGCGCTGGCGCCCGGCGCCATCCTGGACCACTCGCCCAACATCACCAACGAAGTCTGCAAAGTGGACCTGACGGTCATGGGCAACATGACGATTCATTCCGGCGCCCTTGTCAATGTGGATGCTTGCGGCTACCATTTTATATATGGACCCGGCAAACCGGTTTCGGCTCCATCCGGTGTGGGCGGAAGTCATGGCGGCGTGGGAGGCTCAAGAGTCGCAGCCGACGTCGCAGGGCCTACCTACGGATCGATCACCTCGCCTACCAACCTCGGCAGCGGCGGCAGTTACGGCAACAGTATTGTGGGCGAAGGCGCCGGCGGCGGCGCCGTGAAACTTCTCGTCACCGGCACGACCACCCTCTACGGCGCCATCTCGGCCCTGCCGGGGGGTACCATTTACGGCGGTTCGGGCGGCTCCATCTTTCTTACAACAGGCAATTTGATGGGTAATGGAAACATCCGGGCCAGCGGCCTTTATTCGGGCTGGACGCTGGGCGGCGGCGGCCGGATCGCGGTCATCGTAACCAACGCCCATGATTTCGGCCAAGTCTCCTTCCAGGCGATTGCCAGCAAAACCGATTCCGGTGGCGTCTCATGCGGGGGCGCCGGAACAGTCTACCTCCAGACCATGGATCAAGAAGCCGGCCAAGGTACCGTCTGGATCGATGCGTCCAACCGTCCCAGCCTCATGCCCACACTCATCAGCAGCAACGTCACGGGAACAACCGTGGGCTCCATCATCATCACCAACGGCGCTATCCTCTGGCTCGGAACCAACGCGGCGCTGACGGTCAACGGAAGCTGGATCAACCGGTCGGTTCCCGTCAATACCGTTAAAACGAACACCGGCAGCTTCTTTGCGCTAACAAACAGCACCGTCATCCTGGCCAGCACCAACGACGCCACGATCTCCGGCAGCAACACGTTCTACAACCTCTCCTGCACCAGCGCGGTCAAGACAGTCTCTTTCACGGCCGGCACCACCAACACGGTCCTCGGCCAACTGGCCCTGGGCGGCGAGGCTACCTTCAAATCCACGATCGACGGCTCGCAGTGGTACCTGAAGCTGGCAAACGAAGGCACCCAGCAGATCGGCGTCGTCCGGGTCAGGGATTCCAATGCCGGATCCGGTCAATTGCTGATGCCAGCCCGTAAATCGACCGATCTGGGAAACAACCTCAACTGGCTGTTCATCAAGTCATCGGGAGCCGTGATCCTGATTCGCTGATCGCCGCGCAACAAGGGGCCATGCCGACAGCATGATCGACACGTTTCACTTGTGTCCGCCTTTCGAAAGAAGGAAGCGGAAGGATCCTGCCTCCCCCCGATTTCAACGCTTTCTGATTCTCCCCAACCCCGCGAAGGACCAACCATGAACCGACTCTCCGCTGCCGTGACCACGCTCCTGACCGCCTGCCTTGCCTATGGCTCGGACGTGACAAACACCCCCCTTCTCAAGGCGGAAAAGCTCTGCGTGCCTATCGTTTCGTCGCGCTCCAACCAGAGCGGGGTCGCGCCAAACAATCGCGGGGGCTGGTCGTTCGTCGGCCAGTTCATGAACTATTACGGCACCTGGGACCTGGAAACGGTCACCCTCCCCCTCACCAACGGCAACCACTACCTCGCCTTCAAGGATCTCAAGGCCCGCCCCGAGGCGGAATGGGTCATCGTCGACCTGCAGACGGGCAAGACCAAGATTCAGCGCTTTCCGGGCTTTCACGCCGCCGTCATCGGCGCGCCGCTGGCCGCCAACGGCCGGCTCTTCTTCGCCCTGGACTACGGGCAGATCTATTACTATGAGCCCGCCGAAGACGCCGTCAAGCCGCTCGGCCGGGTGTGGGACGACCGGGTCGAGCTCCGCGGCTTCTACAAGTTCCTCCTCGGGCCCGACGGCATGATCTACGGCTCCTCCCAGACCTCGAGCGGCCTCACCATGCTGATCCAGCTGAACCCCGACACCCTGGACTACAAGCTTTTCCGCCATGTCGGCATCAAGGGCCGGCGCGAGGGCCTGACCTACGGCTACTACCTCGCCGTGGATCCGCCGTGGATGTACGTGGCGGTCGGCCAGGGCAACTGGGAGCTGTTCGCAATCAACGCC
>JBIIYJ010000046.1:0-24391 GCA_044346855.1 Kiritimatiellia bacterium
ACGATGACGCGCAGCCTCCCTTCCGACACCGTTTCCGGGACGGGGGGGCCCGTTTCCGAAACCGGCCCTGGAAACCGCACCCGCTGCTCCGGCACTCCCGCCCGGGCCAGGGTCCGCGCCGAGGGCGGGGCGGGGTTGAAGGCGTCGGAGGCGATGGCCAGCTCGCGGCCGGTCAGGCGAAGGTCCACATTGGAGACCGAGAGCCCGGGCGCTTCGACCTGCACGATGTAGCGCGCGTCGTCATCCGAAACGCTGACGAAGGAAAAAATAAAAACCCTGTCCCAGTCGGCGTCCGAAGACGCTTCAGGGACAGGGTTTGAGGAGGGGCTTTTGAAAGCGGATCCGAGGAAACCCCGGATCCGCTTGAAAAAAAGAGGGGGTAGGTGGGATAAGCCGCGGTGATCTTGGCCTAGTAGGAGGGGTTGACCGGTGATCATCTTGTGCGTGTGGGCGATGAACACGGCTTGAAGTCCCACTACCCCCAAAGTCAGAGTTAAACAAAGAACATGGAACCGATTCGGTCTGACACTCAAAAAACGGCTTCTCATAAGCTTGTTTTTTTATTCTGGTTTAACTGAACCGTCTCCTGCAAAGATATGTAGCACATAGCGTGCCAACTCTTTTTTGTTTCGATTTTTCAAGTTTTCTCCATATTTCAAGCAACAACCTGTCGGATGTATCCCTTGAATAATCGGTTTATAACGTGTCAAAGTGACATGGCCGCGACAAATTGTCGCGAGCGGTGTGAAAAAACTGCGCAAAAAGAGGCTTGATTCGCTGTTTCCTGTTTCATATATTGAAAAACATGAAACGGATACCCATGGGAATCAATCTGGACCTGCGCAGGGGGCTGCTGATGAGCCTCGCCAGCAGCCCCGGGAGAGTCAGTCTAATCTGAGGATTTCCATTTACACACCCAGACTGAACTCCCGATCCCATGCAGCGGATCGGGTTTTTTATTTCAAGACGGATCATTGAGGAGCGCATTATCATGAGTCAGGCACCGGTTTCGCGTCGGCTTTTTGTTTTTGACACCACACTCCGGGACGGCGAGCAGTCGCCCGGCTGCAGCATGAATCTGAAGGAGAAGTTGCTCGTGGCGGAGCAGCTCGAGTTGTTGAAGGTGGACGTGATCGAGGCGGGTTTTGCCGTGGCCTCGCCTGGCGACTTCGAATCGGTCCGGGCCATCGCGCGGGCCGTGAAGAGCGCCTCGGTGGCCAGTCTTTCGCGGGCGTTGCCCAAGGACATCGACGTGGCCTGGGACGCCATCCGCGAGGCGGTCCGGCCGCGCATCCACACCTTTCTCGCCACGTCGCCGCTGCACATCCAGTACAAGCTCCGGTCGACGCCGGAAGCCGTCTTCGAGCAGGCGGTCAAGATGGTCAAGTACGCCCGCAACCTCTGTCCCGACGTGCAGTTCTCCCTTGAGGACGCGACCCGCAGCGAGCCTGATTTCGCCTGCCGGGTGATCGAGGGGGTCATCAAGGCCGGCGCCACGGTGGTAAACATTCCGGACACGGTGGGCTATGCCATGCCCGACCAGTTCGGGGGCTTCATCGCCGACATCTTCAACCGGGTGCCGAACGTGAAGAACGCCCGGATCGCCGTGCACTGCCACAACGACCTCGGGTTGGCCGTGGCCAACACGCTGGCCGCGATCCGGGCCGGCGCCGACCAGGCCGAATGCACGATCAACGGCATCGGCGAACGGGCGGGCAACGCGGCCCTCGAGGAGGTGGTCATGAGCATCCGCACCCGGGCCGACTATTTCCCGGGTGTGACCTGCTCCATCGACACCACCCGCCTCTACAACGCGAGCCGGAGCGTGGTGGCGGCCACCGGCTCCCGCATCCAGGCGAACAAGGCGATCGTGGGCGAGAACGCCTTCGCCCACGAGGCCGGCATTCATCAGCACGGGGTGATGGCCCACGCGGGAACCTACGAGATCATGACGCCGGAGTCGATCGGCCTGCCCCGCAACCGGATGGTGCTCGGCAAGCATTCGGGCCGCCATGCCTTCGAGACCCGGCTCGCGGAACTCGGCTTCACGCTTGCCGATGACAAACTGGCCCTCCTCTTCGGCCAGTTCAAGGAGTTGGCCGACCGCAAGAAGACGGTTTCCGATGCCGACATCGAGGCCCTTGCCCGGCAGCAGGTGGGCCAGGTTCTCGTCGAACGCGTCAAGCTCGACCGTTTCGTGGTCCATTCCGGCAACACGATCACCGCCACCAGCACGGTCCGGCTCTCGAAGGAGGGAACCCTCCTGGAGCATGTGGCCATCGGCGACGGCCCGATCGACGCCTCGTTCAAGGCGATCGAGCAGATGCTGGATCTGAAACTTGTCTTGGAATCCTTCAACCTCGGCGCCGTGACGGGCGGCGAGGATGCCCAGGGCGAAACGACGCTCAAGGTCCGGTGCGGGGATCGCGTCTACAACGGGCACGGGCTTTCCACGGACATCGTGGAGGCCAGCATCCGCGCGCTCCTGGATGCGGTGAACGCGGTGCTTCAGGAGCGGGCTTCGGCCGCCGCCCAGCCGGCTTTCACCGGAACCGTCCCGAAGGTGTCGCCGTGAGCGAGCGGGACGAGGTCCGCCGGCTGGCCGCCCGCGTGGCCGAAATAGCCCGCGCTCCCCGCCAGGCCGCCATCCGCAAGCGCTGGCATGACGTGAACGAACTGCGCCGGCCGGACCGGCCGCCCGTCTGGTGCCGCCCGGTCGGCGCCTGGCAGGAACTCCTGCCGGAGTCCTCCCTCGTCTGCCGGGACAAGGAGCTGCGCGGACTGGAGCGTCAATTCCGCATGGCCCTGATCAAGGAGGAGATCGGGGACGACACTCCGGTCTCCGCGTTCCTGGACGTTGCCGCGCGCTGGAAAATTGATCCGCCCACGCTCTGGGGCATGGAGATCGGCCGGCACAAGCCCGCCGAGAAGGGCGGCGCCTGGCTTTACGACGCGCCCCTCAAGTCCGCTTCGGACGTGGAGAAGCTGGCCGTTCCCCGTTTTGTTTTCGACCGCGAGGCGACCGACCGGGCGCTGGCGGCGGCGGAGGCGAGCGTCGGCGACATCCAGCCGCCGCGCCTGCGCGTCTCCCCCCCGCTGAGCGCCACCCTCGGCACCTATGCCGCCGAACTGCGGGGGCTGACGCCGCTGCTGATGGATATGGCGGACGAGCCGGAGCAGGTGCACCGGCTGATGGGCCGTCTGCAGCAGGGCTGCCTGGCCGGCCTTGACGCCGCCGAGGGGACGGGGCTTCTGTCCCCGAACAACGACGAGCCCATGACATGCAGCGAGGCCTTCGGGCCGGCCCATCCCGGCGGGCGGCTGGGGCTGGACAACCAGTGGTGCATGGCCAACAGCCAGGAGTTCGATCCGGTGTCCCCCGCCATGTGGGAGGAGTTCCTGCTCGACTACCAGAAGCCGATTCTCGCCCGCTTCGGGCGGGTGGCCTACGGGTGCTGCGAGAACCTGACGCGCAAGATCGACGGGGTGCTCGCGATCCCGAACCTGCGCATCTTCGTCTGCAGCGCCTGGACGGACCTGCCGACCGTGGTGGAGCGGGTGGGGGGGCGGCATGTCATCATGTGGCGGCAGAAGGCGACCGACGTCGTGCACGCCCCGGATGCCGCTTCGCTGCGAAAGGCCATCCGCGAGGGGCTGGACCGGCTGCGGGGCTGCCATGTGCAGATCGTGCTCCGCGAATTGCAGACCCTGAACGGCGACCTGCGACGCCTTCATGACTGGGCCCGGATCGCCATGGAGGAGGCGGGCCGGGGTTGACAGTCCTTATGCGGCCAGCGCTTTCCACAGCAGCGAGACGGACGTGACGGCCAGCAGGGTGTAGATGAACAGGATGTAGTATTTTTCCTTCAGGAGCCGCACCAGTGCGTAGCCCATGCCGACGCCCACGGGCACCACAGGCAGCATCAGCGCACCCATCGAGAGCGTGTCGGCCGTGAGCCGCCCCTGGAGGCCGAAGGGGATCAGTTTCACCGCGTTCAACGCGAAGAAGAAGCCGCACAGCGTGCCCGCCAGCTGCATTTTCGGCAGCTTCTGCGGGAGGAAATACATCTGGCTGACGGGGCCGGCGGCATGCGCGATGGTGGAGGTGATGCCGCAGCCGAGCCCGGCGATCGTTCCGATCTTCCAGCCGGGAACCAGCGCCTCGCCCCCGCCGATCCGGCTCAGGATCCGGTGGCGCGTCGCCTGATAGACGACGAACGAAAGCCCCAGCAGCCCCACGCAGATCTGCAGCGCCCGGTCCGAGATGGTCAGCAGGGACTCCGATTTCGAGAAGAAGAGGAGGCTGGCGATCGCCACCCCGGCCAGCGCGCCCGGCGCGGCGTAGCGGATCCGGTCCCACTGGACGTGGCGCCAGTAGAACGCCATGGCCACGATGTCCATGGCGCACAGGAGGGGCAGGAGGAAGGAGACCGACTTCCGGGCCGGCTCCATCTGGTCGGGCCAGATCAGGATCAGGAACGGCAGCGAGATGGACTGGATCGGGAAGCCCCCCTTGCTCATGCCCAGCAGCAGGACGCAGGCGGCGATGCCGACCAGGGTGGGCCAGGGGGTGTCCCGGAAAAGCTCGAGAGGATGCATGCCGGTCAGGCCCTCGAGAGGAATTTGCCGGTGCGGGTGTCGACGCGGACCCGCTCGCCGGCCGCCATGTATTCGGGCACCTGGATCACGTGGCCCGTGTTCAGCTTGGCGGGCTTCGTGCGGGCCGTGGCCGAGGCGCCGCGGATGGAGGGGTCGCACTCCACCACGTCCAGTTCCACGGAGGGCGGCATTTCAAGGCCCAGCACCTTGTCGTTCGAGACGAGGGCCAGGATGCCTTCCATGTTTTCAACGAGGAAGGGGATCGCGTCCTCGATCTCGGTCTTGGCCATGGTGAACTGGCTGTAGTCGATCAGGTCCATGAACTCGTAGCGGTCGTCCTTTTCGTAAAGGAACTGGACCTGGCGCTTCTCGATCTCGCAATCCTCGAGCGGGTCGTCGCCCCGGTAGCTCTTGTCGAGCTTGGACCGGTTCTGCATGTTGCGGAACCGCACCTTGTAAAGCGTGGCGGCACCCCGGGCCGAGGGGGACTGGACCTGGACGTTTTCCACAATGTGCGGAATGCCGTTGAATTTGACAACGGAGCCGCTTTCCAAATCGCATGCTTTGATCATGTCTTCTCCAAAACTTTTATTATGCCAGAGCGATCCGGTCAATTCAAGCAGAGAAGACTTTCCACGGTGGAACACGGCGAACGGAAGACACGGTTCCAACATCAGCGAGTTGTTCCCTTTGGGCATTATCGCGATGCAAAGCAACTTATAAAGGTCGTTCTTTGTGGGGAAGCCCCACACCCCCGATTTTTTTCTGACCTGTGTTAGTCTTTCTCTTCGGGGGTGCGGGGCTTCCCCGCCCTTCTTCTCTTTTCTTAACCGTGTTCCACCGTGTCGGCCGTTCGCCGTGTTCCACCGTGGTAATCTTCTCTTCCGGGGGTGTGGGGCTGGGACCCTGTAGTGACGTTCTGACTAAACTGTATTGCCCTTCGGATGCAGGCTCAAGAGTCGCCGCGAGCAAGCGCAACCTGGCCCGGGTCGAGCGCGAGGCGGCCGCCGGGGAAGGCGGGCAGGCCGGTGCGGCAATCGGTCCAGGCGCCGGGCGGCGGTTCCACGACCTGCGCCTCGTCGCCCAGGTTGGCCGCCAGCAGGTAGGGGGCCTTGTCGGCGCCCGCGAGGCGGACGACGCGCAGGTCGTCCTTCGCCGCCACGGCGACCGCCGCCATCGCCCGCGCGGCCGTCGCGGCCCGCTTCTCGCCGCAGCGCAGGGCGCAGCCGATGTCGAACAGCACGGTGTTGCCGTCCACGGCCCGCACCCCGTTCTCGTCGTGGAGCAGAATCTCCTCGGCGTAGAGGGAGCCGCCCCCGTCCGAGGTGTGCGTGCGGGACGGATAATCCTTGATCGTGATCTGCCGCTCGGCCGGGCGGTTCAGGATGAAGGAGTCGCTGCCGTACAGGATCGCGGCGCCCATCCGGTTTTCCACGTTGATCCAGCGCGAATTGAGGACCATCCGCCCGGCCTTCCGGGGCGGGGCGCGGAAGGTTCGGGCTCCGCCCTCCCAGGCGAAGCGCCGTTTGAAGCCGTTCATCACGTCGTTCCCGATCTGGAGAAGAAGGCTTTTCCACTCGCGCAGGTAGGCCAGGTGGAGGGTGCGGGCGCGCTGCAGGACGACCACGGTCGCCCCGTCGGGGAGCGCGGCGAAGACCAGGTCGAGGGTTGCGATCTCCTCGTCGAGGTCACCCTCGGAGATGAACGCCGACGTCTGGACCGCGAGCCGGCCGGAGGTCGCGAAGCCGCCCTCGAACGTGAAGCCGAAGCGCCTTCGGACCGCGTGGGCGTTGAGTTTGCCGACGCCCAGGACCCGGCCGGCCAGGTTGGTTCTCCATTCGGCCCAGGTCGAGGCGTCGGGCGGCAGGCACAGGCCCTGCGGTTTTTCGGCCGCCTCCCAGACCCAGGAGGCGAACCGCTTCGGGCTTCGGTGGAAGAAGGCGCCGTGGTGATCGTCCTCCCACCGGGTCAGCGGCGGCTCCGGCGTCGCTTCCGGCGCGGCGGGGAAGCCGGGAAGCGTGCGGCGCCAGTAGAGGCCCATGGAAAGCGTGCAGGCCTTGTCGCCCTCCAGGCGGAGGTAGTAATTGGGCGAGGTGTCCCTCAGCCGCCCCAGGCGGCCGCCCATGAAGGAGCCGTCGGCATTCCCGTTCCGCTCCCGCTCCACCTGGCCTAGCCAGCCCGCCTCATGGCGTTCCGCGACAGGGTCGCCGAACCGGTCCCGCGCATAGAGCCACAGGGGGATCGCGTAGTCCTGGCAGTAGGCGTAGCGGACCCGGGTGTCGCCCCCGATCCGCAGGAGGCGCCCGTCCGGGAAGGTGCAGGAGGAGACGAGGCGCCAGAGTTCCCGGGCATGCCATTCCAGCTCGGGAGGCACGGGCCAGCCCCGGGTCCGGCAGGCGAAGTAGAAGAGGGCCAGGTTGGAGAGGCAGATCACCATGTAGCCCACGTTCAGGTAGCCGTGGTGGTTGCAGGCGAACGAGGGGAAGAAGTTGGCGCCCGCGTGCCGGTCGCGCAGCGGCTTGCCGGCGAAGACGGCGTCCGACCCGGCATCCGCGGGGATGGAGATCGAGTTCAGAAGGAAGACTGTTCCCTTTTCGCGCCAGGCCGCGGCTCTGGGGGAGTCGGGGAAGAGCAGGGCGGTCCGCTGGAGCAGGGCGCCGTTCCACAGGTTGCTCTCGGGCTTGTTGTCCTTCACCAGGCCGGCCTTGACCGGGTAGTCCGCCAGGAGCCAGTCGGCTTCCGACGTCAGGAGGGCGCGCCACATCGCCTTCAGGTCGGGGGCGAGGACGGGCTCCAGGGCCTCCACCCCGTGCATCAGGCGCTCGAGTCCGAGGGCGCTGATCCACGAGTGGCCCCAGGGCTGGCCGTCGGTGCAGGCGCCTCCGTTGGCGAGGTGGCTCCGCAGGGTGAAGCGGAGCATGGCCAGGGCGGTGGCGGTCAGTTCGTCCCGTGAAAAGCCGGCGCGGGCGGGGTCGAGTCCGGGATCGGCCGCCAGGGCGGCGAAGGCGGCGAAGGCGGTGTCGTGCGCCTGCAGGGACCAGTGGCCGTGGCTTCCGATGCCGTAGCAGAGTGAATCGGGGGCGGTGCGGTGGAGCCGGTTTGAGGCGAAACGGCACCAGGGTTCGAGCGCCCGCCGGTAACCGGCCTGGAGGGATTGCGACATGGGCACGACCTTTCTGATGATTCGAATCCCGACAGGGTAAAGTTTCCTCCAATGCGCGGCAAGGAGAACCGCATGGCCGGGCAGGCGAGGCGCAGCGGCCCCGCATTTCGCTTGATCCCGGCCCGGCTTCCCCCTACACTGCGAACGATACAGTTATTGTGTCATTTGGAGGGAATGCGGCATGTGGCGGGCGACTGTCCAGAATCGGATCGGCGCTGAAATCCGGAAGCGGATCGCGGACGGCCTGTATGCGCCCGGCTCCAAGCTTCCCAGCCAGCGCCTCCTGGCCCGCGAATTCGCCACCAGCCCCACCACCATTTCCAGGGCGCTTGCGGAGCTGGAGGCGGGCGGCCTGATCGCCCAGAAGCCGCGGGCCGGCACGCATGTCATCCCGTTGTCCGATCGGTCCGGGGCGGGAGCCGTGGCCATCCTTGTGGCGGGCGAAAACGGCGCCGCTCCCCCGCCTGCCAGTTACCGGCCGATCCTGGACGGGGTCCGGAAAACCCTGGCGCGGCGCCAGCAGCATGCCTGCCTCGCGGCCGAGTTTTTCGATCCCGCCCTCGCGACGCCGGCCCTCCTGATGAAACGCTACGCCGGCGCGCTCTTCATCCAGGGGCTGGGATTCGAGCGCCTGCTCCCGGAGCTGGAAGCCCGCCGCTTCCCCTGTGTGGTAGCCAAACTGGAAAAGGATATTCCCGTCTCCTGCACCTGGGTGGACCATGCGAAGAGCACGCAAACCGCCGTCCGGATTCTGGCGCATCTCGGTCACAGCCGGATCGCGCTGCTCACTCGTTCCGCCTCCCGGTTTTTCTACGGCAAGGCCATCGAAGGCTATCGCGAGGCGCTCGAGCGGGAGGGAATCGCCTTCGATCCCGGCCGCCTGATCACGGTCCCGCTGGCCACCGCGGACGGGGCCTACCGCCGCATGCGCGACTATCTCGCGCGCCGTCCCGCTCCCACGGCCATCGTCGCCGCTCGCGATTACCTGGCCTGCGGCGCCGCCCGGGCCCTGACCGAAAAAGGCCTCCGGATCGGGACCGATGTCTCGCTCATCGGCTTCGACAATACGAGCTGGCCCACGGACGACCCCTTCCTGACCACCTTCGCGGAGCCGGACGAGGAGCTCGGCGCCGAGGCCGCCGCCATGCTGAGCGACCGGCTGGTCGGAGGATGGGCCCCCCCGGAAAAGCGGGAAATCGAAGCCCCGCTTATCCTGCGCCGGAGCGCCGGCCCGTGCGGCCAGGCCGAACGCCGCGCGCCGGAGAGGCCGCTCCTTCTCAGAACCAGCGAACGCCCGCTCGAAGTGGAGGTGTCATGACCGCTGCCTTGCCCCGCCGCCGCTCCCGTTTCAAACTCGGCCTTGCCGGCTCATTGGCCGCCCTCGCCGTCTCCTCCTCGGCCGACCAGCGGCTGGCCGACTTCCGGCGGGTCGTGGTGCCCGACAAGCCGCTTCCCGTCCAGAAGGCCGCCGCGGACGAGCTGGCCGCCTATGTCGGCCGCGTGGCCGGCACGCGGCTGGAAATCCTCTCCGCCTCGAACTTCAGCGCCTCCGCCACGGGCCTCTCGTTTTTCGTGGGCGACGCCACCGTCTCCAACGTTTTCGGCCTCGCCCTCGCCCCGTGGCAGGAGGAGGAGTGGACGCTGCGCACCGTCTCCAACGGGCTGATCGTGGCCGGGGATGACGGGCCGGGCGACGCCTGGTCCCCCTCCACCCGGGCCGGCAGCATGCTGGCAGCCTACACGCTTCTCGACGACCTGCTGGGCGTGCGCTGGTTCTGGCCCGGCCCCTCGGGCGAGCATGTTCCGCTCAAGCCGGAGGCCGTCCTCCCCGCGCTCGATCGCCGGTCGTCCCCGAAATTCATCATCCGCTCGATCAAGCTCGGCTACGTCACCGGCTTCCACACGCCCGCCTTCGGGGAAGCAGCCGAGCAGTGGGCCCGGCGCAACCGGCTCGGGTGGACCCGTTCGGCCGTGTTCGGGCACAGCTGGAACGACGCCTTCTTCCGGCCGGCCTTCTCCAACACCCTCGAGGCGCATCCCGAGTGGCTCGCGCTCGTGAAAGGCAAGCGCCAGAAGCCCCAGATGTGCACCACCCAGCCCGGCGTGATCGACCGCATGGTCGAATACGTCCTGGAGGGCAAGCAGGCCATCATGAACATCTCGCCCAGCGATGGCGGCGGCTTCTGCGAGTGCCCGGCCTGCACGGCGCTGGATGTGCCCGGCCTGCTCACCACGAACGGCAACCAGGTCATCAGCGACCGGATCTTCATCTACGCCAACGAGGTGGCCCGGCGGGTGCGGGAGAAAAATCCCGCGAAGGGCTGCGGCATGTTCGCCTATGTCTATTACAACAGCCCGCCCCTCCGGATCCCGAAGCTCGAGCCGAACCTGTACCTGTCCTTCGTTTACCAGAGCGCCGCGTTCCGCGATCCCGCGAGCCTGACGGAATGGCGGGAAAGTGTGGCGGGCTGGCAGAAGCTGGGCGCCCGCATGGTGGTCCGGGAAGGCTGGGGCAACCACTATGCGCTCGACCTGCCCTTTATCCACACCGACCAGATCATCGCGAACCTGTCCGAAGCCTCGCGCCTCGGCTTCATCGCCGCCTACGGCGAAGGCAGCAAGTCGTTCGCCACCCAGGCGCCCAACGACTGGGCGCTGACCCGCATGATGTGGGACCCCGACCGCGCCACCAATGGCCTGATGGACGCCTTCTGGACCGACGCCTACGGCCCCGCCGCCGGCGAGATGCGCGCCTTCTTCGGCGTCTACCAGCACGCCCTGGACGACAACTGGCCCGCCCGCCGCCGCGTAGTCCCAGCCCCCGGCCTCAGCTACGCCAACACCATCAACTCCTGGCACCTTGTCCTCCCGCCTTCCGCGGTGGAGGAGGCCGAAGCGCACCTGGCCGCCGCCGAGAAGCTGGCGCCTCCGGGCGAATACGCGGACCGCGTGGCCCTGCACCGGCTGGGTCAGGACTACACGCGGACCCTGCTGGAACTGCTCGACTGCTACCGCCAGCTCAACGAACTGGGCGTGCCCATGGAGGCGTTCGTCCGCGAAAACGATCCGCCCCGGCAGGACGAGGCGGAAAAGCAGCGCCTGCTGAAACGCGCCTACGCGCTGGGCATGGAACGCGAGCGGCTGCTGCTGGCCCACCGCGACTGGCCGGGCCCCGACGAGGGCCTCTATGCCATCACCGTGGACCGCAAGCTCCGCCCGTGGCATGCGACGGTGAAGAAGGAACTGGGGATCGACGCGCCGTCGGGAGTCACCGGCGCCACCTTGAAAATGGAAGCCCGTTAACCGATCAGGCCGAGCAGAGGGGGATATCATCATGACCGCAAAACGCCTTGTCATCGCGTGCGCCCTGGCGCTTCTGGGAGCGGCCGGTCCGGCCGCCGCTGTTGTCAAATACTGGGATCACGGGGGAACGGACGACCGCTGGAGCAATCCGACAAACTGGAGCGGCAACACGGTCATCGCCAGCAACGACAACCCCACCGTGCGCAACACGGAATGCCCGGATTCGCCCCAGACCATCCTGCTGGACATGGATGCGTTTATCACGTTCTTCAGCATCACGGCCACCAATAACCGGCATGTCACCATCAACTCCGACAACGGCTCGGCGCTGATCTTTTCAAACGGCAATGGCCTCTATGGCGTTCGCGGGGTGGACGTCACCATCCATTCAGCAATCAAAATCAGCTCCTCCGGCTTGACCATCGACCGGTCGGACCGAAGAGTGACCCTCAACGGCAACATCGGTCCGGCCCCCGGCTCCGGCGTGCCGTTCCTGTCGCCCAAGAGCGGCGGGGTACTGACTCTCGCCGGCTCGAACAACCTCAGCTATGTCCTGAACAACGGGGCCGGCGAGGTGGTCGTCAAGAGTCCGCACGCGCTGGGGAACGGCTATTTCAAGGCCCTCGACGATGGCTGCACCCTGTCCATCGCGACCAACGCCCGGCTCTATGGAGACCTGCTGTGCCCCACCGCGGCAGGCTCGAGCCTGAACCTCAGGATCACCGACGCCGGAACCAACGACGTAACCCTGATCGTGGACGGAGACTGCAACGTCGGGGAGCGGATCACGATCCTGACCAACGCGAACGGAAGCACGGGCCGGTTCCTGTGCCGGCTCCGTTCCACCGGCAGCTACACCGTCCGGTGGGACGCCCAAACCAACACCACCCTGAGTTTCGAAGGCGGGGCGTCCTGGGGCGACGCCACGGGCAAGGGGATCGTGTCAGGGGGCTGCGCCGTGGCCATCGACAACGGCGGGGCGACCACCAAGCTGTATGCCGCCTGTGCCTACACCGGGGGCACCACCATCCGTTCGGGCACGCTCCTTCTCCAAGACCACAACCGCCTGCCGACCAACGACGTCCTCACCATCGAATCCGCAGGATACCTGTCGCTCTACGCCAAAAGCCAGTCGCTCGCGACCCTGGCCGGAAGCGGAACCGTCCTGTTCAGCACCACCTCGGCTTACGGCACCAATTGGGTCACGGGACTCTTCTCGCCCGGTTCAGGCCCCGGGACCATGACCTTCACCAGCCCAGGCCGCCTGATTCTCGGTCCCGCGTGCATCTCCCGGTTCGAGCTCGGAGCCCTCGCCGGCGCGTCCGATAAAGCGGTCTTCGGGAGTTCCTATAGCCATGTGACGCTGGACGGAACGCTGTCCGTCGTCAACCTGGGGGGCCTCGAGCCGGGATCCTACACGCTCGTCGACATGACCGGCGGAACGATCGCCGGCAATTTCTCCCGCATCGACATGCCCAGGGGCTTCCTCGGTTCCATTCAGACGGCGAGCGGCGACGTGGTGCTGACGGTCACCCGCATCAAAGGCCCAGGCGCCGTGCTGATGGTAAAATAACGGGCGCCGCGATTTTGACGGGCACAACCTTTCTTGCGATTCGAATCCGGACAGGGTATGGTTTTCGGCAACGCGCAAGGAGAACCGCATGACACGGCTGGCCTACATGGAAGAGGATTGGGATGAAGTACGCGATCTGCTGACCGCCTGGTGGCGCCGGGAGAAGCCGCACCGGCCCATCCTGTCGGTCACGTCCAGGCGGGACAAGCCGCTCCCTGTCCCGGCCCCTCCGCCGCTGACCGGCGATCCCCGGAAGGACTGGCTCGATACGGAGGCGATTCTGGCCCGGTTCGAGGCCTCCTGCGCCCGTAACTTCTACGGCGGCGTCGCCTTCCCCTATATCACCCCGAGCCTGGGCCCCGGCAACCTCAACATCTATCTCGGATCCGAGCCGGTTTTCATGCCGGAAACAATCTGGTACAAGCCGGTGTTCAAGGATCCGGCAACGGCGCACCCGCGGTTCGATCCCGCCAATCCCTACTGGCAGTGGACGCTGAAGTCGCTCGAGGCGATGCAGGCCGCGGGGCGGGGCAAATTCCTGGCCGGCATTCCGGACCTGATCGAGGGCATCGACGTCCTGTCCGAGCTGCTGGGCACCGAGGAGCTGCTGACCTATTTGCTGGACTGCCCGGAGGAGATCCACCGGCTGCTGAACGAGCTTGACCCGATCTACTGGCAGGCGTTTGATCCGCTGTACGAGCGGCTCAAGGACGAGCGGCAGGGGAACGCCTTCATCGCCTTCCAGATCTGGGGGCCGGGCCGCACGCTCAAGTCCCAGTGCGATTTCAGCGCCATGATTTCGCCGGACATGTTCGCGGAGTTCGTCTGCCCGTATCTGGAGCGGCAGTGCGCCCGGGCCGATTTCTCTGTCTTTCACGTCGACGGGCCGAAGTGCATTCCCCATCTCGAGCCGCTTCTCAAGGTCAAGAGCCTCACGGCGATCCAGTGGACTCCGGGCTATCCCAATCCGGGTCCCGCGGACCCCTGCTGGTGGAAGCCGGTGTGGGAAAAGGTCTATGCGGCGGGCAAGTCGGCGCTCGTGCTGGGCAACAAGCCGTCCCACGTGGAGCCCTTCATCCGGGAGTTCGGATGGACCGGCTCGTTCGTCGGCACGGGCACGAAGACCGAGGCGGAAGCGCGCAAGCTGCTGGCGGATTCCGAGAGCTGGCGCTGACGGTAAAGGAAAAAACCCCCGCGTTGTAGCGCGGGGGTTTTTCATGATTGATTGAACGGTGCGGCGGCCCGTTCCGTTATTGCAGGCCGGCTCGCTCGCAGAGGAAGCCCGCCACGCCGCGCGTGATCTTCACGGCGTAGGCGTAATTGACGACCTTCGGCGTGCCGATGCAGTCAGTCGCCGTATACAGGTTCGGGTTTTCCCACAGGGCCGCCTCGTGCACGGAACTGGCTTCGATGCCGGCGTTCCAGAAGACCACCGAGTCGCTGCTCTGGGAGGTGCCGCCCTGCACCGGGGTCAGGCCCCCGTAACGGGTCAAGGCGCCGCCCAGTTTTTTGCGCATCTTGGTCGGCACGGCGGCCCCGCCATAGAGCAGCGTCGTGCTGAGGCTGCCGTCGGCTTTCCGGCCGTATCCGATCGTGTCGATGTTGACCATGGCCCGGATCAGGGCCTGGTCGATCTTCTTGGCCGTTCCCCCGGGTGTCGTGGTGGTCGACTTCTCCAGGAAATACTGGGCCCCGGCGAAGTACTTCTGCGACGCGTCGAACGCCACGAGGATCACCGTTGCGCGCAGTTTCTGCCCGCGCAGGGCCTCGGCGAGGCAGAGCAGGGCTGCGATCCCGGTCGCGTTCATGTCGGCCCCGGCGCTCTTGAACGCCTGGATCGTGCCGTTCGTGGGACACGGCTGGCCGGCGTCGAGGGTATCGTAATAGGCGCTGATGATGTAGTAGCCGGCATTCGCGGGGTCCGTTCCCGGAATTGTGGCCACGATGTTGTTGCAGTTGGTGTAATGGACTTCGGTGCCGGCGAATGTCGTGTAGAAGTCGAACGGCTGCAGCTTGGTCGCGTAGCCGAGCGAGGCGAGCGAGCTGGCGATGAAATTCCGGGCAAGATCATGCTGCTTGGTGGGCTTCCGGACGATGGTGGAATCCGCGTTTGCCGTGAAGCCGCGGTTCTGGTTGGCATTGACGAACAGCCCCTGGTGGTATTTCTGGAACATCGCCGTGTTGATGCGGTTCACGATGTTCGACTGGGCCATGGCGCCCTGGGCCATGAGCGCCCCGAGGAGACATCCCGCCGCCGTTCGACTGATGGTGCCGATCATTCCCTGTTTCATCCTGTCCTCCTTGACTCTGTTTCGACTTGCTGCCTGTTTCCGACTGAATTAAATGTGTTCTGGTAAACGCCTGACGATAATTGGATAGCGCTGGTGTGTAATGGCGGTGTTCCCTCCTTATGCTGTCACGCCCTCTTTTTACGTGAGTCCGCTCCCGGCTGCCATCGGGTTATGGCTGATTTTCACGGGCGCGATACCGCACCCGCCGCGCGCCATTCACGGAGACGCAAAGGCCGCCGTGATCGCGCGGCTCCGATCCATGGTCGCCACGAGCTTGTTGTTCATGATCGTGCAACCGGCGACATCGCCTTTCCAGCCTTTGAAAACGCGGTTCAGAGCGGGCTTTGCGATCAGTTCGACCTGTTCGCCCTGCCGGATCCAGCCGGCCGGGCCTTTGACGGTTCCGTCGCCTGAGGTGCTGACGTCCAACCATACGGCGGGGCCCGCCTGCGCAGCCAGGAAACCGGCCACGCCCCGGGATATCGCGGCGCCGAACCCGTAATCCATGTAATTCGACTTGGTGATCGTATCCGCCGTCGTGTAGATGTAGGGATTGGACCAGATGTTGCGCTCGGATAGAACGCAGGCGTCGATGCCGGCCTGCCAGAACGGAACGTGGTCGCTGCTGTTGATGCTGCCGCCCTGAACCGCCTTGATGCCCCCGTAGGCGGCCAGAGCTTTGCCCAGCTTGCGGCGCATCTGGGTTGGCTTGGCCGCGCCACCCCAGATCATGGCCATGTCGTGCTCGTCGCCGGGCGGGTTGTAGGCCACCGTGTCCAGGCTGATCATGAAGCGGATGTTGCTGCGTTCGATTTTCTTGCTGGCGGCCTTGCCGGCGGTCGCACTTGCCGTCGCGTTTGTGATGATGTTGGTGACCACGGGCGGAGGCGTGTTGGTGACCACGGGCGGAGGCGTGTTGGTGACCGCGGGCGGAGGTGTGTTGGTGACCACGGGCGGAGGGACCACGGGCGGAGGGACCACGGGCGGGGGCGTGTTAGTGACCGCGGACGGGGTCGTTTTCCGTTCGACAAAGGCGTAGGCGCCCCCGAAATTCTTCTCGGAGGCATCGAAGAGAATGAAGTATACGGTGCCCATCAAGTCCCGTTTTTTGAGCGCGTCGGCAACGCAGAGCACGGCGGCCACGCCGCTGGCGTTGAGGTCGGCGCCGGGCGATTTGGCGGCCGTGCCGTTTGTGAGCGCGGTCGGCAGCGGCTGGCCCCTGTCGACGGTATCGTAGAACGCGGAGACGATCCAGGTGCCGTAGGCGGCGGGGTTCTTGCCGGGCAGGACGGCCACGATGTTGTAGCAGTTGGAGTAGACGTAGGTGGGGCCGCCGAAATTCGTGTAGAAATGGAAGCGGTCGTAGCGCGTTTTAAGACCCATTTTCACGAGGCTCGCGAAAATGTAGTCGCGGGCGGCGTCGTGCTGGAACGCGGGCACGCGGGGAATGGCGGGATCGGCCTTTCGGGTGAAGCCCCGGCACTGGGTGGGCATGACGAAAAGGTTGGTGTGGTAGGACTTGAACAGGGAGGCCCGGATGACGCCATCCGCGCCATGTGCCTTATAAAGGGACAAAACCATCACGAGCGCGGCTGCGCAGATCATTCGCTTCGCATCCCAGGGCATAGGGAAACCTCCCGGCCCGGGCAGAGAATCATGTCTTCCGTCCCGCGCCGCCTTCACGTTATATCAGCCGTCGGTGGTTCCCGGTATCAGGGGACCTATGAGAAGACGGGAACTAAAAGCGCAGGCGACGGGCAGGGCGTGGGGCGGAGAGGTCAGAAAAAGGAGGCTTCGAGGGCGTCGCGCGCCGCCTCAACCCAGCCCGGATCGTAGCTCCGCCCCCGGCGAAGGCGGATGAACAGGCGGCGTGAGGCCGTGAGACTCCGGAGCGAAACGCTGGCATAGCGGTCCACGATCATCGGCGGCTCCGCGCGGATCGCCGCGGTCAGGGAATCGAGCAGGTCAAGCGGCTCCTCCGTGTCCGGCTCCAGGACAAATTGCCAGAGCGTATAGGGAGAAGCGCGGATGGCCCCGCGGACGGCCTCCGCCAGGAGGCGGGCATGGGCGAACAGGCCCGTGCCACGGAAAACCCAGGCCTGGCGGGCCCGGGCGGGACCCTTCGGCAGGAACTCCGGCCCGCGCCAGGGCACCGGGATCAGGACCGGGTCCGCAAAGAGCTCCGGCAGCGCGTGGCCGACAAACCGGGTCGTGGGCGTGTCCGCCCGCAGCCGGGGATCGGCGGTCAGCCGGTTCTCGACCGCCAGCAGGTCCGCCCGGCTCATCCAGGGCGTCTCCAGCACGGCGTAGGGCGGCAGCGGGTCCGCCCGGATTCCAAGGCGCAGCGCCTGCTTGCGGAGGATGGTGCCCGGGAGCAGGAGGGTGTGCATGCACTGGATGTTGACCGAGCGAGGAAAGCCCAGGGCCCAGTCCAGCGCCCGGTCCACGTGCGCCTTCGTCTGGAAGGGCAGGCCGATCATCAGGTCCAGGGTCACCCGGATGCCGCGGGCCGCCATGCGCCGTATGCCGTCCCCCGTCTTGACGGGATCCGCCGGCCGCCCGATCGCCGCCAGCACGTCCGGCTCCAGCGATTGAACGCCCGACTCGATGTCGGTGAACCGGGCCGCCGCCAGCAGGTCCGCCTGTTCCTCCGTCAGCCGGTCGGCCCGCAGCTCGGCGAAGAAGGCCACCCGGCCGTCCTTGTTGGCCGCGCCCAGCAGGCGGAGCGTTTCCGTGAAGCGGGGATGGGCGTTGAAGGTGGGATCCACGAAGCGGATCTCGCGGGCGCCCTTTTCGCGCAGTGCCAGGACCCGCGCGGCGACGGCGGCCGGCTCGAGCAGGCTCAGCGACCGGCGGAGCTGGTGATACCGGCAATAGGTGCAGCGCATGGGACAGCCGCGGGAGGTCTCCACGTAAGCCATCCCGCGGGCGTCCGGCGCAAGCCCAGGCCAGTCCGGCGGCGGCAACTCGCGGTTAAGGTCCGTTTCGCCGGGCACGGGCGAGCCCCAGACGTAGGCGCGCTTTCCGGCTGCGGCGACGCAGGAGAAGGCCGGAACCCGCCCCGTTCCGAGGCCGTGCAGGAGCTCCGGCAGCACCCGCTCGCCCTCGCCGACGACCAGGATGTCGGCCGCTCCGGGGCGGCGGAGCAGGGGATGGGAGCGGGCGATCTCGGGGCCGCCCAGCAGGACGGTGACGCCCGGCAGCGCGCGCTTGAGCCGCTTCATGAGCGCAAGCGTGCGCTCGAGGTTCCAGAGATAGACCGTGCAGGCGACGAATCGGGGCGCCCGGTCCACGAGGGTCTGCAGGATGACGTCGTCCGGTGCCGTGTCATAGTCCGGCGGCAGGCGGGCGGTCTCGAGGCCGGCCGTCAGGGGCGAGCGGCGGACGGCCCATTCCAGGTAGGCGGCCGCGAGGTAAAGGTTTTCGTGGTCGTCAACCACGAGGTTGTCCAACTGGGGCAACTGAACGAAAAGAAGAAGATCCGGCATGCGCAATATGATACTATGCCCGGCTGAGGATGTAAATATGGACGCAGAAGAACAGCCTCTCATTCGCGCGTTCGTTGCGCTGGCCGTCTCGGACGGGGTGCGGCGGGCCCTCGAAGCCTTCGAGTCCCAGGCCCGCCGGATCCGGGTCCGCGTGGGCTGGGTCAAGCCTGGCAATCTCCATGTGACCCTGGTCTTTCTTGGTTATGTGCCGGCTAGCGCCGTCCCGGCCCTGGCCTCGCGGTTGGATGAGACCGCCCGCCTGTTTAACCCGTTCGATTTCGAAACGACCGGCATCGGCTGGTTCGGCGGCCGCCGCCCGCGGGTTATCTGGGCCGGCGTGCCGCCCGGATCCGGTTCGGAGGCCATCGTGAAGGTGGCGGGGGCTGTCCGCGCCGCTGTCCGGGAGGCGGGATATCCCGACGATGGGACGGAGGCGTTCACCCCCCATGTCACCGTGGGCCGGCTTCGTCCCGGTTCCAATCCCGACGACCTGCTGGAATTCCTCAAGTCCCGGCACGCCGAAACCCCGTTCGGACTCTCCCATGCAGGGGGATTACGCCTGATGCGGAGCGACTTGGGAAAAGAGGGAACTGTTTATAACGTGTTGCACGAGAGCGCGTTTGATCAGTAATCGGTGATCAGTAATCAGTGACCAGTAATCGGTGGTCAGTAATCGTCAGTGGACGATTCTGTAGCACCGTGTCGTTCGAGATCGCAATCGTGATCGCGATCGTTCACGCATTGCTTCACCGCTTTCGATCACGATCTCGATCACGACTACGATTACGACAAAGAATCACCACGGATTACGCCGATCACACGGATAAGAGAAAACAAAGAGGGGGCGCGAAACGCGCCATCAGATAAGCGTCTGTGCGAAGCCGCTCCGGATCTTTTAATCCGTGTCATCCGGGCAATCCGTGGTTCCTCTTTTCTGTCCGGATCATCACTGATCACTGATTACCGATCACCGATCACTGAAAACTTTCTTCAGCAACCACTCCACCTCGGCCCGGCCGATGGCTTTCGGATTGGCTTGCGTGGAACCCGAGGAGAGGGTCTGCTCCACGATCTCCTCGAGCCGGATGATTGGCTGACCCTTGAACGGGTTTTTGATTCCGAGCCGGGCGATCAGGCCGGAGGTGACGGCCGTGAGATCCCCGCCGGCGGCCTCCGAAAAGCGATCGTAGGCTTTCCCCAGAGCAGGCCGGTTGAGTTCCAGGGCGGCAGGCAGGCAGACCGCGCAGACCAGGCCATGCGGCTGATGGTAAAAGGCTCCGAGCGGGTGGGCGAGCCCGTGCACAACCCCCAGGCGCGCCTGGGCCAGCGCCACGCCGGCCAGGTAGCTGCCCGCCAGCAGCGAGTCGGCCGCGGGCGCCGCAGGATCGGCCTGCACGGCCGGCAGCGAAGCGGCGATCAGGCGCAGGGCCGCCAGCGCGGTGGCTTCGCTCCAGGCGGTGCTTTTCCGGCTGACGCCCGCCTCCAGGGCCTGGGTGTAGGCGTCCATGCCCGCGTGGGCGACGACGGCGGCGGGCGTGCCGGCCAGCAGGGCGCCGTCCAGGATGACCGCGCGGGCCATGAAGCGGTCGTCGCGGATCGATTTCTTGAGCGCGGTGCGGGTGTCCGTCAGCACGGCGTTCGGGGTGGCCTCGGCCCCCGTCCCGGCGGTGGTGGGAACGGCCAGGAAGGGCAGGCCCGCTTTTCCGACGGCCCGGCCGGCGTGGAAGTCGGCCACGGGAGCGGTCTCGTTGAACAGCCCGGCAGCGGCCTTGGCCAGGTCCAGCACGCTGCCGCCCCCCACGGCCGCGATCCAGTCAGCCCGGTGCCCGCGGGCGAGGGCGCGGAGCGCCTCGGCCTGTTCCACGGTCGGCTCCCCGCCGGGATGCTCAACCACCCGGCAGCCCTCGCCCAGGCGCCCTGCCAGCCCGGCGAAGAGGGGGCCCCCGCGGAAGGAGGACCCGCAGGCGAGAAGCCCGCGGTGTCCCCATTCAAGGGACAAAGCGGGCAGGGCGGAGAGGCGGCCGCGGCCGAAGAGCGTGCGGGGGGCGAAGAGCGTGAGGTCGGGAAGGGCCTGCATGTCAGACGCAGACGATGACGGCCAGGATTTCGAGCGTGTCGGGCCCGTCGTTGATCACGGCGTGGGAGCCGCCCCCGCCGGTCAGGATCGCGTCGCCCTTGTCGATGCGGGTCTTCGCGGTCCCGTCGTCCAGCAGGCCGGTGCCCGAGAGAACAACGTACAGTTCGTCCTCGTTCACGTGCTCGTGCTTGCCGATGGTGGCCCCGGGGGGGATCAGCAGAGTGGCGCAAAGGCGCGATTTGGCGGTGAATTCGGCCGGCTTGAAGGCGTGCCGGAATTGAATCGTCCCCTGGCCGCCGCGAAGGTTGGGCCGGTCTTCAAGGGGCATCTCGTTCAGTTTGCGGATCATGACGGGTTCCTTTTTCGTTGCCATCCGAAGTTCAGGTTCAGCCTTGTGAGCGCCGCCCTACTACGCGCGGCGGTCGCGGAGCCTCCCTTGCGCTTCGAAGGGCGCCCTTCTACGCCCTGCGGCCGAAGCGGCCTGGTGCTTCGAAGGGCTACGCCATCCTTCGCTCTGCGGCCTATTGTCCAAAGAATGGCTTGCCATCTGAAGCTCAAGTTCAGCCTTGTGAGCGCCGCCCTACTACGCGCGGCGGTCGCGGAGCCTCCCTTGCGCTTCGAAGGGCGCCATTCTACGCTCTTCGCCGCTTCTGCGAAGGATGGCCTGCCATTCGAAGCTCAGGCTCAGCCTTGTGAGCGCCGCCCTACTACGCGCGGCGGTCGCGGGGCCTCCCTTGCGCTTCGAAGGGCGCCATCCTTCGCTCTGCGGCCTATTGTCCAAAGAATGGCTTGCCATCCGAAGCTCAAGGCCGAAGGCCGCAGAGCGAAGGATGGCGGAAGGGGTGGGATTCGAACCCACGGCGCCTTTCGACGCGTCGGTTTTCAAGACCGATGCATTAGACCACTCTGCCACCCTTCCGGAGCGCAAGAGTGTTAACTATAAGTGCTCAGGGGATTGAAGTCAACCGACTGCTCGATCTTGCTCTCTAATCCTAATCCTAATCCTAATCTTCATCTTAATCCCTCCGCCCCAACTCCCCCCCTCCGCCCCCTCCCTGCGCCTGTTGCGCTTGCGGCAACGCCCTGCGCACCCTGGCCTGGGTCGCTTCAACCTGCCGGAGTGTGGCCAGGACTCCATTCAGGCTCAGGTCTGGCTCGCTGAACGTCCTGGGCCCGAAAAGCGCGTTATAGTTCGCCCGCCTTTCCGCGGGAAGCGAGGCATAGTGCCTGAGCAGGGATTCCTTGATCTCAATCTGGCGTTTGAATTGTGCGGCATCCGCTTCCGTGAAGGAACCGGGTACCCCCTCCGGATTCCTTGCGTTTGCCCTGACAAGCCCGAGCAGACGCCTCACCGTCTGCGCTTCCTCGCTGCGCGGAAAAGCAGAGAGAAGCGTGTTGAGCGTTTCGGTCGCACCGGGAAGATCGGAACTCGTCAGGTTGGCCTCCGCCTTTTGCAGCAGCTTTCGGGGCGAATCCGGCAGAGGGGCGGGCGCCGCAAGAGCACGCTCGCCGGATGAGCGTGGCAGGCGGAATGAGCCCGGCCAATGGACGATCCCGAGCAACGGAAGAAGCAGCACCGCCGGCAAGAGCGCCAATTCAAGGCGAATTCGCTTGCTCGGCCACGTATCACGCCGGGCCCTGAAAGGATTTACGGGAATAAGCGCTTGTGCAAATGTCAGGATGACGCATTTGAAGGTGATCCATTTGAGGAGCAGGATTTCATTCCAGGGTCGCGGGGAGGGAAGGGTGGATGCTTGAGGCACTTGGAGCCGGGTGTTGCACTCGGTGCAGGTCACCCAGTGGCCAGCCACTCTTGCGTCAATGATGTAATGCTGCCCGCAACTGACGCAGGCGAATTTGATGTCCTTCACAAACCTGTCCTTCACCATTGCCTGGTATTGCCCCATCCAGAAAAACCTTCTCGGTCGCACCCATCTTACGGGCTGAGTGGGGACATGGAACAGGGGTTAAAACCCTCCCTTTTCCCAGAAAGATGTTGCGGGATTCCTCGCGTCCGCATACTCTCGGGGTTCAACGGAGGAGGGTCTATGGGCAACGACAGGACGATCATTCGAGAGTTGGCCGCCCGCGTGGCGGACATCGCGGCGCTGCCGGTCCAGGAGCGGAAAAAGTCTTTATGGCGCGCGCTGAACGCCCGCAAACCCGTCCGCCCCATGGTCATGATCGACCAGGTGTGCTGGAACGAGATGAACGTGGGCGACGAACTGACCCTGCTCTGCCAGGACGCCGAATGCCGCGGATACGAGGAGCGGCTGCGGCGCACCCTGTTCCAGTGGAAGCATTTCCCGGTGGACAGCGTGGTCGAGCCGATCTTCCGCGTTCCAAAGGCGATCGGCAACACCGGCTTCGGCATCAGCGTCCATGAAAAGCGGGCGGTAAGCGATCCGACCAATTCCGTGGTAGGCCACAAGTATGCCAACCAGTTCGAGACCGAAGGCGATCTGGAGAAAATCCTCATGCCGAGGATCACCCACGACGCCGCCGAAACAGACCGCCGGCTCGCGGTGGCGCGCGACCTGTTCGACGGTCTGCTGGAGGTGCGGGCCTGGGGGGCGGATCCCTACCTGTCGCTGTGGGATCCCATCAGCACGTGGATGGGCGTGGAAAACGCGCTCTATGCCATGGTGGACCGCCCCGAATTCATGCACAAGCTGGTGGGGCGGGTGACGGAGGGATATCTGTCCATGCTGGACCAGCTGGAAAGCGGGGGGCTCCTCTGCGGTGAGCAGAGCCTGGTCCACTGCACGGGCGCGTGGACGGACGAGTTGCCGGCGGCGGGTTACGATCCGGCCCGGCCGAGGACCCGGGACCTGTGGATGTTCGGACTGGCGCAGATGTTTTCCACGGTTTCGCCGGAGATGTTCCAGGAGTTCGAGGTGGATTACGCCGGCCGCATCTGCGCGCGGTTCGGACTGGTCTATTACGGGTGCTGCGATCCGCTGGACCGCAAGATGGCCGAGGTGCGCCGGATCCCGAACGTGCGCAAGGTGTCGATGAGCCCCTGGGTGGACGAGGGGCGCGGGGCGGAGGCGATCGGTCGGGATTTCGTCTATTCGCGCAAGCCCAATCCGGCGCTGCTGGCGTGGGACCGGTTCGACCCGGAGGCGGTCCGGCAGGACCTGCTGGCCACCCGCCGGGCCTGCGAGCGCAACGGCTGCCCGCTCGAGTATATCCTGAAGGATATCAGCACCGTGCGCTATCAGCCCGAGCGCCTGTTCGAGTGGGCCCGCATCGCCATGGAAATAGCGGAAGAATAGCTGATAGCTGATAGCTGATAGCGGACGAAGAATAGTGGATAGCTGACGCTAGTCGTGATCGTGATCGTCGCGGCAACTCAAATGCGCGGTCGATTACGATTACGATCACGATCACGGACACTGATTACTGACCACCGATCACTGGTGACTGATCACTTCTTCCTGAACCCCGAACCCTGAACCGGGCACCAGAGACCTGCCTCGAAGCGCGGCAGGTCACGGTGCCCGGCTTCGCCCTGATATTACTTCGCCGGAATGATCATCACGATGTTGCCCTCGGTCCGATAGGTGAGGCCGCTGACTTGCGTGATGGTTTTGAGGACCGCCAGCATCGAGATGTTGCGTGCGGAGAACGTGATCTCGTGAACGGGGGCCGGCTTGACGCCCGGCGGGTTCAGGTTCAGGACGATGTTCACGCCCTTCTGGTCGGGCGGCGAAAAGGTGTCGCCTTCAATGCTTGCCTTGACCAGGAAATCGGTCACGTCACGGATATTGGCCTGGCGGAATTCGATCTCCGGAATGATGATCAAGTTCATCTTTTCCGTCACAGTCAGGGACCTGCCGGTCCGGTTGACCGGTGGATTGGTGGGCGCCGGGTTTTGGACGGCGGCCGGTCCTC
>JBIIYJ010000047.1:0-24213 GCA_044346855.1 Kiritimatiellia bacterium
TCTTCCAGGTCGTCCAAAGGCTGACGCCTTGCGAGTTCGAGGCCTGCGCCCTCCAGCGGTAGGGCATGCTGTCGCTCAGCCCGACGGCGACGGCGGAGGTCGTCGTTCCGGGGAACTGGGCCGAATAAACGTTCGCTCCCTCCAGCGTTTCCACTTCAACGTTATAGAACGTGACCGGCATGATGTCGCCGGGACGCCAGTGAAGCCTGACCGACGATCCCGTCAATTCCGAAATGGCGAGGTTCTTCGGGGCGGCAGCCGTGACGACATATTCATAGGCGCCCAGGTCGAGGGTGGACACGATTCGCGGATCGCCTTTCAAGTCGGTCGCCGCCGCGGCTTGCGCGTTATTCCCCGCGTTCACGCAGGCCGACTCGGACTCGGGTATGAACCCGTCAGGGGCGAACATCGGGTCGGAGGTCAGGCAACCCGCGACGCCGTCGGTGACGCCGTCGCCCGAGCAGGTATAGACAATGGAGGCGCTCATGGTCAGCAGGTTCTGGGGGCTTCCCACCGGCGCCCGGTTGCCCCAGACGATTCCGTGGCCGATCGTGCCGCCATTCGGAAGATAGGCGCCGCCGGCCGCGGTCGAGGCCGTGTTCGAGGCGATCGTGCAGTGGAGGGCCTCGCCGCCCGCGTAGAGGCAGAGTCCGGCGCCGCGGTCGCTGGTGTTGCCCGTCAGCAGGCAATTGTTAACGCGGCCATTCTGCTGCACGAAAGCGCCGCCGCCATACACGGCGGAGCTGTTTTCGGTGACGATGCAATGGCGCAGTTCGGCGCCGCCTGCGAGATAAACGCCGCCGCCCGACCGATCCTGGGCCTGCCCACCCGTGGTCGCTGTGCGGCCGCCGGTGAAGGTAAAGCCGCGAATAAGGGCGTTGGTTCCGGCGTAAAGCCCGCGCACGGCGTCAAGGCCGGAGTCCAAACCAGGCGCCGCGCCTGCCACAACGGTTGAGGCCGCCCCGTTCACGCCATAGAGTTCGATGGCGCGCGTGACGCAGATCCGGTTGGTGATCACGCCGCCCGGCGCG
The DNA here is from genome assembly GCA_044346855.1 of Kiritimatiellia bacterium. GTDB lineage: Bacteria > Verrucomicrobiota > Kiritimatiellia > CAIKKV01 > CAIKKV01 > CAIKKV01. The sequence continues at coordinate 1,032 of JBIIYJ010000047.1, forward strand.
GCCCGGCCGCCGGCCTGGTAGACGCCGTTGGTAACCGCGACGGCGTCGCCGTCCCAGGCGGCATCCACGGCATCCTGGATGTTGCTGGCCGCCCCGTTCCAGGCGGCATACGGCCAGACCGGCGTCTGGCCTGCCCGCGCCACATAATGCAGGAGACCGGGAACAGGTACAACCCGGTACCTGTTGGTGACCGTCGGGGCCGGCAGCCAGTTCGCGTTGCCGGCCTGGTCGGCGGCCAGGAGCACCTCCCCGTAATCCAGGAAACGAGCCTGTTCGCCCGGCAGCAGTTGGGCGGGGCCCGACACCACTGAAAACACCACCGGGTTTCCGGAACTCCCGCCGTTGGCGCCCAGGGTCAGGACGTTCGTGCTGGCCGAGTCGCCGGAGGCGGGCAGGAAGCCCGTGATCGTTTGCGGCGCCCGCGAGACGGTGAGCCACGTCGTCGCGGCGGCGGTCCAGTTGACTGTGTCAACCACGCCGGTCACGGCGTAAACGCCGGCATCCACGGGCGGCGTGGCTGAGCCGTTGTAGGTTACGGCCACGGCCTCGCCGCTGAACGCGGTGGCGAGAACGGCGCGGCCCGTTCCGCTGTAAACCTGGTTGGTGTTCCCGAATGTGATGACGTCGTTGGCGCGCGCGACATTCAGCGTTACGACCTGGACCTTCGGGCTGTTGGTGGCGTTGGGCGAGGCCAGGGTGTGCAGGGCCGTGTACGTTCCGACTCCAAGCCCGGCGGCATTGACCACGAAGAGAACACCGGTCGAGTCGAAAGCCCTGACGGTTCCGCCGGCCGGCACGACGGTCAGCCAGTCCGCCGCCGTTCCCTCGTACGCCACGGCGCCGCTCCACACGCAGGGTGTCGCGCCCGCGTTGGCGAGCGCCACCGTCTGGGTGAACGAATGGCCGGCGGCATACGTGACATTGAACGTGAGGGTTGTAGCCGTGACGATCGCGGCCTCCGTGATCGTGGTGAAGGACTGCCAACCCGACCAGAGACCCACGTCGTAATCGTTTTCCTGGCGAATGCGGCAGGCGTAAACCGTGTTTGGCGCCAGGCCGGTCACCGCGCCCGAAAGGGCCGGCGCCGGGACCATCGTCTCGATCCCGGGCGTCGCGGCGGTCTGGTTGGAAACCGCGATCCGGAAGTCGATCACGCGCACGCTGTCCGTCGACGCCTGCCACGCCACGTTGACCTGACGCGCACGGATGTCCGACAAGGCGGACAGCACGGGCTGGCCCGGGGTTCCGAAGAATTCGTAGGCGCCCATGTCGACGACGGCGTGAATCGGGCGAGCGGCACCGTCGCGATCCAGCGCGCCGGCGGGCGAGCCGCTGTTTGTGCCGGTATTGATGCAGGGCGAGCCGTAGGCGAGGCGGTAATTCCCCTGCGGGCGGCTCACGAACAACGGCGGGGCGACCAGGCAGCCGTCGAGGCCGGCCGAAACGCCCGAGCCCGCGTTGACGTGGGACGCCACGGTTCCGAAGCAATCATAGCCCGTGTTGTACCAGACGACGCCGTTGACCAGGGCGCCTTCGTAGGTCCCGCCGCCGAAGAGGGCGGTGTTGTCCGCAAGCGTGCAGCCGGTCATCTCGCACCGATAGGCCCCGCCGCCATACGGCGCCGCATTGTTCCACACCAGGCAAGCCGAGAGGGTGGCCTCGCCGGCGCCGCCGCCTTCGTAGCGCGCCAGGTTTCCCGACAGCGTGCAGCGGGTGGCGGAGCCCCCGCGGAGCCCGCCGGCCGAGACGGCGCCGCAGCCGACAATGACGCAATTGCTGAGCACGCTGCCGGATGAGAGGAAGGCGCCGCCGCCGGCCTGATCCGCCGTCGCCCGGGCTTCGCCCGCCGTAAAGCCGTTCGTGAGGGTAAAGCCGGCGAGCACGGCGCCGTTGGTCATGAACAAACACCGGACGGCATCGGCGCCGAGGGGCGCTTCAACGCCGGAGCCAGGCTGGCCAACGAGGAAGGTAACGGCAGGCCCGTTCTCGGCCAGAACCCGGATGGCCTTGTCGATCATGAGCCGGTTGGCGAGCGCCGCGCCCGGGGCAGGCCGCCCTCCCGTCGCGTACAATCCAGCGCCCACCCGCACGATCTCTCCGGGAGCGGCCTGGTCAACGGCGGTCTGGATGTTGCTCGCGGCGGTTTCCCAACTTGCATAGGGCCAGAGAGATGTCTGCCCCGCCAGGGCGGCGAAATGGACAACGTTCGTTTCCAGGGCCGAATAGTGATTAGTCAAGGCGGGTGACGCCTTCCAGTTGGCGCCTTCCGGCTGCCAGGCGGCCACGGCTACCGCGTCCAGCCCGAGAAACCGAAGTTGGTTGGTCGACTCCAGGCGCGCGGGACCCGAGACGACTTCAAAGGTCACGGGAATACCGGAGGGAGAGCCCGAGGCGGAAAGCGCAAGAAGGCGGTCGGCCGGATAGACGCCATTGGCCGGAAGAAACGCGGTCACGGCCTGGGGCGCTTTTCGGATGATCAGCGTGGCGTTGGTCGACCCTGAATAGTCGGAGCCCAAAATCTGGGCGAACACGGAATAGACTCCCGCCGTGACGGGAAGGGTCTCCGCTCCGTTGTAGGTCACGTTGACGGTGAGATTCGATGGAAGGGTGGTGACCGTGACGGCCTTCGGGGTCCCATCATACGTAAAGTCGAGATTGGTTATCGCCACCTTCGCCGTGACGCCGTAAACGGTCAGCGTGCCGGGCAAATAAAAGAACGCGTAGTTGAGTGCGGCGCCGCCGGAAAACGTAATCGGGTACGTTCCGGAGGGGCTGCCGAGGGTCGCCGTCGTGGCTCCAACCGGCTGCGTTGTGAAGACATTCGTCCCTTCGGCGTTTTTAAAACCGGTTATCGTCGCCGTGAACGGCGGGTCCGCCTCCCCCAGCATCCGCGACGCATCGTCCGCCTTGACGGTGAGGAGCGCCTGCGTGACGCTCAGCGTTCCGCTAACGTAGTTGAAACTGTAATTCGCGGCCGCCCCGCCCGTTCCGCTCATGGGATAGTTCCCCACGGGCGAATCGTTCGTTGCCCCGCAGACCGGCACTGGCTCGGAGATGAGATTGGTCACGCCTTCTCCGGAGACGAAATTGGTCAGAGTGAGGGAAAAGCCGGGATTGGCTTCGCCATAGGTCCGGCTGGCGTCCGGACAGGTGACGGTCAAGGGGCGCCGGGCGATGGTCAGAACGCTTGTCACGGCCCCATAGCAAAGTTCGACATTCACCTCGGCGACGACGGTATAAACGCCGGCGGTGACGGGATTCGCGGCCTGACCGTCGTACAGGACTGACACCTCGTTCACGGGGTCGACCGTGATAAGGGCCTCCTTGGCTGTGCCGTCGTAGACGTGGTTCGTTCCCCCGATGGACAGGACGCGGGGGCGGCTCCTGACGGACTGGCCCGCGAGATTGATGATATAGGGGGAGGCGGCGTCTGCCACGGTGGCCAGGCTGTTGTTCGTGATCGTGAGCACGGCGGCGACGGTGCCGGTCGTCTCCGGCGCGAACACGATGCTGAAGACCGACGTGCCGCCGGGTACAACCGTCAGCGGCATGCCGACCACGCGCATGACGGAGGTCGCCGCGCCGCTCAGCCCGACGCCGTTGATCAGGAGGGCGCCCTTGCCGCGGTTGATCATCTGGAACTGATTCGTCGTTGACGAGAAAACGGGGACGACGCCAAAGTCTGTCCCTTTTCCAACATTGGCGGCTTCACCCGTCTGGATGTCCAGGCCGTTTCCCCTGACAAGGGGAACGGAGGCCGGGGCATTCCACAGGATATAGGTTTTCCCGGAGCTCAGGCCGCAAACGGCGAGATCCAGGCAGCCATCGTTGTTCAGATCGCCAATCTCCACATCGCGCAGGAGTTCGCCGGGAATGACAACGGGCGACACGCTCGCGCTGAAGCCGCCCGGGCGGGCCAGCAGGACCAGCACGCTTGTGCCGCCGCAAGTCACGATGTCGGGGCGGCCGTTGGCATCGCAATCCCCCACGGCCAGGCCGTACAGGGTTGTCAGGGGAAAGCCGTGGTCGATCGCCTCGAACGTGAAATTGGACGCGCTTCCGGTTCCGACGACCACGACGCCTGCGGCGCCGACGGCCGCGATATCGGCAAAGCCGTCCTGGTTGAAGTCCGCGATCCGGCAGGCATACAGGGCCTCGCCGCTGACGGTTTGCGGGGCGGGCGCCTGGAAGGTGCCGTCCCCGTTTCCTTTCAGCACGGCCAGGTAACCGGCATTCCCGACCGTCACGACGTCGGGAATGCCGTCCCGGTCCAGGTCGCCGACGTCAAGTCCGTAAGGCGTGAACGTGCAGGCGACCGCGGCGCCGGGTGCCAGCGCGCCGCTCCCCGCGTTCAGCAGGGGGATGACGTGTCCAGATATTTCTGAAATAGCGACACCGTCGGGGAGCCCGTCGCAGTTGAGATCCGCGACCGCCACCTGACGCAAGGGGCCCGACACCCCGCTGAGCGTCTGCGCAGAGCTGCCGGGCGCAAAGCCGCTCCCGGTGTTGAGGGCAACGGCGAAAGCTTGCGTTGAGCAGCCGAGCAGAAGGTCGGGACGGCCGTCCGCGTTGAAATCGCCAACGACCGCATCCTGGATTCCCCGCGCCTGGGTCGTTTGGGAAGACGCCCAATCGGGCGCCACGGCGACCAGCACCGCGTTCGACCCCCAGGCGGGCGCCACGATGTCAAGCCGGCTGTCGCCGTTTATGTCAGCCAGCGCAAGGTTGCGGAAGCGGGCCTTCCCGGCCGTGTCCATGACGGTCGAGATCGCGTTGGTGGAGAAGGCGGCAGCGCCTCCCTGCGAGCCCGCCTGGTATCGCCACGAGAACGCCAGGCCGGAGTCCCCGGACAGGACGCTCTCGACCACTTCCCCCGGCAGCAAGGGGGCCGCGGGCGTAAAGAGGTTAGTCGTGCCGTCGCCCGTGACGAGGCCCGCCAGCTTTCCGCGCCAGGAACTGTTGACCGCGAAATTGGTCGTCCCGGAAAGAACGGAATCAAGTTCCGCCGCGATAACCGTATCGGGCGCGGCGGAGGCGCTCCAGCCAGGGGGGCTGATCCGGACGACAGCGGGTTCGGGAGCGCCAACCGCGTCAACAACGGGCAGGAGTAATCCCAGGCCCAGCAGAAATTTTCGAAACATGGTCATACTACCCCATTCATGGCTATTGATTTCGCGCCAGGATCAACAATTGTTCGCGACTGGTTTCGGACACCGCCAACCGTTCAAAAGCCAGTTTCAGCCGGTCCAGGGCCGCCTGCCGCTGGTCCGCCTCGGCGTCCACCCCAAGCCGCCCGGCTTTACGCAGTTCGCCAAGCCGTTTCAGGGTGTTGACGCATAAATCGAAATCGGTCCGAAGCCGCTCGGGCACCACGATCCGGCCCGATGCATCAAGGGCCTGCTGCCGGGCGGCGGGGGAAAGACTGGCAAGGGGCATGACAAACCGTTTGCCGTCCGTTCCCTTGAAAACGGCATTCTCGCCGTCCAGGGCAAGCAGATTCGCTTCGACGGCCTGCCCGGCGGCATTCGTCCACATCTCTCCACGGGCGGAGGAGGAACCTAGAATCACGACCCCGCCAAGGACAAGGGCCAGGAGACGGGGACAGGCTGGAACGGAACAGCCGCTCATGGCGCTTGCGCGATGAGACGAACGAACATCGTACTGCCGGCGGCTTCGACGATGACGGTCTGGTAATTGCCGTCCCCGACCAATTCCTGATAAGAAACCGGCGCGTCATCGCGAAGGGCGAAGCGGAGCGGGTACCAGGAACCCGAGTTGAGCGCTTCTGTAGCGACAAACTTATACGTCATGCCCGGGCTGGAAAGGAAACGCAGCTTGAGTCGCGTAGCCGAGATCCGCTCGAAATCATCGACCTGAAGCACGTCCGTGTCGAGGAAGGCGAAGGTGCAAGCCCGGAATTCCTGGCCGTTCGTCAGGCCGTCGCCATCGAAATCGTCGTCCGGCTTGACGTCCGCGATTCCGGTGAGCCGCCCGCCCGACTGTTCGCACAGCAGCCGCTCCCATTCGTCGGGAAGGCCGTCGCCGTCGGCATCGGTGCCCGTGCAGAAATCGAGCTGGACGGCGGAACCCGGCGCTCCGGCGACCAGCCGGTTGGTCGGAATGAGCGGAAGCGCGTCGCCGCCGACCTCGACGGACACGTTCAGCGCGTCGCCGGTCTTGACGGCATAGGGGGCATACGGGGCGCCGCCGCTATCCATGTCCAGGGTCAGGCGGTAGTTCATCCCGTCGGGCAGGATTCCGGCGATCGTGTACCGGGAGCATTCCACGGCCCCCTTCGAGACGATGATCCGCGCGGATTCCATGTAGGGGAACCCGTACGCGTTGCGCACGCGGCCGTAAACGATTTGGGCCGGAAGGGGCGTCCCCGCTTCCGCCGCCAGCGCGACGAAAAACAAGACTGGGAGGATCCGTTTCATTAATTCCCCGAATACGAGTAGGTGTGGAAATAGAGTTTGATGTCCCGGACGCCGTTACCATCCCGGGCGCCTGAAGGGAGTTTCCGCCCGTTAATGAACCGCTCGATCCCCTCGTCGGCGTCCGACAGCAGCGTGCCGCCGGGGATGATCAGGACCCACTGGGAATTCCAGACCGACCGGCCGACCAGGCGCGAGTTCCAGGTCACCTGCAGCTGGGCGTCCGCCTCCCCGCTGTCGTGATAGGCCAGCATGGAGGGGAACTTGCGGATCCGGTAGAGGTCGTTTCCGAGAACGTTTTCGAGCAGGCTCCAGTCCGGGTCTTCCCAATCCGCCTGATTGATGGGATACGGGATGGGCAGGGCCTGGTCCACGACCGACCACTGCCGGGTCCGGGTCTCCCTTCCGATCGGGACCCGCATCGAGTCGACTCCCGCCGGGACGAGGTAGACGCGCGGCTGGTTGGCCAGGCCGCCCTGGAAGGCGGCGTCGAAGTTCCCGAACCAGACGCCGACGGAGCGGATCTTCGTGGCAAAATGGGTCGAGTCGTAGGCGTTGTCGCCGCCGGCCAGCAGATGCCCGAAGAAGTTGCGCCGGAAATCAACGGTCGTCGCGAAGGGAATCACGATGGCGGGCTCGGTCTGCTGCATGGGGTCGAAGGGCAGGCAGTAGCGCATGAACGCGGGCAGGTCGCGGAGGTTGGCGACCTTATGAGCGGTCAAGGTCGCCTTCCAGTTCGCGTCGCTCGCGGCATTCGTCGAAATACGGTACAGCTCCTGGCGCAGCGAGAAGCGGCCGGCTTCCTGCTGCGGGTTGTTGAAGCTAAGCCGCCCCTTGAGCACGCCCCAGTTCGCCTTCATGCGCGCCATGGCGTCCGCCAGGCCGGGATCCCCGACCGGCCCGCCCACGAGCGGTTCGCCCGGATTGGCCTGGGTCCCGTCGGTGAAGCGCCCCAGGGAGCGGGCCTTGACGATCTGGCGCATGAACGTGCGGCCGGCCGTGTGCGAGGCGTCCGACTCGAGCAGGCCCGTCTCATAATCGTAGGCCTTGGCCGCGAGGAAGACATAGCGGGCGGCGAGGTCGAAGGACTGCTGGTAACGGATCTGCTCGTCGTTCTGGAACAGGCGGTAGGCCATGTTCCGGTACCGCTTGGTGCTGAGGTCGGCCGCCCAGTTCATCCTCAGCCGTTCCCGTTCCATCTGAAGCTGGTCGCCTTCGTTGATTGCGGCCGACAAGCGCATGCGGGCGGTCTCCAGGCGCTGCCACTGAGCCGTCAGGCCCAGCAACGCGTCGCGTTCCTTCTCCATGATGGTGACCATGCGCAGCGCCTCGAGATGCTGCTCATGCCAGGAGCCCAGTTGCGTCAGCCCGGCTTCCATCGACTCGTTGATGGAGTCGATCATCATTTGCAGAAGCGAAACGGTCATTTCGCCGGCCTTGACCAGCGTTTCCGTCGTGGCGTTAACGCTTCCGAACATGGACTTCAGGAACCCGCGGGCGGCCGACGTCACATCGCTGGCGAGGCCGACAACCGTGGGCATGGACTCGACGCCCGCATCCGTAATCAAGCTGTAGATCGTATCCGCCATCTGGATAGCCTTGCTTGCTTCCTCGATCTGATGGACGGCTTTTTCAAGACCGCTGGTCTCTTCGCTCGCCGCCGCCTTCCAGTCCTCCATGTCCGCCCTGTATTTGGCATCGGCCAAGGCTCGTTCGCCTTCACGACGGAGTTCGGTCGCGATCGACTGGGCCAGCCGCACCGCTTCATCCAGGTCGCTCTTGGCCGCCAGGTACTCGCTCAACGCCATCTGGATTTCGCCCTCGGCCCGGCGGGTTCCTGTATAGGAATCCGGTTTCACGGGGAGGCCGTTGTTGGCGACATTCAATTCCAGGGTGAATATTTGCGACGGGAGCCTTTCTACGGACACCACCTCATACTGCCGGACAAAATCGCCGAATGAGAATGTGATACCGAGATCCGCAATCCAGGGCACATCGATGGTGGCTCCGATCTTTACCTTCTCGTCCTCGTCCTCGTCCTCGGCCTTCTCTTCCTCGTCTTTATCGTCTTTTTCCTCTTCCGCAGGGGGGTCACCGGCAGGTTCATTGGTTTCGGCGTTCACGCTAATGTCGATCGTCCTGCCGGCCAGGCTGATATCGATGGTCTTGCTATTCGTGTTGGTTCCGGTGGTCCCGCCGGTCGTATTGGTTCCGCTGGTTCCGCCGGTTACGTTGGTTCCGCTGGTCCCGCCGGTCGTATTCGTTCCGCTGGTCCCGCCGGTCACGTTGGTTCCGCTGGTCCCGCCGGTCGTATTCGTTCCGCTGGTCCCGTCGGTCACGTTGGTCCCGCTAGTCCCGCCGGTCGTATTCGTTCCGCTGGTTCCCCCGGTCGTATTCGTTCCGCTCGTCCCATCGGTACCATTGGTCGCGCTGGCGGTGTCGGTATCGTTGGTCGCGTACTGATCGACCAGGTTGATCACATTGGTTACCACATCAAACATTTGCTGGACCGTAACCGTGATCGACCCGCCGCCGGTCAGGTCGAGCGTATTGGTCTGGATCTGCCAATAGTCCTGAACCAGGCTGTAAGTCACCTTTTTGGTGTCAGCCGGAATCACGAGGCCGATCGTGCTATGGTCCACATACAGGCAGTGCAGGAGGTCCGGGCCGTTGTAGCCCTGGGGATAGAGTTTGCCGGGGCCGATATCGTCGCTGTAGGGATAGCCGTAGACCTCGAGCAGCCGGCGGGTGATGCGGGCTTCTTCGGTCTGGATGTTGGTGTCCAGATCGGCCGCCTCGTTCTGATCCCGGATCGCCTGCGCGGACGTCTTGATGCGGCTTCGCACGGAGACGGCATTCTGCAACGCCGTCAAGGCGCGGTCATAGGCTTGCTCGAAATGCGTCTTGCCCGCGTCGATCTCCGCGCTGCTGATATCGAAAGGCACAGCGTCAGGAGCGAGGCCCAGGGGATTCAGGCCGGCGTCGGCAAAATCGACCTGCTGCTGAACGCGGTTGCCCAGCTCGACCAATTCTGGCAGTTCCGGGATATTGGACCGGTGGATGATTTTGATCCCCGAGTGGGTCGGATCCGTATCATCCGACGGCAGGAGGGAGTTGGCGGTCAACCAATCAAAATAGGCGCCCATTCCGACGCGGCTCCCCCACTCCGCCGTGCCCCAGGCGCGATTCGTGTCGCTGTCCCGGCCGGTCATCCACCCGTCCTCGCCCGTGTAGGCGGCGCGGCGGGTCGCCTCGACCGCGGCCAGGCCGGCCCGGGCCCGGGCCGCGGCGGCCACGGCGAACTTCTTCTCGTGCAGATAGGAAACGGTCACCTCGACGTCCTTCACGAGAAGGCCTTCGACCTGGGGATACCAGCTGAAGAAGGGATTATGCAGATAAGCATAGTATCCCTTGAGGGCGGACAGATAGTGCCCGTAGGCGTCGCCGTGGCCCTGGGGAAAGAGCGCCATCGCGTCGTCCGCATCCAGCACCCCGTTCTGGTTGCCCTTCAGATCGCTGATTCCGTAATTCAACATGTAGGCGACCTGGCCGCCGATGATGTCCGCCGTGATGTTCCACGGCAGCCGGTTGTACAAGGGATACTGGCTGACCAGGGGATTCATGCTGTCGTCGCGGCCGCGGAGCAGCGCCAGCTCCTCGGACAACAGGTCCGGCACCTGATTCTGGAAGCAGAACAGGGAGGGCGCCTCGCCGCTGCCGACAGGGTCGTCGGCGCCAAGGGAAAGGGTCGGATCCAGCGCATCGCCGTACGCCTCATGGCCCAGCACCATATAAAGGTCGGAGAGCCGGCCCTTGACCATGAGCAGCGCGAGCGCCAGGCTGCCATCGGCCTGGAATCCGGCTTCGACGGACAGCTTGTCGGCCTGCTCGTTGAGGGTTTCGTAAATCTGCATCAGCCCGAACTCGTTGAGGGCCTCATAGTTCAGCGGGATATCGCCGTCGTAGGGCTTGCCGATCTGCTGGAGCATGCTGAGCTCGGTCAGCACCTCGTAATTCAGGAAGTCGCGGATGCGCTGATCAAACGGATTGATGGCCTTGAGGACTCGCTTGATCCAACCTTCGCAGAGCACCGGTTGCGTCCAGGCCGCCCAGTTGGTGCCGACCACGGCGCTCACGGCGGGATCGAGAGCCCGGTACGAACACCGCAAATAGTGATCGGAGAGGCCGAACACGCCGGCATCGCCGACGGTTGTATAGTGGAGGCCGGGGCCGATCGCATAATTGTGCCACAGCGAGGCGTTGGCTTCGGATGGCGCCGAGCCATTTTGGGGATCGGCATATTCCCACTTGAACTCCCAGCGCTCCGGCGTGCCGCGGAAATCGGCGGTATAATAGACGCTGATCAACTTGTCCAGGGGGTTGACCGACTGGATCACATCAAGCTGGCCGCGATAGAGTTCCGCGTCGACCCGGAAAATCACCATATCGATGTTCTCGGAGGGATCGACCATCTCCGTATTCGGACTGTTGTTGAACACAACGGTGACATAGCCCGTGCCAAGGCCCGTCGTGGGGAGCGCGAGCGAATCGAACGGCGTCGTGTTGGCCGTGATTTCAAGCACCGTCGCCGGCAAGGCCGCGATGCCGGCCCGCCAGGGGTCGCCGCCCTCGCCTTCGATGCCGCGGACCAGTGACTCGTTGATCGACGCTGCGCGGTTGGTGCCGGCCAGCAGATTCAGCAGGAGGTAATTGTGGTTGTCCGTGCGGGTGCGGTATTCGCCGGTCAGTTGAAGGGCCGTGTTGCTGGCCGCATTGGGATTATAGAACAGGCGGGAGCGCAGGGCGGGAGACAGATCACTGAAGTGCCAGCAGGCCGTGTGAAGGTCGCGGTAGCTTTTCATGGTCTGCGTGACGAGTTTGACGTCGTTCATCGGCGCCTTGCGGGCGGCGGTGGGGTCGATCAGCGTCACGCTGAGTTTTCCGGGATTCAGGACCGCGGACTGCTGGTAGGGCACCTCCACGCTCAATTGACCCCGGATGGCGGGCAAGCGGTCGCGAGCCGTGGTCAGAGTGGCGCCGATATGGAGAACGGGCAGATCCACGGGCCATTCGACGATATAGGTGAAATCCTGCGGCGTACCGTCTCCGGCGAGTTCCTGCAGCCAGGGAATCTGGGCCCCCTGCTCAGGCGCAACGGCCAGACCGGGGAAATCAAAGCTGGACTGCATCGGATAGAAAAGGTCGAAGACATAATTCGTGGTGCCGCCCCGGTCTCCCGCCTGCTTGGCCCAATAGTAGCCCTTGCGGTCCCGGAACCGGGGGCCGGCCACCTGTTTGTTCGACGAGCAGTTCGAGGGAACCATCAGCGATAGGGGCAACGGCGGCTGGATCATCAGGCCCGCGGTCAGGAACCGTTCGAACTTATAGACCGAATTGGAGGGAACGACGCGGAAGGCCTCCATGTAGGGCCGGTTGTCCAGGGTCAGCGGGCTCTGGCAGTCCACCAGCACGAACGGCTCGGACGTGTAGCCGGCCCCGTTGGTGATATTGAGGTCGCACCGCAGGGCATACACCGTGCTCTGGAAAATGATGGCGTGTTCCTCGTTGGGGTTATACCCGTCCACCGCGCGGTCGCTCTGCGCATAGAGGCCGATCGTGACGCCCGACAGATCCAGTCCCGGCAGGACCTGCGACACGCCGGCCGCCTCGAACGCCACGCCGGCTTCCGGGAGGTCCAGATGGTTGCCGAAATCGCTCAGGTCGCGCACCTGCTCCTCCGCGTCGAAGCGATAGCGGGCGCACAAGCCCCTGTCCCTGGAGCTGACGGAAATGCTCATGTGATCGCGGATCAGCGTCGCCGTGCGCGCCACGGACCAGACGCGGACCTCGTCCATGGCGCCGGAGTAGAAGTCTTCGGGCGTCACGCCGTCGCTCGCGTGAGCGCCCAGCCGGAAGGGAGAGGAATCGGAGGCCAGGGACCCGGTGAACGGGCTCGAGCCGACCTCCAGGCCGTCCAGATAAAAGGTAACCGCGCCCCGGCTGGCCACCGTCACGGCAAGATGGCGCCAGTCGGTCGTCAGACCTGTAGTCGCGCGATACCAGCGCCCCCCGGCATACAGCTCGGGGACGGCCCCGTTAAGCCGCAACCGGTAATTGCTGCCCTTGTCGATCAGGTACTGCATCCCGCTCAACGCGTCCGGCTTCAGCCAGAGTTCCAGCGTAAACTGGCTGGTCATCGCCAGGCCGTTCGGGCTGGTCCGGTTGAGATGACAGCCGAAATACTGGGCCTCCTCAAGCGGCATGCCATTCCGGTCGAACCGGATGCAGGAGAGCTGCCGGTCCTCGGTATATCCCGTGTTGCCGAGTCCGCTGGCGATCGCAATCTCCCGCGGCTGGGGCGGCCAGTCGCACTGGTAGCGGTTCGCGAGGCTGGGGAAGAAGATGGGCTGCGGCATATTGTCCTGCCGGCTGCGGTTCCCCCACCAGACCTCAAGGGGGCCCGTGTTCACGGGAAACACATAGGAGTTCGCATCCTCGACATCCATGTAACCGGCGGGATACCGGTATTTACCGATATTGTAGGCTCTCCCGGAAGCCACATCGTTGGTGTAAAGATAACCGGGCCACTCCCCGTAGTCGTCCTCCACAAGAACGCCATTGGTATCCACGGGCCGCAACTCGCGGGGAATCGACCACTCCGTCGGCGTGGTTCCGAAGTGTGGGTCGTTGTGCGAGATGGAGCGCACCGGCTCGAACCAGACGTCGTTTCCGGTTGCGTACTTGAGCAGGCAGTAGCCTTCGTCCACGGTATACAGGGCGCCGTTTTTCAACACCGGTTGGTGCGTTGCCGGTTGCGTGTGCGGAAGCAGCTCGACCTGCAGGGCGGGCGGGAAATATACCTTCGGCAAGGGGTCGCCCGGCTCACCGCGCACGAAGAGCTGGGCGTTAGAGCCCCACTTCACGTCGTAAATATCCACCTCGAACGGCCAGAGCACGTCCAGCTCCTCCTTGGCCTTCCAATAAATCTCGATGCGCCAGGGCTCATTCAGCGGCGTCTCGCGGATCGCCCAGACCCACCCCTTCTTTGTCCCCACCGTGTGCTGGTAGACATAGGGCGTCTCCAAACCGGCCGGATCGATGACACCGCGCGTGATGGTGGCAAAGAGGCTGTCAGTCCCATACGGGCGCTCCTGGGGCAGGAGCCGATCCCCAACCTGGGCATATCGCACAGACGACATGGGCTGCAGCACTTCCACGATCTCGTAGGCCAGGAGCTCGCGTTTGCCGGTTCCCTCGTCGACGCGCGAATAGGTCAACAGGAAACGGCCGCCCGTCCCGCACGATGGCGCGGCGCGCAGCTGGTTGGACTCGATCCAGACATCGTTAGTGCCCCGGATCTGGCTATTGTAGAAAATATCCACGCGATAGGTGCTGGCAAAGGCGATCGTCGGCCCCGCATTCTGCCCTTCCGTCCAGTAGAGCCGGACCGGCCGGCGGGTGGGGTTGGGCGAGACGGTATAGGTGATGGTCTGCGTGGTGCCGTTCATCAGCGCCCAGCTCACCTGCACGGCGCCCATGTCCGAGGCGATGAGCTGCCCGGCATAATTCAACCAGACCGCATTGGTTGGGCCCCCCAGGAAATCCAGAACCGGCGTCAGATTGCTGTTAACGTTTACCGGCGGCGTCAGCGCATCACCGAGCTGGAAATTGGCGCCGATGCCCACGATGGGCTCGGCAAAGGACGACATGGCAATCACGAGATTCGTGCCGATCGTCGGTATGGCAGCCTCCAAGCTGGTGGCCGTCTCGGTCCCGGCGCCGCCGATGGCCGCGAAACCGACCACCGGATTGCTCGCAAACGAGGCCGTGTTGGTGTAAGACGTCCACCATGGCTGATTCGTCACCAGGCTGTCGGGCCAGAACACGTTCCGGTTGGCCGATTGAACCAGGGGCGGCGCGGCGACCCCCTGAAGGGCCGAAAGAATCAGGAATCCCAGAGAAAACAGCCCGAAACGCAGCTCCCGCCGAGTCTGCCCGCCGAGTGGCCTCAAATACGACCGGGTGAATCCGCCGGATCCGGCATTCGCCCCGCCGTCTGTGTTGTCGTTATGCATGGTTCTGCCCACCCCCATTCAAGCTACGTGCGTGGGTCTTTACTTTTTCATGATATACGCCAGCACATAATACGGAGGCCGGTTTTCGTGCGCCGCTCCGCCGCCGGTCGCGTTCGAGGTTCGATAGTTATCCCTGCGTCCGACCCCATCACCTGAGCCTTCGGCATCGTCACCGCCGGAATAGCTGTCGCTATCCCGCACGTCATAATAGCCGTGTGTATGGCTCGGCATTTCGTTTTCGGTGAGCACGTGAACGGCTTCACCGCCTGTTTTCCCGGTATTGTTATAGTCCGTGGCGCTGGGGTTATACCCCACAATAAAGCGGCCCCGCAGATCCGGCGTGCCGTTGGCGCCATTGCACAGCTCCCATCCGGTCGGGGGCGTGATGCCGGTCCACATGACAATGACACCGCTCGGAATGAGCGCGGCGCCCTCTTCCTGGACCTTGGAATTGACGGCGTTGACGCCGCCCCGGAAGGTGGCGACGCCGGAGACGTCCAAGCCGGATTTCACGAAGGCGGCGGCGCCGGTGACGGTCACGCCCTTGTTGAACAGGGCTTCCGCGTTGTTCACTGTCAGCCCTTTGTTCAGCGTCATCGTGCCGTTGACCGTCGTGTTCGTAAGCGTGGTGGCGCCGCCTGCGGTCAGCCCGCCGGCCGCCGTAATCAATCCATTGGCCAAAAGCGTGGTGCCAACCGTGAATGTATCGTAGGCGGCCCTGGCGTATTGGGCCATCTGGGCCCGCTCGGCGAAAGGCGAGCTCAAAAGCCGCTGCCGCGGGAAGGCTTCTTCGGAGGGGACCTCGGGCGCGCCGGCCGGAACCGCGGTCACTTTGAGCCCCAGATACCGATGATTGGCCTGGCCGCTGTTGTCCGAGTCGAACCAAATCGCCTTCCAAAGCTCATTTTCCTCGCGATAGGCGGGCAGAACCGAGGAAGCGGCAGAACCCGGACCGCCGAGCATGACGTTGAAATAGCCATCTTTCACATAGACGGGATAGACGCGGGCCCATAGCCCCGAACCCGTGCCCGTGGACGATTCATACATGCGGAACTCGATGTTATAGACGCCATCCATGTAGACGCCGCCCTGCGGGGTCAGGAGCCGCCCCTGGTAATTGATCACTCCCGGCGTGACCTGGATTCTCGAAGCCGGCACCTCCGCCAAGACGGTCGCCGCCGCAAGGGCCAAAAAGGCCGCTACCTGCACCAACATTTTCGGGCTGTTCATATCCTGTCGTCTCCTGCTGCTGTTCAATTTTCAACCGCTCCAAGCTCGCTGACGCGGCTGACGCGCTCGATTTTGAAGGTTCCCCTGATCCGAATGGTTTTATTGAGTCCCGCGACCGTTTCCTCGAAAACACCGCCTGTTTCCCTTACGCCCCAGTGCCGGTTGGCGGCGCCGCGCGCGGGATCGAGCAGGGAGAACTGAAGGCGGATGTCCCGCGTAACGGTGTAGGCCTCGACCCCCTCTTGAAGATTGGTCGCGACGCCATTATCGTAGCGCAGGTTGTCGTGCTGCGGATGGTAGCGGTGGACAAACGGGTTGACGGGATCGTTGTAGGGAATCGTCACCAGGCCGGACAGGACGTTTGACGAACCGAAGTCGCCGGACAGCGCAAGGGGATCCATGAGCGGAAAACAGGTCGAGCTCACCCGCACGATCCGGGCATCGGGATGCGTGACCACGTAGGCCTTGGCCTCCGCTTCTTCGGTCATGATCGCCATAATGCCGTTGGTCGCCAGCGACGACGTCAGGTCCGCTTCGGCTTCGTCCCGCCGATAGGCCAGAAGGGCGCGCTGGAGAAGCCGCGGCGTGCCGGCGGCATCCACATGCAGGATGAGCCGGAAGGTATAGGGCTCGTAGACGGGAACAGGCCCGTCGTCTTTCCAGACGTTCTCCGCCCCGATCCGGGTCGGCGCGCGCTCGACATGCGTCACGCTGACGCTGCCCACCCATAAGCCAGCTGGATCGAGATGGGCGGACACGCTGCCGTCGCAGGATACGCCCAGCCGGATGTCGGCGGCGTTTCCGGAGGTGACCCGGAGGATGCTCTGCCAGGACGAGCCCGGAACGCCCCCCGCCAGCCCCAGGACATCGGGCGCCAGGCTGAATTCAACCTGGCCCTTGGCGGGAACCGTAACAGCCAGCACGGCGGGCATGGCCTGATAATTCGATTCCAATGCCGTTGTCTTGTAAACCAACGGAGTCTTTCCCAGCAACGCCGGGAAGCCGGACGAGCCGGGAGGGCTCTGGGACGCCAGATGCTCGATCTGCACGGTCCGGCTGGCCGCGGTCCGGTTCCGGATGATCAACGACCGGGGCGACACGGAATTGCCGAACTCAAGCATCCGCGACGCGGGGGCCGTCTCGACCTGGATCGGCCCGCTGTAATCCCGCGCGTTCTTCCCGGCGGTAATCCAGTAGGCTTCGCCGCCGCGGACCAGCTCCGTGGCGGGCGTCCAGATACGCTGGGGGTTGTCGGTCAGGCCCGAGATGCGGAAAACCGTGGCCGTGGCGCTGTTGATCGAGAAATCCGTTGAAAACGAGAAGAAATCGCTGAAACTGATCTGCTTGTTGGTGGAAACCGGAAGCCCCACAAGGTTCGGCTCACCCGGTATCCAGCGCGTGGGGTTCAGAACCGGTTTGCCGATGAGGCGCAGGACGAACGGGGCCGCATTGTCGGCCACACGAATCGAATAGGATTCCCCCGCCAGCATGCTCCCGAACGAGCTGATGGAGGCATTGGTGGAGAACCAGTAATTCCAGTCGGCGGATCGGGGCAGCGGATCGCGGGGATCTAGGTCGAACTCCATGCCGGCACCGGTCCGATGCCACCAGAAAACTTTCTCAACCGCCGTATTGCTGAATAAAACCGCACATTCAGCCTGCGCGGGTTGCACCAAAATCTGCACGCCGTTCCAACCCGGCGACAACGGAATATCCTGAGTCAACCACTGGGCCGCCAATGGCAAGCTTGTCACATTCAAAATTAATAAAATGAAAAATAATCGCAGACCCTTCGACAGAGCTTTCGACATCGATTAGTACTCCCTGTTGCTCGAGAAGATACTCTTTTCGAATATAGGATCAACATTAATATCAAAAAAATACTATTTTCTTGTCGTCAATTGGTCTCTGTGTCAGGCTCATTTCATGACATCCTTGCGCTCCCTTTCATCCCCCGGGCTGGTCTATGAAATGGAAACCTCCATTCCCATGCGCGACGGCACGATCCTGCGCGCCAACGTCTGGCGGCCCGACCGGTCGGGCGCCTTCCCCGCCATACTGGAACGCACGCCCTACGGCAAGGCCGCCGGACTCGACTGCCTTCTGGCCGCCCGCTTCGTCCACGCCGGATTCGCCTACATCATCCAGGACATTCGCGGCCGGTACGCCTCCGACGGAACCTGGATCCCCTTTTCCGAGCCCGAAACGGGCGACGCAGCGGACGGCTTCGACACCGTGGAATGGCTCGCCGCCCAACCCTGGTGCAACGGCCGGGTCGGCACCAGCGGCGCTTCTTATGTCGGCTGGACACAGTGGCAATTGGCCGCCCTCCGACCGCCTCACCACGCCGCCATGAGCGCCCGGAGCATCCCGCCCGAGTTGACCGATATCGACTGGAACGGCGGCTTCAAGCTGGCCCGCCGGATCCACTGGTGGCATGTGACCATGGCGCCCGACCTGCGCCGCCGCCTCGGTCTCCCCCCTCCCAACACGCCAGCCGAAGCCAACCAACTCCTGACCGAAACCTCCCAGGCCGCCCTCTGCCGAACCCTTCCCCTGGCCCGCCTGACCGAATCCCTGCCGCCCGGTCTCGCCGAAACGGCCCTGGCCTGGATGCGCAACCCCGCCAGCCGCCCTTTCGGCTTCACGGAAAAGCATGCACACACGATTGTTCCTAACCTCGATATCACCGGCTGGTACGATCACTGCAGCGCCACCATCGGCCATTTCGCCGGGCTGCGGAAAAATGGAGCCTCGCCCGAGGCTCGTGCCCAGACCCGCCTGCTGATCGGCCCCTGGAACCACATGGCCGCAGGCCGCCGAAAACAGGGCGCCTTCGACTTCGGTCCGGCGGCGGAACTCGACATCACAGGCCTCCTGCTCCGCTGGTTCGACCGCTGGCTGCGCGGAACGGACAACGGCGTGGACCGCGAACCGCCCGTCCGGTACTTCGTCCTGGGCTCGAACGAATGGAAGTCGGCTGACGACTGGCCCCCGGCGGGCGCGGTCGGAAGAACACTCTTCCTTCGCGCCGGCAAGACGCTGGACGGCCTCCCTCCGGCAGGGTCCGAGCCGGCCGACCCCTACACCACCGATCCCAACGATCCGGTGCCCAGCCTCTGCGAGTCGAACTACTTCACCCTGCCGGCGGATCGCCGGCGCCTCGATCACCGAACCGATATCCTGCGCTATGTGTCGGAACCGCTGGAGCGCGACCTGGAAATCGCCGGCTACCCCGAGGTCGTGCTTCACGCCGCCTCCACGGCGCCGGACACCGATTTCTTCGCGCGCCTGGCGGACGACGACCCCTGCGGGGCGGCCCTTGAAATCTGCTACGGCATGACGCGCGCCCGCCACCGCAACGGCCTGGACACCGAAACGCCGCTCACGCCGGGCGAGCCGTCAGAAATCCGGATCCAGCTGGGCCCCACCGCCTGCCGCTTCAAGAAGGGCCACCGCATCCGCCTGGAAATCACGGGCGGCGACTTCCCCCTTCACGACCGGAACCACCAGACCGGCGGAAACGACCTGTTCGAGTCGGACCTGCGGCCGGCCACCCAGTCGGTTTTCCACACGGACAGCCTTCCCTCGCGCCTGATCCTGCCGATGATGGGGTAATGACTTATAGCTGCGCGCGCTTCAGGCGCAGCGCATTCCCGACAACCGACACCGAGCTCAGGCTCATGGCCGCGGCCGCGATCATGGGGCTCAGCAATATTCCAAAAAATGGGTACAAGATACCGGCGGCGATCGGAATGCCGACGACATTGTAGGCGAAAGCGAAAAACAGGTTCTGCCGGATGTTCCGCATGACGGCCCGGCTCAACCGCACCGCCTTCACGATGCCGTCCAAGTCGCCCTTCACCAGCGTGATGCCCGCGCTCTCGATGGCCACGTCCGCCCCCGTGCCCATGGCGATACCCACGTCCGCCTCGGCCAGCGCGGGAGCATCGTTGATGCCGTCACCCGCCATGGCGACAACCCTGCCCTCCCGCCGCAGGCGCTGGATCACCTCATATTTCCGGGCTGGCGACACCTCGGCCTCCACCCGGTCGATCCCCAGCTTCGCCGCCACGGCCCGGGCGGTTTTTTCGTGATCGCCTGTCAGCATCATCACCTTGAGCCCCAGGCCGTGAAGCGCCCGGATGGCGCCGGGCGTACCGGCCTTGATCGGGTCCGCGACGGCCAGCACGCCGGCCATGCCGCCATCGATGGCGACGAACATCGCGGTCTCGCCTTGTTCCTGAAGTAGTTCCGCGCGCGCCCGCCACGCGTCCACGTTTCGCCCGCCAACGGCCCGGATGTAGTCCGCGTTCCCGACCAGGATCGCCCTCTCCCCCACGCGGCCGGACACGCCTCCCCCGCCGACATACCGGAAATCCACGGCCTCCGGAAGAGTCAGTCCGCGCTTCCAGGCCTCGCTCACGATCGTCCGCCCGAGGGGATGCTCGCTGTTCAGCTCAACCGATGCAGCCAACCCCAGCAGCTCGTTTTCCGTCCGGCCTTCCCCCGTGTGAATGCCCGTCAAGAGAGGGCGGCCTTCGGTCAGTGTCCCTGTTTTGTCGACAGCAACGAAATCCACTTTTTCAAGAGACTCCAGCGCCTCGGCGTTTTTCAGGAGCACGCCGGAGCGGGCGCCGCGACCCACGCCCACCATGATGGAGACGGGCGTGGCCAGGCCCAGCGCGCAGGGGCAGGCGATGATCAGCACAGCCACGGCATTCACCAGGGCATAGGCCAGGCGGGGTTCAGGCCCGAGCAGCGCCCATACGATAAACGTCACCGCCGACGCCGCCATAACCGCGGGAACAAAATAACCCGAGATCCTGTCCGCCAGCCGCTGGATCGGCAGGCGGCTGCGCTGCGCCTCGCCCACCAGCTGCACGATCCTGGCCAACATGGTGTCTTGGCCCACGCGGGTGGCCTCCATGATAAAGGCCCCGCCCTGGTTCACCGTTCCACCGGTCACCGGGTCGCCCTCCGCCTTCTCCGCCGGAATGGGCTCGCCCGTGATCAGGGATTCGTCCACGCTGCTGCTGCCCTCGCGGATAACCCCGTCCACGGGAATCTTTTCCCCGGGCTTCACACGGCAGCGGTCCCCTTCCACAACCTGCTCCGCGGGCAGGTCCTGCTCCTGTCCGTTGCGGATCACATGCGCCGTGTCGGGCGCCAGCTCCAGCAACTCGCGGATAGCCCCGCGCGTGCTCCGGCGGGCCCGCAGCTCCAGTACCTGGCCCATCAGCACCAGCGCCATGATAACCGCCGCGGCCTCGAAGTACACCCCCACCCGCCCGTGCTCGCGGAACGCCTCCGGAAACAGGCCGGGCGCAAGCGTGGCGACAACGCTGAAAAGATAGGCGGTCATCACGCCGAGCCCGATCAGGGAGAACATGTTCAGATTCCAACCCTTGACCGACTGCGCGCCCCGCTTCAGGATCGGCCAGCCGAACCACAGGACCACCGGGGTGGTCAGGATCATTTCAACCCAGGCGGAGAGGTGGTGCGGCAACCAGCGCCCGAGAGAAACCCCGGGGATCATGGGGGCCATGGCGATGACCAGGACCGGAAGCGCCAGGGCGGCCGCCCCCTTGAAGCGCCACAGCATGTCGTTCAATTCCGAATCGTCCTCTTCGCCCCCGCCGCTCAGGGGCTCGAGAGCCATGCCGCACTTCGGACAGATACCGGGCGAATCCTGGACCACCTCGGGATGCATGGGGCATGTATAGACGACCGGGCCCTCGCCGGGCTTCGGGGGGACCACCTCGCCCAGGAAAACGCGCCGACAGTGATCCGAACAGAAAAGAACCGTTTTTCCGTCTTTTTCCGCCCTGAAGGGCGAGTCGGCCTTCACGTCCATTCCGCAGATGGGATCGATCGCCATGCTGGCCTTCCTTTCCTTAACGCCCCAGTATAGCAACGGATCCGATAAGGAAAAGGCGGGATAACCCGCCTAAAATAAGTGGCGCAACCCGTCAGTTTTTCCGCTTGTGCCGCTTGAACATGAGCTGCAGGACGAAACTCGTTCCGTTATAAAGCCAAGGCACGTATTTCCGCATGAAAGCCGTCACGGCGGCGGATTTTTTCAGGTACGAGGCCAGGGTCTCCACCCGCATGACCGCCTGCGGGTTGCCGGGGCCCATTTCGATCAGCTGCTCCCCGACCGCCCCGGAAACGCGGGGCAGGATCTTCATGTTCAGGAGCAGCCAGAACCGGGGCGTGATGTAGCCGCCCGGCCGGGAAGCCACCAGCATGGAGTCATAGGCATCCGTGGCGAACCGCTCGAGCATCTTGTCTTTCAGACAGCGGGCATAAAGTGCGGTGTTGGGAAACGGCGTCAGGGAGAGACCGACCACGCCCCACCCGGGCCGGGGCAGCGCGTTGAGCGTCTGCGCCACCTCCCGGAGATCCGCTTCCGTCTCGTACGGGTTGTTGATGAGGATGTCCGTCGACAGGTAGACGCCCGCCTCGAGCACGATCCGCGCGGCCTTCAAATAGGATTGGGGCGTTTCGTGGCGATGGAAGATATGCTTGTTCAGCCGGCTCGAGGCCTCCAGCCCCATGGTGACGTATTCCAGCCCCGCGCTCTTCAGCAGCTCGATCCGCTCCCGCGTGACAAAGGCCGGCGACATGCGGACGATGAACGGCAGGCCGACCTCCTCCTTCATCCGGGAACAGAACTCCTTGAGCCAGGCGTCGGAACCGGAAAAGAAGCTGTCGTCCTGGATGTTCACGCCCGTGATGCGCGGCTCGATCTTGCGGAGATTTTTCAGCTCGGCGATGACGTGGTCCACGTTGGCGCGCCGCACTGGCGCCCCGTTCACATTGCAGCAATAGGCGCATTTGAAAACGCAGCCCCGCGACGTGGCCATATCGTAGTACCGGCCGTCCCAGGAACAATATTTAGTGTGCCGCCGCCAGTTCAAAAGCTGCAGCTTCCCGTCCGCGAGGATCCGGTCCCGGTCAAACCTGAACAGGGGGAACGGAAGCTCGTTCAGGTCCAACTTCTGGGCGTCCGTCTGCGCGTTCTTCCGGATTTTGCCGTCCTGCCGCCACACCAGGCCCGGGATCGACTCGGGCGGCTGCCCTTCCAGGATCATTTTCAGGGGCAGTTCGCCCGGGCCCTGGACCGCATAGTCCGCTCCCTCCACGAGCGACTCCTCGGGGCACAGCGTGGCATGCACCCCGCCCGCCATGATCACGCCGCCGAAGCCGGCCGCCCGGAGGGCCTTGACAAGAAGCGCGTAAGGCTTGAGCGTCACAGTCATCAGGTAGAACCCGAGATGCGTGACTTTCTCTTTTTTCAGGAAGCCCGCGATCTGCCCGATTTCCCGGGCGGTAAATTCAACGGGATGCCCAAAGGTGGCCAGTTCCTTGATGATCATCAGGAGCGTCGTCCTGACGCCCAGGCTCTCGGCAAACGCACCCAGCACGCGCAGGGAAACC
>JBIIYJ010000253.1:0-7989 GCA_044346855.1 Kiritimatiellia bacterium
GATGATCCTGTTTCTCATTGTCCGTCCTCCTCATCAGACATCGTTTACCCGTTCGTCGTCACAGGCGCAATCGATTGGATCCGCATCTCACCAAATCCCCCCGCGGCATCCTCCACAAACACTCCCAACCGCCCGCTCGCGCGGGGGTAATCAAGCAGCGACAGCACCACCTGATCGTTCAAACTGAACTCAACATACTCCCGACTGGCCAGCAGCCGAACCCGCAGGGACTGGCCGACTTCAAGAGGAAAATCCCATTGCTGCTTGAGGCTGGGCTGAAGGCGCGCGATCCGGTTCAGCCCGGTCTCCATGGGCTGAAGCCGGTGCAACTCCACCCGGCGCCGCTCGAAGTCCAGCCGGATCCAACTCCCCCGCTCCAAGGTGTCGTCGGCCCTGAAAATCACGCCCATCGACCGGCCCTTGGCGCAACACAGGTCCAACTCCCAGATAAAATCGGCGGCCGAATCCGAGACGGCGGCCATGCCCAGCCCGGCCGACTCCCCTTCAAGCCGCTTCCCGGCCGTCCGCCAGGCGCCCGTCTGGCCGTCCACCGCCTTCCAAGCCGCGGGCGGAAGCGGCTGCAAAGCGCCGGTTCGCCTCTCCTCCCAGCCGCCGAACGAACTCCACAGCAAGCGGCCGTCCGGACGAATCCGCATTTCCTTGGGCGGCAGAATGGCATGCAGGGCCGGCCCGCGGAACGGCCAATCCGGCTTGCACCGGTACCAGGTGTAGGCCAGCGCCCGCCCCTTCCATTCGCAGAAACGCATCACGGCGTTGTCGGGCGGCAGCGGCTCGTCCCAGGCCGGCGTCCGCCACGGCCCCTGCAGGCTGTCGGCGATCCTGTAAAAGGTGCGCGGCCCGCGGAACTCCTTGAAAAACAGGTAATACCGGCCGTCGTGTTTCAGCAACGCCGGGGTTTCAAGGTCGTCAAACTGAGCGGGCGCATAAAGCGGCGGCAGCAACTTCCACGCAAAGCCGTCCTCCGAAACGGCATGCGCCACGCAGCCGCGCCGCAGCCGGTCGCCCGTTGCCGTCTGGGCGCACACCAGCATGTGCAGGCTTCCATCGTCCTCTACGAACACAAACGGATCGCGGAAGGGAACCCGGCCGATGGCGTCCAGCCGGTCCAGGTAATACGGGGCCGCCGCGCACAAGACCGGATTGCCCGGATGCTTGGTCCAGTGCACGAAGTCCGGACTGGTTGCCAGCGCCACCCGCTGCACCTGCCCGCCCTCGGCCAGCGAACAGGCGGTGTAATACATCATCCAGAGGCCCGTCCGGGGGTGGCGAATGGTGTGCATGGTCCAGATCATGTCATCATCGCAAGCGCCTGGATCGCCCGTCCGGATGGCGGCAGGTGCGGGCGAAAACTGGAGGCCGTCGTCCGAAACGGCATGCGCCACCATGTCCTGGTTGGGCAGGCACAAATGATGCAGATGGATCCGACCCCCGACCGTGGTGACGTCGTGGTCGCCGATCTCGCTGCCGATCATGGCTCGGCTGATATACATCTCAACGCCTTTCGTAAAAATCGGGGGGTGACGTGATGGGCGTGTCGCCGACCGCGAGGCGCGCGGCGCTCAGGGTCCATTCACGCCGGCGCGCGATCTCGGCCGTGTCCTTGGGGTCGAGCCGGCAGAGGTCGGCCAGGTAATCGCGCATGGCATACTCCGCATACCAGAACGCCTCCGGGGAACCGTCGTGCCGGTACGGGCTGGCCGCCTGAAGCGCAATCCGGCGGAGCGCCGTGGCCTGCCGGCCCAGCACGCGGCCGGCTTTTTTCCAGACGGCGGGGGAGCGGGTCACGGGCAGGCCCCAGCCCCGCCGCAGGATGCGCGTCTGGATGCGGGCGCTTGTCAACAGGGCGGCCAACGCCCGGTACAAGGTCGGACTGGCCCCGGGCCGCGCCCCGAGGGTCAGGTACCGGGCCGTTTCCCCGCCCCACTCCAGCAACTCCCGCCCGGCTTCCGCAAACGCGCGCGGCTCCCGGAACAGGGGCGCAATCTCGGAGTACGTGGCGAATAGCAGGGCAACGCGATCCAGCTTCCACAAGTCCAGGCGCGTCACGGGGGTGGCCGACGACATCAGCGTCAAACACGTCCGGTCCCGATGGATCAGCTCCCAGATCCGCCGAAGCACCGCCCGGGTCCGCGCCCCGTAGAAACCGTCCAGCGACTCCAGGTCGGCGCCGCCTGCCCGGCAGAGCGCGAAGGTATGGAGCGTGTGATTGACGAAGTCGAACCCGCTCACCCGCTCCGCCTCCCGGCCGCTGTCCCGGGTCTGGCTCACCGCGAAATCGGCCAGGCCATCAAACGGAATGCATCCGTTGGAACGCTTCAGCGCATGGGCCTCGCCGGCATACCGGCGGCGCACGCCGGCCAGCAGCGGATTCACGGCCACCGGCAGCCCCTTCAGTTCGCCATCCATCGTGAGCTGGGCCAGCGCGGCAGGCTCCACGTTCCAGGCTTCGCCGTCGCGAACGCCGATGCCGAGCGACGCGGCCGTCGCCTGCTGGCCGCGGCAGGTGCGGCTCAGGATGGACTCCGCATCCACCAGCCCGAAGTCCGCCATGAATTCCCGGGCATCGGCCGCCACGTCGATGGCGGCATCGGGGCACCGCCGCCGCAGGGCGCGGATGTCCGACTTGGCCAGCAGGTCGGCCAGCGCCGGCCCAAGCGTCACCTGCCGCCTGGCCTCCCCGCCCGGCCGGACCTTGCGCGCGGCGAACACGCCCTTGCCGTCAAAGACCACAACCTGCCCTTCCTGCTTCAGCCGGCCGATGGCCCGCGACACGCTGGCGTAGGAGACCCCGAAGCGGCTCCCCAGATCCTTCAAGGAAGGCAGGCGGCCGTCCGCATCCCAGCCGCGGTTCGCCAGCAGGTCCAGGATGCCCTGTCGAACCTTGCGGCCTTCCGGACGCATGCGCGCCTGCTGGAGGGTCTTGATCATGGTTTCGCGGATTTCCCCATCAGGCCGGCCAGCGGCGCCGTCATGGCGGCCAGGTCCGCCGGGCTCGGCGCCAGGATCCAGAGGCCGGCCTCCCCGCTCAGCCGGATGCTGCATGCGCCCATGATGTCGATGCGCCACGGCAGGGGGTTCACGGCCGGATCCAGGCGGAACGAGGCGCTCTTCCGGCGGAACTCCTTGCACAGGCTCGCCCGCCCGACTTCCCTGCCGGCCGCGTCGGACAGGATCACGCTGGCGATCAGCCGGTCGCCCGCGCCTGCGGCAACCACCTCGACCTCCAGCGGAGAGCTTTTGCCCATCGGAGCCAGACAGCCGCGGGCCTGCGGAACCATGTACGTCGTGTTGGTCTTCAGCAGGGTGGCATGCGCGTCGAGCGTGGTGGCATTCTGATTGAACACGCCGTACCCGTTGACCTCGAGGCGATACAGCCCGGTCCTGCCATCGGCCGCGATTTCCTGCTCCCATTTAGGCGCATGGGCCTGGGCGATGGACCGCTCCGCCACAACCGTTCCGTCCGGGGCCTCCGCGCGGAAGGTGCTGCGAACGAAGTCGCCCTCAATGCCGGCCCCGCGGAACTGGATTGTCCAGGGCTTGTCGGTCTTCTTCAGGGCATACACGACGGCCGTCCTCGCCCGCTTGCCGTATTCCATCGGCGCCACGCCCGCGATCCAGTCGTTCGTGGTTTCGACCTTTTCAATTCCGGCCTCCTGAAGCGCTTTGAGGAAAGGCCCCCACGCCATCTCGCCCCACCGGAAGCCCAGCGGACCGGGGCCCTTGCCGTAGCCGTCGTAGGGATGGCCGGGATCCTGGTACAGGGTGCGGGGCAGGTTCTTGAGCGAGCTCATGTGCTGCGTCAGATAGGTGGCGTCCCCGGACAGCTCGTAGGCAAGGGCGGAAAGACCCAGCGTCCAGGTATCGCCCAGGCTGGGATAACGCGCGTATTTCAGGATGAACGGAATGTAGTCTGGATCGCGCGTGAGGTGATAGTAGCGGTTCATCCAGAGCGGATGCCAGAGCGGTCCCGGGAACTGCTTCTCCAGCGGCTCCGCGGTCCGCAGGGACAATCCAAGGCCATGAATGGCGGGAAGGAAGTCGGCATCCCATGTGGCCTCATAGGCGTTGCAGGCCATGGCCAGCGTGTTGTTCGCCTCGCGGCGGACGCCCGAGGAAAGGATGCCCCAACGCTTGACCGAACCCAGCCACAGGTCATACAGGTCTTTCGCGCGCGGCTCGGCGTCCATCTGCCAGGCCCACAGGTGCGCGTCGGGATCGGTCCAGTGCCCCCAGGTGGCGGCATGGGTGTCGTGCCGGGCCATTCCCTCGGCCTCGCTCCCCCAGGGCGTGCAGCCCTTGCAATGGTACATGGCGCCGGGGCGGTGGAACTTCAAGGGCGAGCGCCCGTTCTCATCCAGCGTCGTGTAATTGATGGTGCTGACGTTGCGGTAGTGATCGGAGAAAATCCGCGCCCAGCGGAGCAGCTCCGGCGTGTCGCTCCGGAACCACATCTGCCAGGCATTGCCCACCTGGTGGTAATGCGAGTTCTGCCAGACCCGGTGCAGGCTGGCCCGATTTTCGCCCACCTTCCAATAGGTGTGCGTATCGGCCCAGATCCACATGCCGTAATCCTCGCCGCGGTCCACGGAGGCATTGTAAGCCAGCATCCCCTTCTCGAACGTCTCCTCCACGGCCTGGAAACGCGGATCCGGCGCGGCGGTTCGCTCCAGCGCCTCGGTCCGGGCATTCCAGGCCGCGGGCGTCCGCGCCGCGGGATCCTGCTGGATCAGCGCCGCCAGTTTCGCCAGAGAGCCGGGGCTGAGGGGGGAAGCGGCCGGCGCGTCGGCGTCCATGAAGCGGATTTCGAATTCGTTGCCGATCGCCAGCCCCTCGCCGTTTCCATTCAGGGCATGCGACGGCCGGCACTCGCGCGTCTCCTCCCACGCCTCGGTCAGGGCCTGGAAATAATCGGGCGGCAGGGTCAGGTTCAGCAGCGGAGACTGGTGAAAGCACCAGAACTTGTAGATGTTCTTGAGCGCCAGTTCGTCCTCCAGCTTGAACGCACGCCAGCCGTGCGCAGGCCAGAAGTGGAGCGTCAGCCCCTGCCGCGAGAGTTCGATCTCCTTGGGGAACTTCTGCCAGATGTCCCGCAGGACCACGCCCACTTCCGCGGACTGGTTCGTGGTGCGCACCGCCGCCCACCCGTCAGCCCGCCGGCCCTCCGCCCCCGTGGCTCCATCCACCAGCCGCACATGATCGCTGCGATCCTGGTGCAGATAAACCGACGGAATGTCCGTAACCCCCTCGCGATTCGGCTCGGGGTTGGCCGGAATGGCGGGCAGCGCACCCGTTTTCTCGGCGCCGTCCATGCCGACCCGATAGCTCTGTCCGAGCCCGGCCGGCACGGGAAATCCAACATCCGCCAGCATCGCCGTGCGGGTGTCGTAGGTGATGATCGTGTGATGGCTGACCCGGATGGCCGGCTGGCCGGCGTAACAGGTGATGCGGGTCTTGAACTGGCACAGCCGGCCGTTTCCGTTCCGCCGGGGATCCACATACCAGCCCGAGGCGGCGATCGTCACCTTGACCGGCCCGCGCTCCTCAAGTTCCACGACAACATCCTTGTCGGCCGAGGCTTCGTACCGGATGATCCGTCCGTCGACCAGGTATGGGCCCGTCATCTGCGCGTTAGTGACCACAATCGGATTGGCGGGGTCATACCGGCCCTGCCCGGCGGGATCGAACCACGCACATTCGATTCCCGAGAACCGCTTGCGGTTGACGGTGAACCGGACGGTTCCGTTATCCACCGTAAACCGGTCCGCCCCTTCCTGCACCCTGACCGCATCCGGCCCCGCGGACGGAACGGCGGAACCAGGCGCCTGCCGCAGGCGATACGACGCCGGCGCACCACCCTTGTAATGACCAGTGAATTGGAGGTGCGCCCAGCGGACCGATCCTTCCGGCCCCCACAACGCAACCGGCTTCAGCTGAAAGGGAACCGGTTTCCCGTCTTCCTCCAGCCGGAGCTGCCGGATGTCGTTCACGGCATTCATCGGCAGCGGAATCGAGGCGTGGAACGGCTGAGCGAGTTCCGGGAACAGATCCTGCCCCTCCACCGCCAGCGGGATGCCCTCTGCGGGAATGGGCGCGGGATTGCGCGTGCGCGTGGTCCGGCTGAACAGCCAGTCGAGCGGCGTCCCCAACGGCTGGTGAGCGGCATCACGCAGCACGCTTCTGACAAGGTACCGCCCCGGCGCCAGGGCTTGGATATTGATCAGGAAATGGGTTTTGGCATAAAGCGGCTTCGGCAGCAACACGTCCGCCTTCAGCCCGCCGGAACTGTTCGATCCTTCGACCGCATACAGGCCGATATATAATTCATCCGCCAGAGGTGACGCATTGGTTGGTGCCGGAGCGGCGGCGGCGGGCGGAGCATTGGTGTCGACCGGGGCGGGCAGGGCCAGATAAAACTGGGCTTCACGGTCGTCGGCCCCGTATTCATAGCGGTCGCCCAGAAGCCGGGGGACGCCGACGTTTCCGGGCTTGTTCTCGACCTGGTGGATCAGGCCATCCTGCCCGCCCACAGACCGGAGCGCCAACGCCGTCAACACCGCCAGCGCCATCGCGAAATGCCTGTTCATGGGACGTCTTTCTGTTTGGCTGGAGCCAGAGTCGCCTTTCCGCCAAGACAGCATGCTAAATTGCAAAAAATAGTCAAGATATCTTGATTGCTTTTGTGAGACCGAATTCCTAGCATTTCCGGAAAGGAAGATCGACATGAGACTTGGACGCCTTATGATCCTGACGATGCCGCTGTTGATGGCCGCCGTCGTCACAACCCGCGGTCAGGAGACCCCCGCCATGGCATCGACGAATTTGATTTTGGACATCCCCTATTATCCAGCCGGCCAACCGGGCCTCACGCCCTACCAGAAGGAACGCTGCGTCCTGGATGTCTACGCGCCCCAGCGGACCAACGACAGCCCCGTCCTGCTCTGGTTCCACGGCGGCGGCTTGTCAGGCGGCTCCAAGGGCGTTCCGGCCGGCTTGAAGAACAAGGGCATGATCGTGGTCTCGCCCAACTACCGGCTCTCGCCCCAGGTCCAGTGCCCCGCCTATCTCGAGGACGCCGCCGCCGCCGTCGCCTGGACCTTCAACCACATCGGGGAATACGGCGGGAGCACGAACAAGATCGTCATCTCGGGCCATTCCGCGGGCGGCTACCTGGCGCTCATGCTGGGGCTCGACAAAAAATGGCTGGCCGTGCACGGAATCGATCCCGACCGGTTTGCCGGGATCGCACCTCTGAGCGGGCAGTGCATCACGCACCTGACCATCCGCAAGGAGCAGGGCATCGACATCAAGCAGCCGGTGGTCGACGCGTTCGCCCCGCTGTTTCACGTCCGCGGAAACGCGCCGCCCATCCTGCTTCTCACGGGGGACCGCGAGAAGGAAATGGTCGGCCGCTACGAGGAAAACGCCTACCTGGCGCGCATGCTGAAGCTCAACGGCCACCCGGACGTCACGCTCTACGAATTCCAGGGATACGGCCACGGCATGCTGGAGCCCGGCATCCCCCTTCTCGCGGCCTTCGTGAAGAGGGTCGGGGCCGGCGGGGCGGGGGACGACAAGAGATAGGTCCTATAGGTCCTATAGGACCTATCTCTTCTTCGTTAGGGTCGGTCAGCGGATTTCGGAATGGTAGGCCTGCAGCGATTTCACGCCGCCCTGGCCCGCCTTCTTGGCCGCCTCGATTCCCTTCACGGCGGCCTTGGCCGCGGCCAGGGTGGTGATGTACGGCACCTTGTACTTGATGGCCGTCTTGCGGATGTAGGAGTCGTCCGTCACGCCCTTCTTGCCGGCCGGGGTGTTGATGACGAGGTTGATCTCCTTGTTCATGATCCCGTCCGTGATGTTCGGGCGGCCTTCCATGAGCTTGTTGATCCGCTCGCAGGGGACGCCGGCGGCCTTCAGGAACGCGTAGGTGCCGTCCGTGGCCTTGATGCGGAAGCCGAGCTTCACGAA
>JBIIYJ010000254.1:0-7921 GCA_044346855.1 Kiritimatiellia bacterium
ACGGCATCGCCGGACTTGAACAGCAGCCGCTGGTCCGTCGGCGTGTTGACGAACGGCGATTCGTCGGCAACCTGGAACCGGACGTACAGGTTTTTGGCGTCGTATCCGGCCTGCGCCCTGGCCGACCGCGGCGTGCCGGCCAGGATGCTCACCGGCTGGACGGCGGACCACTCCTCATAGTTGCCGTCGGCTCCCGCGCCCGTCAGGGCGGCGACCTTGAGCGGAATCTTTCCAAGCGCGTCGGCTTCCGCGCGTTGATTCTGCGCGGCATTGGCTTCGGACCGGGCGATCATCGCCGGCGTCACGGCCACCGCCACCGTCTGCCGCTTCAGGGTGTCCAGCCCCGTCAACTCCCAGAGCCGGCAGTCGGCGTCGCCGCCCAGCAGGTAGATCCGACCGTTTCCGCCGTGCCGGAACAGCGTGCCGTTGAAGTTCTCCGTCAGCACCATGCGGTGATCCAGCGTGTAGGGGCTGCGCTGGTCTTCGCCCAGGGCGCCCACAAACAGGCCCTCCTCCGGATCGAGCAGGAAATACTGCCCGTAATAACCGGTCACCGCGACCAGGTTGCTCAGGCCGCCGCGCGCGATCAGGGCGCCGACAAGGCTGCCTGGGGTGTAGGATTCGCTGGTCCAGGCGAACGCGCAGTGGACATTGTGATACGCCCAGAGCTTCTCGCCCGCCGGCGAAAAGCGCACGAACCGGTGGCCCGTTCCCTGCGCGCGCACCCCCCGCTCAAGCGACCCCCCGGAAACGAGGGCGTAGAGGCTGCCGTCCTCGGCCACCGAAATCCCCGCCACCCGGCCGCCTTCCGGATCCTGCGCCACAAGGACCGCATTCGTCGGATCCGCGAACATCAGCCCGCCCTTGGGATTGAAGCCCTGGAAGTCCCAGCGCAGGATGCCGTAGGGTTCCTCCGACTTCGCGCCGCCCTGCATGGACCACGGGACGCCCTTCGGCTGGTAGAGGTTGAGCCGAGCATCCGCCACCGCGGTCCAATAATAGGTCCAGACCCGGGTGGCCACGCGGATCTCGTTCGTCCCCACCCGGCCGTCGTTGTCGTCGTCGATCCAGAGCCGGGGCTCCTTCCTCTTCTTCGTCCGGACAGGTTTCCCGCTCTTGTCCAGCACCGGCTCCTCCCAGGCGTGGAGGTAGGAGGCCAACCGTGGCAGGAAGGCACCCTTCACCTCCTCGTATATCGTCAACCCGTTTCCGACAACCAGGAATTTCCGGCCCTTGAGGTTGACGAAGGTCCCGCCCCCGTGGGGTTCCGGGGCGCCCAGCGGAACGCCCTCCTCGGTGCGCTCCCGAACCACGGTGGCCTCCGGGGCCCAGGTTCCCCGGTCGACGTCCACGCGGTACCGGACCCCCTGCGCGTAGACGAACTCCGGGCAGGCGTCGTCCACGTAGGCGGTGGTCGAATAGTTCATCGAGCCGAAAAACTCCCGCCACAACGTGCCGTCCGGGTTCCAGACCGAATAGCGCTTGGGCTGGTCGTCGTCCTCGGCCACCCACAGGCGCCCGAGGCGGTCCACGGCGATGCCGTACGGATTCAGCAGGCCGCCGGGGTCGAAGGCGCCCAGCCGGGGCCGGCCGCCGGGCTTTCCGTACGCGCGCAGCAGGGTCCCGTCGGGCGCCAGCTTCCAGACCTGCATGGTCTTGCCCTGGAGCGCCACGTAGACGTTGCCCTCCGCATCGCAGGCCAGGTGCTTCGGCTCGTCCAGACCCTCCCGGATCGGCGTGAACCGGCCCGAGCCCAGTTCCATCCGGCCCACCGCGTTCCCGCTCACGGCGTACACCGGGCCTCCGGGGGCCACGGCCAGCCCGAAGGGCGCCTTCAGGGGCGTCTCGCCCGCGACCTGGCCCGATTCGAGGTCCAGCTGGTAAAGCTTGTCCTCAGCCCGGCTGCTCACCACGAGCCGGTCGCCCGCGATCGCGATCCCGTAGAACTGCCAGGAGCGCGCCGCCCACGCCTGGCGGCTCTCGTCGGGCCGCTGGAGCGCCACAGGCGCCTCGGGCCGGCCGCTTGAAAAAGGGACAAGAAGACCGTCCTCAAGCCGGAACCGGGTGACCACGCCCCCGCCCGCGCCGAGCATGTACCCGAATCCGTCCTTCAGCGCGGCCGCGTGGCCCGTCGCGGCGGTGCCGTACCGTTTCCGCCCCTCCAGGTCCGCGCGGATGGCCGACGGCGCGGCCTCGGCGCTGGCCGTTCCTAAAATGACTATATCGCCTTCGATGGCCATGACCTGCGGGCGGCGGTAGTCGCCCGCCCAGCCGCCGGTTCCGTCCTCGGTCTGGTGCGGCGGGGTTCCGCTGACCCCGATGTCGCAGACCAGCTTCTGGCCGAGGCCGTCGTGCGTCAGCAGGCGGGCCCGGTACGCTCCCGGCGGAACGGGGCGGTCCCGGTCGTCGAGCCCGTCCCACAGCCAGGCGTGCTCCCCCGCGGCGAACGGCTGCGCGCCCAGCGCGGTCCGGACGAGCCGCCCGGCCGAATCCCGGATGGCCAGGCTGACCTTGGAATCGCGCTCCAGCACGAAGGGAACGGGAATGTGGCCCTCGGCGCGGCCGACCGCGGTCCGCCCGGGCAACGCGAGGTTGCCTTTCGCCTCGAACACGGCGGTACCCCACGAGGAGGGCCCCATATAGCCCAGGTCGCCGCTGTCGGGGTTGCGGACGTCGGTCATGCCGCAGCGGACGGCCGTGCCCAGGTCGTTCCCCCAATGAAGCTGCCACTGGATCTGGGCCGTGTCTCCCGCCTTGAAGGGCCGGGGCGCGCGCAGCACGCCCCAGGGTATCCGGTATTCGAAGGCATAGCCCTGACCGTCCGGATCGGCGAGAAACGCCCCCTCCACGCCGGGGGGATTGAGCACCGGGTCCTTGAAGGCGATCGTGTGGACGGCGGCATAGCCCGCCCGCCGGTCCTCCGTGGAATACCACAGCGTGAAATGGGTGATGGCGGCGTCCAGTTCGGGCTCGATGCGGCCGCCGGTCAGCCGGGAGGCGCGGGAAAGGCCGCCCGGCATGGCCAGAAACCGGATCTGGATGGCATCCGCGTTCCAGGACATATTGGCCTTCCCGCCGAACCCGTACCGGTTGACCATCGGCGTGGGGTCCTTGACCCGGCCGCCCACATAAAGGTGCCGATCGTCATACATCATGGCGCCCCGGACCGAGTAGGCCGCCTTTCCCGCCTCGTCCGGGAACATCAGGATCGCGCCGGACAGGTCCCAGTCGTCCAGCCGTCCGTCGATGGCCACCGCGCCCGGCGCGGGCACCACGTGGATCCGGGCATGGTCCGTCTTGTTGACGATGGCCACATAGGCCCAGGCCGGAACCGCGGCCAGAACGGCGGCAAACGCAAGACCCGCCGCGACGACACGCGCGCTCAATCCCCTGATCATGACCCCTCCCTTTCGTTCAACGCACGACGAACAGCGTTCCGCGGTACGGTCCGAGCGTTTCATACGCCCCCATATCCACCGCCCGATTCAGGAAACGCGGCCCGCCCCCCAGGTCCGTCCCGCTCACGGCCCACGGTAACGTGATCCCCTTGTCGAGACAGGGCGACGACTTCATGAGGCGATAGTCCTGGAGCCCGGGATTGGCGAATAGCGGATCGGCCGCAAGGTTACCGGTGTTGGCGACGAGCGGGGCCGTGCACGAGTAGGCGATGGCCGTGTTAGTTCCGGCGTAGTTCGGGTCCGTGGGGGCGGTGTTGAAATAGACAATGCTGTTGCTGACGGAGCCGTCCGTAAGGTATACACCCCCGCCGACACCATTCGTTGATGCGTTTCCGACAATCGTGCAGCTTTCGGCCAGCGTGCCGCTTCCCGTCAGGTAGACGCCGCCGCCATTCCGTCCTGCCGTATTGGCCCGCACCACACTGTTACGCAGCTTGGCGCCGCCATTCAGAAAGACGCCGCCGCCATCATTGGACCTCAACGCGCCGTTGCTGGCAATGACCGAATGCGTCACCAGCGTGTTGGAGCCGGAGACGTAAAGTCCCCCGCCCCAGGCGCCGGAACTGCCCTCGGTCGTATTGTTGCGCACCACGCAGTTGGAGACCATGCCGCCCGTGATGTAGATGCCGCTCCCCTTCCAGTTGTTGCCGTTGACAACCTGCTCGCGGATCACGCAGTTTCGCAGGGCCCCTCCGCTCATCCAGATGCCGGACCCCTGGCGGTCGGCGGGATAGGTTCCCGCGGATTGGGCATAGCCATTGCGGATCGTCAAGCCTTCTAGAACGGCCTGGGCGTGCGTCATGTAGAAGACGCGGGTATTCGGCGTGCCGCCAACGGCGCTGCGCTGCACGATGGTCTTTTCGGCGCCGGCCAGGC
This sequence comes from Kiritimatiellia bacterium, assembly GCA_044346855.1. Lineage (GTDB taxonomy): Bacteria > Verrucomicrobiota > Kiritimatiellia > CAIKKV01 > CAIKKV01 > CAIKKV01. The sequence continues at coordinate 4,335 of JBIIYJ010000254.1, forward strand.
CTCCCTCAAAACTCCGCACGACGATGGCGTTGGTCACTTCGATCTGATTCGTGATGGAATAGGTGCCGTTCGTGATCACCACCGTATCGTAGGCCGGATAATTCGTGCAGGCGAAGTTCACTGCCGCATGGATGGAGGTGGCGGCCGTGCCCCAGGTGCTATAGGGGGGGGTGTGCGAACCGCCGGCCCACACGTAGTTGGTCGCCCCCCGCGCGGAAACGGCCAGATAGGCGATCAGAAACGCGGTGGCGGTCAATCCCCGTTTTGAAAAACGCATGCGAAAACCCTCCTTCGTTCATGACGTTACATGAAACGCCGTTGATTCCCATAGTACCACCAGATACTTCGACAACTGAATAAATTACTGCATTTTTTGTCATTATATGTAACGCTACATTACAGCGAACTGGAGGACCTTCACATGCCAATATCGACCAGGCGGCTGGCCCAACTGGCGGGAGTCTCGGCCATGACGGCCTCTCGGGCACTGCGCGGCCGCGAGGGGGTGGGCGACGCCACCCGGAACCGGATCCTGGCTCTGGCCCGGAAGCATGGCGTTCCCCTGCCCGCCTCCCGCGCGCCGAACTCGCCCGACCTTCTGCGCGTGATGAGCGTCATTCTCGACATCGACATCCTCGACCAAAGCACGGAGCGCTCCTTCAACCGGCGCCTGCTCGCCGGGATGCGCCTCGGCGCCGCCGAATGCGGCGCCGAAATCAGCGTGCATCCGGTCGACGCCGCCGAATGGCCCCTGCTGGTCAACCGCCGGCAGGTGGACGGCATCGTCTACGTCCAGGGAAGCGAACTCGCCCCGCACCCCCCCTTCCCGGCGCCCGTCCCGGCCGTTTTCATCTTCTCCGCGCCGCACGAGGCGGATATCGTGACGGCCGAAAACTTCGAGGCCGCCCGCGCCATCGGCCTGCATCTGGCCGCGCTCGGCCACCGCCAGGCCGCTTACATAGGCCCCGACACGCGCATGTCCCTCACACGCCTCGCCGGCCTGCGGGCGGGGCTGGATACCGTCGGCGGAAGCGTGGCCACGGATTGCGTCCGGGTCCGGGAAAATGCGGGGGGCCGGGCTTCGGCGGTGGCGCTCACGGACAGCCTTCTGGCGGCCCGCCGCAATGGAACGAAACGGCTCCCCTTCACGGCGCTCATGGCCTACAACGACTACATGGCCGCCGCGGCCATCCAACACCTGCGCGAACAGGGGCTGACGATTCCTGACGACCTCAGCGTGGCGGGCTTTGACGCCATCGCGCCAGATTGGTATGACGGTCCGCCCTTGACCTCGGCCAGCATGCCGCTCGAGGAAATCGGCGGTGAAGCCGCCCGCCTGCTCTACTGGCGCCTCTCCCACCCGCACGCCCCCCCGCGCCGGCTCATGCTCACGGCTCCGCTCGTGACCGGCGCCACCACCCGCCTCGCCGGTTGCTGACGGACGCCAGGTGGCGCTCGTCGGTTCCCCTGCCCGAGGGGACGCAACCCACGAGTCCGATTAAGACCTGCTGGTGGTCATGGCTCAATCGTACTGATTGACCACCTTGCCATCGGCCGGCGTGTTCGTGGCCGTAGCGGCCTGAGCGGTGATCTCCTTCGCCTCCTGCAGGAAGCGGTCGAAGGTCCAGGTCCAGTAGGCGAAGCGGCGTTCCGCCAGAGGGTCACCCGAAAGTTCGCCCCGGGCCTGATCCCGCAGCGCCGCCATGCGGGCCACGACCTCGGGCGGCCAGGTGTCCAAATAGGCTTCCGGCGACAGGCGGCCCGCATCGCCCAGTCCGCGGCGCCAGGGGGCCTTCTCCCAGCGCTCGCCCATCAGCCGCAGCAATTCGCGCGAGGCCGGCGCCCCGCGCCCGAACTGGCGTTCGCAAAAAACGTCCAGCAGGGCCTCCACATTCACCTCGGGGTTCCACAGGACCTTCATCCACACGTAATCCGTGGGCGCGCCCGTGGACCACTCCCGGATCTTGCCGCCGTTCAGGAACGAGCCGGCCAGAATGTCGCGATTGGCGCGGTAATAATCCTGCACCAGATGCGGGTATTGCACCGGGGCATACGCCCACTCCGGCACGCGGTGCGAATACTCCCACGTCGCCACGGGACCGCCTGCCTTCCGGCTCCAGGCCCGCAACTGCGCCTCCATGCGGGCCCGGGCCTCGGCCTGCCGCATCAGACCGAACGCCATTGTGCACATCTCCACCTCGAGATTGTCGGGAAACTCGATCTCCTCCGGGCAGTCCGTGTAGTTGTAATACGGCAGGTAGAGGACCTTCTTGTCGGGCCACCGCTCCTTCACCGCCTCGCAGAAGCGTTTGACGAACAGCCCCATGGTCCTGGAGCCGGAGCCATACGGATTCCGATTGGCATCAAATTGGGAACGACACGGCTCGCAGAAGCAGCGCACGGGATGATCGCCCGGCGAGACGGTGACGCACGTCGGCGTGACCCAGGAGGCCGGCTTCCCCTTGTCCCAGGCGCTCTCGCAGCCCGCCAGCAGGTAGTCCAGCGTACGGGGCGAATTGTAGCACAGCATGCTCAAATGCCGCGTCCCGTTCTCCCGGAGCGCGAACATGGTGAGGACCTCGGGCGGCTCCTTCGACCATTTCCGGTCCCAGTCCCTCCAGAAGGCCTGCGGCTCGTGAACCTTGATGACAAACGGCCAGCTGTTCCCGGCGCGCAGCCCGGCCAGCAGCGGCCGCATGTCCACCTTGGTCGCGCCCGCCGGCAGCAGGGACTCGGGCAACCTCAGCGAGGCCTTGTCCGACCAGATCGCATTGAAGCTGTTGGTCGTAAAGGACTGACGGGGGTAGAAGTCGCGTTTGCGGAAGACCGGAGCATCGGCGTAATGCACCGGCCCGACCCGCAATGCCGGCATCCGGATCAGGCTCCGGCCGCCCGCCTCGGTCGGCCAGAACCAGCGGACGCCCACGAAACGCTCCAGGAAATCGGCCACGGCCCAGGCCGTGCCGTCGTTCAGCCAGACCGCGTTGCGCCCGCTTCCCGCCGGAAGCGGGGCGGTGCTGCCAACCAGGAAGACGCGGTTGGAGGCGGTCTTGACGACAAACCCCTCCACGGGAATGGCGGCGTCGTCGATGCCGGCGGCACGTGATTCCGGACCGGCTCCGACCACGATGGCGGCGCGGTCCGCGGCCGGCGGGTTGGTCACCACCTCCAGCCCGGCTCCGAAGGTCAGCAGGATGTCCGACTGCAGTTCCTCAAGCAGCAGCCGGAGCGTCTCCGAGACCTGGGGCTCGGCCACGAAAAGGGCGGCCGGCGGAATCCCCTCTCCCGCCAGGGCCACAGGCGCATGGGCGGCGACCGGAAGAGTCCGGACGGGATTCAGGTCCGGCGCCCGAGTGGGATAGGGCGCCTCCCCGGCCGCCGAAAAGGCGGAGACCATCATGGCTGAAAGCCCGAACGAATACAGGATCGCACGCATGGATTTTGCCTCTTTATCGCGCCGCCGGACGCGGTTCATTCCAGGATCAGCGTCGCCCAGTCATTGGGGTGAATCCGGATCTCGGACGGAATATCGTTGTTGATCGACACTTCGGGGCTCTTGTCGCTCCACAGGTAGCGGATGGCGTTCT
>JBIIYJ010000255.1:0-7906 GCA_044346855.1 Kiritimatiellia bacterium
ACGGCGGCGGAGGCGCCGGGGGCGGCCGGATCGCCCTTTCCTATACAACGCTGGCAAACGACCCTTCCGTCCGCTTTTCCGCGACGGCCGGCCCGCTCTTCACCTTGAATCCCGCGGGAATGGGCACGCTCCATCTTCCCGATACGGGCCTGATCACGGCGTCCACGATCGGCCGGCTGTTTGACGGCGTCCGGCTGATCGTGCCGGGCTGGAACGCGTGGGCCGTCGACAGCCTCCTGCTGACCAGCAATTCGGTCTGCCTGGGGGAATCCGGCTTCACCCTGACCGTGACCAACGACGTGGTCATCCAGAGCAACGGCTGGCTGACGGTCGGCGGGAAAGCCCTGTCCTCCCGCCTGGCCCTCGGCTCTGGCGGCCGGGGCGCCACGAACCCGGTCGTGTCGGTGGGCGGCTCCCTGCTCCTGGCCGGCAGCACCCTCACCCTGGGCGGCTTCGAAGGGGACTCCCTGCCCAGCCTGACGGTGAACGGAAGCCTTGTCCTGACCAATGCCGGCGCGCTGCCGGGCTATCTCGTCGTCAACGGCGGCTGGACCAATCCGGCGGCCGGCCTGACGAACGGCGCGCTTCTCAGCGTCGCGGGCTCCATGCTGATCGGCACCAACAGCTGGATGACGCCCGTCTCCCACCCCACCAACGGCGGCTCGCCCCTGCTGCGGAGCGGTTCACTTACCATCCAGCGGGGTGGCGGGATCAATGCGGACTTCAACGGCTTCCGCGTCTACCCGACCGTGGCCTACGGGCCCGGCGCGGGCATCAGCTCGGGCAATCGCGCCGGCGGCGGAAGCTACGGCGGGCCGGGCGGAAAAGGCAGCAGCGCCGGCGCGTTCGCCGGTCCGACCTACGGCCACGCTCACTATCCCGTCGACCCCGGCAGCCCCGGGGCGTTCGGCTATACCGCGGATCCGGGCAGGGGCTTCGGCGGCGGGCTGATCCGGATCGAATCGGGCGACGTCACGATCAACGGCACGCTGAGCGCATCGGGCAGCAACAGCGTCAACATGTATGGCGGCGGCGGCTCGGGCGGCGGAATCTTCATCCTGTGCGATTCCTTCTCCGGTGCCGGGTCGGGCGTCATGCGCGCCAACGGTGGCAACGCCCACGCCGTGAACTCCGGCGCGGGCGGCGGCGGGCGGGTGGGCGTGGCGGTGGGCCTGTCCCCCTCCGAGCGCGAGCAACTCCTGGCGGGGGAGACCATCGCCAACCTTAACGTCTACACCAACTGGGCGTCCTACACGGGCGCCCTCCAGGTACTCGGCGGCGTAGCCTTTTCAAACGGCAGCCCCGGCACCCTCGCCTTCCTGAAGGTGTCGGCGACAAAGGACGTCTTCATCACCGGCGTGCCCGGCAACTACGGCGCGCCGACCCCGAACCCCTACGGCTTCGCGCTGAACATCCCGAACAACGCCTGGTTCACCAACAGCGTGGCCTCGCCCGCCGACGAGTCGAACGGACTCCGCCGCGCCTGCACCGGCTGGCGCGCCGACCTCGCCGCAGGCGGCTACCTGACCTCAGCCGACACGACGCAGGCGGTCTTCCAGGTCACCAACAACATGAACCTGACCTGGTTCTGGACCAACGAGTACCGTCTCGCGGCAAGTGCAGGTCCGGGCGGTTCGGTCAACACCGCCTCCAACGGCTGGCACCGGCAGGGAGCCGAGGTGGGCGGCCTGGCCGCCACGCCCGACCCGGACCAGGCGTTCCTGTGCTGGACCGGGGATCTGCCGATCGCCCGCCGCTTCGACAACCCGCTCACCGTGGTCATGGACCAGCCCCGCGCCGTCGGCGCCGTCTTCTACTCCACCCTCACGGGAACGCAACGGGTCTGGACGGGCGCCGGCCGCTGGTATTTCGACCCGACCAACTGGACGCCGAACGGCCTGCCGGGCCCGCTGGACAGCGTCGAGATCCGCTCCGGCCAGGCGCTGCTGGATTCCCCGGCCTCGCTGGACGCGTTTGTCATCAGCAACGGCGCCACGCTGGTGTTCAGCAACTGGAACACCACGCTGACCGTGGCCCAGTCCCTGCTCGTCAAAAGCAACGCCACCGTCAAGCACGCCGGGCCCTACACCTACCTCACCCAGATGTCCAACCGCGTCAGCCTCGTCTGCGGCAGCCTCACGATCGAGCGGTTCGGCAAGATCGACGCGAGTGCGGTCGGCTACTTCTCCGCCACCGGCCCGGGCCGCGGCTACGGCGGCGGCAGCAACGACGGTACGGGCGCGGGCCACGGCGGACGGGGCGGCAGCAATGCCAACTTCACGGCCACCCTTGCGGGCGTCGTTTACGGCTCCTCCAACGCCCCTACCGGTCCGGGTAGCGGCGGTGGCGGCGGTTACACGGACGAAGGCTATTTCGGCAAGGGCGGCGGGGCCGTGCTGATCCAGGCCGAGGGCGGCGTCGTCGTGGACGGCTCCATCCTGGCCAACGCGCAGAACGGCGGCGTCTACTGGGGCGGCGGGGCGGGTGGCTCGATCCTGATCCTGTGCGGCGCCTTCTCGGGCGGCACCGGCGCCGTTATCAGCGCCGCGGGCGGCGCGCGCGGCAGCGGCTATCCGACCTACCTCGGGGGCGGCGGCGGCGGGCGCATCGCCATCGGCCGCCGGTTCACGGCCGGGCAGCGGGCGCAACTGCTGGCGGGCGCCCTGGACAAACTGAGCTACGAAACCGGCAACCCGGCCTACCTGGGAGCCACCAACGCCGCGGGCGGACTCGGGGGCCGGAACGGCCAGGACGGCACGATCGTCTTCATGAAACCCGTCCCGCCCGCCGGCACGGTCATCCTGGTTTACTGACAGAAAAACCCTTGATCGCCACTCCTTTCGCGCTATGATGGGGGATTGAAAGGATCACGCCCATGACATGCCAAAACGCCTTGCGCCCGCTGACTGCCGCCCTCACCCTCGCCGCCCTGCTCGCCCTGCCGGCCCGGGGCCTCGCCGCCGACTCGTTCTACGTCGTCAAAATCACCGAGATGGATAAGAAGGTCGATTTCAAGCTGATGTCCGCCGAGGACTACAAGGCGCTGGAAACCGAGGTGAAGGCCGAAACCTCCCTCTTCCCGAAAGCCGAGGAACTGGCCAAGAAGGAATGGAAGACCGCCGACGAGAAAGGCCCCTTCCCCGGCCGCCTCAGCCCCCGCAAGGTGGAAGTGGTCGAACGGCACACGGTCCGCGAAAAGGCCGATGAGAAACTGGAAAAGCTGCAGGCCTCCGAGGACAAGAAGAGCGGCGACACCCGCAAGCCGGGCGGCAAGATGAACGAGGCCGAGAAGAAGATGGCCGAGTCCAAGGCCGAGAAGGAAAAGGACCTGCAGAAGGCCCATGACCTCGTGAAGGGCAAGCTGACCGAACTCGTTTCCGCCGCCAAGGACAAGGATGCGAAGGCGAAGGAAGGCGAGAAGAAGCCCGACGAGAAGCCCTGACCGCATGCGCCCCAACCTGATCCTCTTCATGCCGGAAACGGTGCGGGGCGATGCCGTCTTCGGTCCCCCCGACTCCCGCGCCCGTACCCCCGTCATGGACGCCCTCGGCCGCGAGGGCGTCGCCTTCACCCGCTGCTTCTCCCAGAACCCCTTCTGCACCCCCTCCCGCTGCAGCCTCTTCACCGGCCTCTACCCCCACACCCACGGCCACCGCTCCCTGCTGCACCTGCTGCACGGCCACGAGCGAAACCTCTTCCAGGACCTGCGCGAGGCCGGCTACCGCACGATCGTCTACGGGAAAAACGACCTGATCACCTCCGACGCCGTCCCGCAGTCGTTCGACGAGTGGACCCTCCGCCCGCACACGCCCCGCTCCACATGCCCCCCACCGCCCTGGTGGAACACGGACGACAAGCGCTACCAGGCCTTCTATCTCGGCAAGCGGGAACCCGCCCCGTTCTTCGATTACGACACCGCCTGCATCGAGAGCGCCCTGCAGGTGATCGACGAGCCCTCCGACAAACCCTTCTGCCTCTTCCTGCCGCTCAGCTTCGCCCATCCCGCCTACGTGGCGGAAGAACCCTACTTCTCCCTGCACGACCGCGCCACAGTCAAGCCCCCCGCCCCGCCCGTGCCCGAGGGCAAGGATCCGCTCTACAAAGTCCTGTGGGAGCAGTTCGGCCTCAACCAGCTCACCGACGCCGATTTCCGCGAAATCAGGGCCACCTATTTCGGCATGATCAGCCGCGTGGATGCCCAGTTGGGCCAGCTCATCGCCCGGCTGAAGGAGCGGAACCTGTACGACTCCACGGCCCTGTTCGTCTTCTCCGATCACGGCGACTTCGCCGGCGACTACGGCATGGTCGAGAAATGGAACTGCGGCACCGACGACTGCCTGCTGCACGTGCCGCTGATCATGCGCGTTCCCGGCCGCACGCCGGCCGGCGAGGCGCGCGCGGGCCTGGTGGAGCTGCTCGACCTGTACCCCACCATCCTGGACGCCGCCGGCGTGGAGCCCAAGCACCCCCACTTCGGCCGGAGCCTTCTGGCGGGCGGCACGCGGGAATTGCCGGAGGCAGGACGCGAGGCCGTCTTCGCCGACGCGGGCTGGTCGCTGGACGAAATCCAGTGCAACACGCCGAACAACCTGGTCAAGGGCGGCTGGTACGAGGGGCGCAACAACACCGTGGGCCGCAACCCGGGCCTGCGCACGCGCCGGGCCACGATCCGCACGGACCGCTACCGCTACGTCTACTGGCCGCAAGGCGTGGAGCAGCTCTACGACCTGGAGGGCGACCCGGACGCGCTGGTCAACCGCGCGGACGACCCCGACCTGGCGGCCGTGAAGCGGGACTTGCGCGACCGGCTGCTGACCTGGCTCCTGGAAACTTCGGATACCACCCCGATCGCCCCCGACCCCCGCGGCTGGCCGAAGGCCTGAGCCGCCGTTAGCGTGTCTCCTTTTTCAGGAACGCCACCGCCTTGCGGATGTCCGACTCAGGATTCGCGCCCACTTCCCGCTCGATGGTCAGAAAGCCATTGTACCCAATTTCGCGCAACGCGGCCAGGTAGCCCGGCCAGTCGACCGCGCCCTCGCCCAGCGGGGTCTCCTCGAACAGCGTTCCCATGCGCTCCACGAGTGTGTCGAACCCGCCGTCGGCAAACGCCCCGTACACCTCGAACCGGTCGCACGGCTGCAGCCGGCGGCCGTCCTTGGCGTGGGTGTGCACGATGTACGGGGCCAGCGTGCGGACCGCCGCCACCGGATCGTCGCCCGTCACCATGACCAGGTTGGCGGGATCCAGGTTGACGCCGATGCCCTTGACCCCCAGGCTGTCCAGGAACCGGCGGAGCACATCGGCCGTCTCGGGCCCCGTCTCGATGGCGAACCAGACCCCCTTGGAGGCGGCATACCGGCCCAGCTCGCGGCAAGCCTCCTGCATCGCGCGGTAAGTCGCGGAGCCCGGATCGTCGGGAATGACCCCGATGTGGGTCGTCACGACGCCCGACCCCAGGTCCACGGCGAGGTCGACGATTTTCTTCGACCGCGCGACCTTGGCGGGATTCCCGGCGGCCCGCTCGAACCCGTGCCCGCCCAGATCCCCGCACAGCGCCGCGATCTCGAGGCCCAGCCCCGCGCTCGCGGCGCGGAAGCGCGCGCGGGCGGCCGCGTCCAGTGCCTCGGGCGCCATGTCCCCGCCCACCACGTAGACCTGGAAGCCTTCCGCACCCACCGCCTTCGCGAGGGCCAGCCCCTCGTCCGTCGATTTCCGGAACGAGTCGATCATCACGCCAATCTTGAATGCCATGTCAGACTCCCGTCGTTTGTTTCGAAAGCGTCACGGATGCCGCGACCCCGCGGCGGCCAGCAGCCGCATCAGGTTGCCGGAATAGATCTTCTCCCGCTCGACCGGATCGGGCGCCGCCGTCAGCAGGCGCGTCTGGTAGCAGCGCGGGTCGTAGCCCGTGAAATCGGTCCCGTACAGCAGGCGGTCCGGCCCGAGAAGCTCCTTGGCCTGCTCGATGCAACCGAGCTGGAGTCCGCCCACGCCGCCGCTGATGTCCAGCCACGCGTTGGGATGCGGGGCCAGCCGCGGCAGCCAGTCCAGCGAGATGTGCGAGCAGACCAGCCGCAGCCGGGGGAACCATTCCGCCAGGGAGAGGATGTCCGGGTGGTTATGCAGCTGCAGCACATGCCCCCGCTTCTCGCACTCGGCCGCCAGCTCGAGGAAGGCGTTGTCTGTGTAGCGGTACGGCTTCCGGTAGGGAACCAGCTCCCCCACCCAGAGGAAGCCCCGCTCGCGGAAGCGCGCCAGCCAGTCCAGCGAAAGCGCCGGAAACGCCGGATGGATGCAGGCCCCGGGGAACAGGTAGCCCGCGTGCGACACCGCCAGGGCCAGCGCCTCGGCGTTGGCCTGGTCCAGGTCCGCCTCCGTCTCCGCGAACACGCCCTGCCACATGTTGAACAGGACGGCGTCGGTCCCGGACGCCTTGAGCCGCTCCACCGCCTGGTCCAGCTTGGCGACCCAGGGCTTGTGCCCCGCCCAGCCTTCGCTGGGCAGGTGAACGTGCGAATCGAAAATCATGGCTTCTCCCCCAGCCAGCGCAACACCACGCGGCCCGTTATTTCCAGCGACTCCGCCGAGAGCTTGTCCGCCGTGTCCTCGGCCGTGTGCCAGTACCGGTTGTCCCGGTAGCCTTCGCCGTAGGCGAAATCGATCAGGTCGACGGCCGGCATGCCTGCCTCCAGAAAGGGAACATGGTCGTCCAGCATGGCGCCGTCCAGCAGGGAGAACCGGCCGCGCGCGCCCTCGGCCTCGGCGGCGCGCAGGATGGCCAGCATCAGCGCCGGGTCGCCGTTCCGGGGCAGGGTCACGCGCAGGTCGCGGTCGCCGATCATGTCGAGCAGCAGCACCGCCTCCACCCGGGCCGCCTCGCCCGACTCCGCCAGCTGGCGGGCCCGGCGGCGGCTGCCGTGAAGGCCGTCCGCGGGCCCGTAGGAAACCCGGCACTCCTCCCCGTCCGTGAACAGGAACTCGAGCGCGGGCCCGCCCGTGCGCCCCGCCAGCAGGCGGGCCAGCTCCAGCAGAACCCCCGTGCTGGAGCCGGAGTCGTTGGCGCCCGCGAAATCGGGGGCGATGCCCGATTTCGTGTCGTAGTGCGACATCAGGATCACCGTCCCCGGGCGGGAGCCCGGCAGCCGCCCGATCACGTTGCGGAAAACCAGGGGGCCGCCCGGCGCGGCGTTGGTAAAGACGTCCACCTCGGCTGCCAGCCCCGCCTCGCGCAGCCGGCCGGCCAGGTAAAGGGCCGCCCGCTCCGCGCCCGGCGTCCCCGACTCGCGCGGCCCCAGGGCGATGAAATCGGTCGCCTCCTTCAGCGCCCGCTGCCCGCTGAACGAGGCGGGCGCCGGCAGCCCGGAGGCGGGAGGGGCAGGAGGAGGCCGGCAGCCGGCCAGGAGCGACGCCAGCCCGAGGGTGAAGAGAGGCAAAAGGAAGCGGCGCTTGCTCATGCCGGGGCTGCCTCGCCGCGGGCGGACGGGGAGAGCCGGCAGATGCGGGATTGACTGGCCATGGCGCGCGGATTCCCCCTTTCCCGCCAAGTATAGATTGACCGCTCCCTCCCGACAACCGAAAAGGGGGCGAAAGGGATTCGCCTTGCGCGGGAAGGCCGTGAGGGGCTACACTAACCTTTCAAGGAGTCAAGGGGCATGGCGGAATTGCGAAACTCGTTTTCCTGGTCTTTCAGCGCGGCGGAGGATTTCGATCTCTGCCGCCGCAAGCGTTTCTGGGCCAAGTACGCCATGTGGGGAGGCTGGAATGCGGAGGCCAGCCCGCTTCAGAAGGACGCCTACCGCCTCGGCAAGATGGAGAACGCCTGGTCCACGCTCGGGCGCGCCGTCGAGGAAGCGGTCATGTGGGCGCTCCGCCGCCACCAGGCCGGCGTGGCCGTCACCGCGGACGA
>JBIIYJ010000256.1:0-7891 GCA_044346855.1 Kiritimatiellia bacterium
GGTGCTCCTGCGCGAGCCGCGAGTGCAGCCCCACGGAGGGGGTCCACCAGATCGCCGGGGAAAGCCCCGCCTCGCGGATCTTGTCGGCCATCGCCTTCATCCCGTTGGGAAACCGCTTCGCCTCGTGCCACTGGCCCTCGGGCAGATAGAAATTGGCGCAGCTGGGACTGGAAACGGCCTCGGGATTCTGCCAGCCGTCGTCGATCAGGAAATGCTTCATGGCCGGCATGTTCTTGCCGATGAACCGGGCGGTCTTGAGAAGTTTCTCCTCCGAGATATTGTGGAACACCCCGTAGTTCCACGAGCAATAGAAGGCCCTGGTGAGCAGTATGTCGTCCGGCGGCAGCAGGGGCGTTTCGGCCGCCACGGCCTCAAAATAATCGTTCCAGCACTCCTGCGGATGGCTGTTCTCGAGGATCTGGTAATAAACCGGCTCCAGCTCCAGGCTCTGCCCGGGCGCCAGCTCGAAGCCGCCCGTGGCCATGCCCCAGTGCAGCTCATAGGTGCGGACCGGCTTGCCGGCCCCGGCGGACAGCGTCCAGCAGACCCGTGTCCTGTCCTGCCGAAGCTGGCCCTCGAGCAGCACCTGGCTGTAGGTGTCGTTGGACAGGATCAGAGCCGGCACGGCCTGGCTTTCCTGGTTGCCGAGGACGGTGTCGCTCCTGGGCAGGGGGCGCACATACGGGAACTCGGGCCGGCACCAGGGGAATTTTTCCGTGCGGACATTGTCCATGTGCGCATACCGCGCCCGCCAGATGTGGTTGTCGGTGAACACGGGACCGCCCACGCCGCCCACGGCGCCGACCGAGGCGCTCCGGACCACGTGCGAGCCCTTGGCGGTGTTGACGATGCGGCGGTCGAGGCGCAGAGCCCCGTTGGCCAGCAGGCGGAATCTCACGACATCCTCAAGCCCGGGCGCGCTGCAGGCGCCGCGCATCACAAGACCGTCCTCGCCGGGTTCGGCCTCCTTGAAGGCGACCGCCTCGGCGCTGGACTGCGCGTAAGCCTCAAAGTCCCCCTTCCCCGTCCCGTGATGCGTGCCGAGGGTGAACCCGAGCCGATCCCAGCCCAGCTTCTTTCCCGCCACCGTGTAGCTGAAACGGCCATCAGCCACGGACAGGGTGCGCTGGTTCATCTCGATGCTGATCATGATTTCACTCCGTTAGCCGCCAGCGTGGCGACCGGGTCGTTCCGGTAAAACTGGTTGGCCAGCATGACCACGGCCGCCGAGGACCACATGAACTCGGGGTGCCCGTTCCCAAATCCGGTCAGACTGTCGTAGCACTCGTGGATCCCCTCGTTCCGGCCCACCGCCGTCAGGATGCGGTCGGCCAGTTCGTCAGCCTCGCGCCTGAACCCGCTGCGCCAGAGGGCTCCGAGATACCAGGCGTTGCCGTGGATCCAGGTGCGGCCGCGCCAGTACGAGTGCTGCACCAGCGCCCCGGGAAAGGCCGGCGGGGCGTGGAGGAAGCCGCCGGACCGGAAGGTCGGGTGCGCGCGGTCGATGACCGGAAACGGGAACGGCGTGAGAAAATGGTCGGGCGACAGGAGGTAGTCGCGGCAGGACCGCCCGGCCGCCTCCGCCGGCGCCAGGCCGGCGTAGATCGGGATGAACGAGCCGAGGTTGACCATGCCCGTGAAGGCGCCCGTCGCGAGGTGCCGGTCCTGGTAGGTCATCGTCTCCGGCTCGATCAGCCAGCCGTTGAGTGCGCCCGCCAGGGTCTCCGCCTGCCCGCGCCAGGCCGCCGCGTCGGCGGGCTTTCCCAGCGCCACCGCCATCGCGGCCAGCGTGCGCAGCTCCAGCACGAGGAACGCGTTGATGTCGGGGCTGGCGAACAGATCCTGCCGCATCCCGCCCCACGCCTGCTCATGCCAGGGGCGATCCGCCGGAGGGACCAGCGGGAAGCCAGTGTTCCAGCGCAGGGCGTCGTCCAGGCTGGTCATGCCGGGCGGATAGGCCACCAGCCCCCGCGGGGTCATGTAGCGCTCCATCCAATGCCGGACATACCGGCCCAGGGGCTCGTAGATCTCGGCCAGAAGCGCCGCATCGGGGCAGGCGGCCAGGCAGTGGCCGGTCCCCCAGGTGACCAGCGGGATCTGGTAACTGTAAACGTATTCCTGGTTCTCGTAGGTCACCGGCGGCGTGCCGTCCGGCTTGATCCCTTGCGTCAGGATGCGCAGGGCACCCGCCGCCGCCTCGCCCTCCTGCATCAGACCGAGCGCCGGGAGGGTGGCGCCGGTATCCCAGAACCAGGTGGCCGCGCAGCCGGTCTTGCCGGCATGGATGGTCATGCAGGGCTGCCGCCGGGAGTCGAAGTCCCTGTACCGCAGCGTGCGCAGCGTACCGGCGGCCTTGAGGGTCAGGTCCAGGTGACAGCGGAACTCCGCTGGCAGGCCGGGCAGCTTCGCGTAGGCCGCCTCGGCCTGGTCGATGGCGCCATCCAGACTGTCGTCGGCCCACAGGCCCTCGGGCCAGGCCGGGAAAGACTCGTCGTTGAACGCGAAGCGGATCGCGAACCGGCACGTCAGCGCGCCGTTGGGCGGAATCACCCGCGCCACGGGGGCCGAGTGGAGGCTCGCCCCGTCACCGGCCGCGAACACCACATCCCCATCCTGCGCCAGCAGTTCGGCGCGGGCGCGATAGGTGTGCGGGGGCACGGTCTGGCTGTTCTCGAAGAGGAACCCCTGCGCGGCGGGCGCCGCGGCGAACCGCTTACCCGGCTCGCCCTCCGAAAACCAGGCCAGCCGCACCGGCACGGCCGCGGCGGACTTGTTGGTCAGCCGGTACCGCACGCAAAGCAGGTCGGCCGCCGCGAACCACATCACGCACTCGCCCTCGACGGGCGGCATCGGCGAGATGCCGTTGTGACAGAAATACTCCACCACGTGGGAGCGGAAATAGTTCATCGCGTTGTAATCGGCGATGGCGGCCTGCCGCTTGTCGTCCAGCCCCTCGTACGCCATGCTCAGCCCGAGCAGTTTGCGGAAGAGCACCCGGGCGTCGCGCAGATACAGGCCGAAACACTCGTCCGGGCCGGGCGCGGTCTTGGGACTCTTCAACAGCGAGAAGCGGCTGCCGGCGTCCCGGAAGGCGAAGTCGCCGGCAAAACTCTCGTCCATCGTCTCCACCGGAAGATGGCGGCTGAAGCGGACGAGGTTGCGGCTGCGCGCGGTAAACGGGTGCGATTCAGTCAGCGTCGATGTGTTTTTTTTCATGGTGACGAGCGGAACTATCCCTCATTTCCTTTCGACAATCAACAACCGGTAATTGTGGCGCGCGACCGGAACGGCGAGCGTCGCGCCCTCAAGCCGGGGCGGCGGCGCGGCATCGCCGGTCCAGTAAACGACCGTTTCGCGCCGGGTGAGCGCTTCCTTGAACGGCGGCGGGGTGAGGTCGGGCCTGGCCGGCGCGGGCTTGCCGGCCTTTTCGGCGGCCGCGGCCGCGCTTGCGTATTGCTTCTCCAGCCGGGAAACGCGGAACGCCTCCTTGGCCGCCCGCCCGTCCCGCTCAACCTTTAGCTCGTCCACTGTTTTGGGGACAGTCCGGTAGCCCCTGTTCGTATAACCCAGCTCCGCGTCGGTGACCGCCAGCGAGGAGCCGCCCCACCCCAGGGCGGCGGGATCCAGCGTCACGCTGGCGGTCTGCGCCTCGCCGAAGTTGGCGACCAGCAGGAGCAGTTTGTCCGGCTTGAGCCAGCCCGCCAGCTTGATGTCCTGGTCGGCGGCGGCGAGGCCGGTCTTCTCCCAATAGGGCAGGAAGGAAACGGCGTCGTCGCCGATGCCGAACTTCTTGCGGATGGCGACCAGGAAGCGCTCGTGCCCGTTCCCGTTCCCGGTTGGAAGGGCGTCGTGGAGCATCACCGCCGCGAAATAGGCGCGGAAGGCGTTGTGCTCGACCGCCGGGTCCCACCCCTGCCCCTGGTACTCCTGCATGAAGTTGACCGCGACGCCCCATTGCGCGGGATAGTCCACGCGCAGCCGCTCAAGGCTCCAGAAGTCCATGAAATCTTTCTTCATCTCCGGATAGATGACATGGTGCTCGCCGTCGTAGGCGATATCCGCCGAGCCGACCCAGGGGAGGATCTGCGCGTTGGTCATGTGCAGGACGATGCGGGTGCGGGGCCGCTGCTCGAGGAAGGCCGCCCGGAGGCGCAGGAAATACCGGCGCGTGTCGAACATCTGGAAGCTTGGCTGGATGCGGCCGTCCGGCAGGCGGTAGCCGCAGCCGTGCTCGATGTTGTCGCACACCAGCGGCCGCATGTTGTCAATGTAGTAGCCGTCGATCCCGCAGGACTCGGCCCAGCCGCCGTACTGGTGGACCATGTAGTCGATCAGCGAGCCGCGGTAGCAGAGCGCCTCGTCCACCGTGGTCTTCCACTGCTCGCCGAAATAGGTTATTTCCGGGACAAGCGAAGCCGGCAGCGAGGTGTGGATGAAGTACGGGACGGCGGGCTTGCCGGCCCGGTGCTGGGCCTCCACCAGCGCCTGGCAATTCGTCTCCTTGCCCGGCTTGACGAACGGGATGGCCGACCAGATCAGGGACCCGCTGCCGCCGTAGTCCATGAAGGTGTCGCCGGTCCACCAGTTGTCCTCGCGCCACCCCTTGTGCAGGGCCTTGACGGGCGAGGCCTGCAGGCCGAAGGTGATCGTGCGCGGCGCGTCGAGCGTGACGTCTCCGGAAACCAGGTTGAACACCAGGTCGACCTGGCCGGCCCGGTCCCGGCGGATCTCGATGGCCGGGGTCGAATCGGTCGGCGACCAGCCCTCGTCGCTGTCGGCGAACCAGCATAGCCCCCCGGCCGGCGACCCGAGCCAGATATAGGGGATGAACGAGCCCAGCTTCATGCTCTTGTCCCCAAGTTGGTAACAGTCCCAGACCCGGCCCGTTCCCGCCGGCGTGAAACCGTACCAGTAGCCGCTCCGGATCTCGGCGGTCACCGCGTGCACGTAGCCGGCCATGGCCTCGGCATACGGGAGCACGATCTGGAGGCTTTTCACCGCCGTGGCCTTCGTCGGGGTAAGCGTCATCGCGACCTTGTAGAGCCCGTCGAACTCGACCGTAACGTCGCTGCTCACGGCGATGTCGCCCAGGGTGCTCTCCACCCGGACAGTCTTGCGGTGGTCCTTGTCGAAGAGGACCTTGCTCGACTCCCCCTCGGCAACCAGCTCCCGGCCGGCCGCATCCCGGGCCACCAGCCGGCCGGGCGCCGCCAGGATGGGCTTGCCCTGCGTGCTCACCCGGCCGGGCAGCCCGGCCGGCCCGACGGCCATCTCGCGGCCCCACACGCCGAACAGGCCGTCCTTGAAGGTGACGGGCGTCCACGGGGAGATCACCTTTTCGATGTCTCCGCGCGGGGTTTTCCACCAGGCGTACTCCTTGGCCAGATCCTTCTTGGTGAAGGCGCTGTCCTTGCTGACGACTATCTGGCCGGCCGCACCCAGGCAGTCGAGCCGGACCTTGTAGTCGCCGGCCGGGAGGGCGTCGAAGCGGATGACGTCGCGGGCGAACGCATCCGCGTCGATCGCGGCCGTGGACCGCTTCAACTCCTTGCCCGTCGCGTCGCTGACGACGACCCGGATGTCCTTGATGGCGGCCCTGTCATCGTAGTTGATCAAGTCGCCGAAGACGCGGACGTAATCCTTTTCCGGGTTGAGCGTGACCCGCAGGTCAAGTCGGTCGCCGGTGTCCTTGATCTCGTCCTTGGGAACGGGGCCGAAAGCGCGCAGGGCCGACCAGTCCAGCAGCACCGCCCCGTCCGCGCCCGTGACCGTGAGGCGACTCTTGCCGGGCCCCGGAACGTCCAGCGCCGGAAGATTGGCGACCTCCCGGTAGACGCCCTTCCTGACCTCCGCGGACCCCTCGTTCGTCACGGCCGGCGAGACATATTTCCAGCGGATGGCGGTGTCGGCCTGCCCCTGCGCCGCCAGGCGCACGCCCAGCTGGCCGGTCGTAACGTCGCCCATGCCCAGCAGGTGCAGGGCCGGAGCGGTTTTGGACATGATGAATTCGGAATGGCTGTCGGGCACGGCAAAGGTGGACGTGCCTTCGAAGGAGTTCTGCTCCCACGGGCGCTTGTAGTTGCGTGCGATCAGGCAGCGGAAATGCTGACCGTCGCGGAAGGGTCCCTTCGTGAGACCGAGGCTCGCGCGGGGGATCACCACTTCCATCTCCCATTCGTTGCGCCCGGTGATGCGATTTTTCGGCTCCCAGCCCGTGTCGTAGCTGCTGGACCGCGAGTTGCCCACCGCCGGCTGGTGAAGGACATCGTAGCGGGCGCCGGCGTAGTTGGCGACGAACTGGGACATGCAGCCCAGCTGGCCGGTCAGCGGATCGGTGGCGCCCACCGACACCCAGATCTCATAGCAGTCGTCGAAGATCGTTTCCAGGTCCCGGCCCCGGCCGCGCTTTTCCTGGATGGGCCGCTCCCCGGGGCGAAGCGGATCCCGCATGGCCACGTAGAGGTTCTCTTCGTCCCACATCATCCAGAACCGGGCCTGGCGGCTGCTGATCGCCTTGCCGGTGGTCTGCAGCGCCCGGTGGCTCATGGCGCCCTGCCACTCGGCGTCGTCAACCACGCCGTCGATGACCGGCTTAGTCGCGGCGTAGGGAATGGCGACGACGGGATGGCGGTACTCGGCCTCGACCCCCAGGGCCCGGACCGACAACGCGGCCAGGGCCGCCACCAGGATCAGGTTCCTTCTCATATCCACCGCTCTCTTCCTTGCAAGCCAATCATAAAGCCATAATCGCCTGGATGGCGTCCCCGGCCTCGGGGTTCGCCTTCCCTGCCGCCTCGTCGTAAACGCTCTTTACCTGATCGTTTACCTTCTTGTCGTTGAACCAGCCGCGGAACAGCAGGATGTCCCCTTTTTTGACAGATTCCAGGAGCTTGTCCCGCTTGGCTTCGAAAGGCCCGTCCGCCACGTTCACGATGCTGAAGGCGCCCGGAAAGAGGCGCCGCATGGCCTCTGGGGTGCCCGTGCCGCCCAGATCCAGCTCCATATAAGGCGCCGCATAAGCCCAGGTCGCCTCCTGCGGACCGAAGACGCCCTTCCAATGCTCCGGGATCAGCAGCACGTCCGGATGCTCTTTCATAACGTCACGATAAATTTGGGCGGTGAGCGGAAACTCGACCAGCTTCTGCTCCGGCGGCTCGCCCACCCACTGGCCGATGTAATTCGTGTCGATGTAGAAGATGGTGCAGCCCCAGCGCTTCCTGGCGTAGGCGATCTTGTCGGACAGCCGCCGGGCGACGGGATAGAACAGGTGGCGCGGCACTTCCTTCGGCTTGAGCTCGTCGTACTCGGTGGGCTTCGGCCAGGCGTTGCCGACATTGTGCGTCCACTTCCTCTTCGCCTCGTCGAAATAGACGCGGGAGGGGCGGATGCAGATACCCGTGCGGAGCCCGGCCTCGCGGAACTTGCGGAAGAGATCGTCAGCCACGGCATCCATCTCGGGCGCAAGGGTCCCGACCAGGCGAGGGTCGCCGATATACGTGACGGGATGGGGATTCTCCGAGCCCTCGATATCCCACACGATCCCGCCCTGGGCGTTCATGTTGGTGAGAACCTTGACCGCCGTGTCCGCATAGGCCAGGGCCCGGGCCCGGAACCGGGCCCGCCCCTCTTCGGTGGTCACGTCGATCGTCTTGTCATTGAACCACCCACGCGGATTGTTGGTGGCATGGCCCACGGCGCTGGCGATCAGCATGCCGATGGGCCGCCGGTCCGCCCAGGCCGGGCCCGTCCCGTGAAGACGGCGCATGCTCCCATCGACATCCGGGCAGAGTTCGGCGATCGGCGTGCCGTTCGTGGCGAAGCGAAGGGAAAACCGGACGGCCAGCGTCTGCCCCGGCGGGATGGCGGGACGGCCGCCCGGGCGGACAACCTG
>JBIIYJ010000059.1:0-21025 GCA_044346855.1 Kiritimatiellia bacterium
CGCGCAGGACTTGCGCTTGTCCGCCAGCTCGGCGGCCAGCTCGCGGGTGAGGGTGCCGGTTCCGCAGCCCACGTCCAGGACCCGCTCGTCCCCGCGCAAGCCCAGCAGGGCCAGCACTTCCCGGCGGCAGACGCGGTCCAGGCCGAACATCATAAGCGGCTCGAGCGTGTCGTAGACGCCGGCCACGTGGTCGAGCGTCCTGCCTGTGGTGAGGCTCGCGGGGTTGCCCGGCTCCAGCGGCCGGCAGCCGATTCCGCGTTCCGTCAGAAGCGCCTTGCATTCCATTTCAACCGGCATGGCACAGGTCCCCCAGGTCCAGCACCCCGAAAATCGAGTTCGCCAGCGGCTCGAGCGCCGCCGGCTGGATGGACAGCCCCTCCCGGCTCATCCCGTCCAGGCCGGAGCGCAGCTGGGCCATGGCCAGGCGCGCGGCCGGCCCGGTCACCTGCGGCACCTCGAGGTAGATCCGATCCCCCGGCTCCGGCCGCCGCTCGTCGAGCTTCTGCGCGAAGGGGTCCCCGCTCCACTGGAGGCACGAGAGAATGTAGTTGTGCCGCCGTTCGCGGTGATCCTGCGCCATGTCCCGGATATCGTCCAGGATCTGGCAGCCGAGGGCGAAGGCCATCAGCGATTCCTTGAGGGCTTCCACCTTGCGCGGATCCCGATTGCGTTCGATCCGCTCCGGCCCGAGGAACGGCAGGTGGAAAAGCAGCCCGGTCTTCAGCCGGTGGATGGTGCCGAGCACATAGTCCGGCGAAGGGCGCGACACGATGCCGCCCTCCTCGGACGCCTCCTGGGCCGCGCTGGGCAGCAAAAGCTGGAGGGAGGCGGCCGAGAGGATATCCCGCTCACCGGCCGTGAGCAGCCCGTCCCGCACCGCCTCGTTGAGAAGGCCGGCCAGCACCCGGTCCGCGGCCATGACCGCCACCACCTGCCGCATGACGCGGGATTCCCCCGGCATCCGGATGGGCAGCGACTCCTTGTCTTCGGCGTCGAGCAGGTTGTCGGCGCTGGTGACCCAGATGCGGAACAGCTGATTGATCTTGCCGTAAAGCATGCGCTTGGCAGGATCGAGATCCAACACGTGATAAACGGACTGGAAGAGGACCGAGAAAAGGTTTCGGCGCCAGGTGAGGAGCGCTTCCGGAAGAGGGCCCACGTCGACGGCGAACTCCTCCGGCGTGCCGGCCGGCGTCCGGATCACGGCCTCGGCTCGCTGGCGCACCTCGGCGACGATCGCCTGCTGCTCGCGGAACGCCCGGCGCAGCGTGCGCACGGATTTCCAGATTGCCAACGCCGAATGCCTGTTCATACCAGTTTCCTTTTTGCCGGGGATCCCCCGCTGTCTGACTGAAGAATAACCACACCCGCCCTCCGGCCGCAACGCTTCTACCCTGAAGATTCCTTAAGGATTCACTCCCTCTTTCCCGTTGCCGCCGGCGGTCTTTTGTGGTCTACTCCCGCCAACACCGGAGCGGGGACAGATCGGCATGCATGTCATGGTAGTGGAAGACGACGCGAGACTCGCCGCCACGCTCTCCCGGGGGCTTGGCGAGGCGGGCTACCGCATTTCCATCTGCGGCACCGTGGCCCAGGCCCTGCGGACGCAGGAGGCCGACCCGGCCGACCTCGTCGTGCTCGACCTCGGCCTCCCCGACCGGAGCGGCCTCGTCGTGCTCAACCATCTCCGCGAGCGCGGCCTCACCACCGCCGTGATCGTGCTCACGGCGCGCGACACGGTGAAGGACCGCGTCCAGGGGCTGGACCTGGGGGCGGACGACTATCTCGTCAAGCCGTTCGCCTTCGAGGAGCTGCTCGCCCGCATCCGGGCCCGCCTGAGACGCCCCGAGACGCCCGACTCCCGCCTGCTCCAGGCGGACGACCTGGCGCTCGACCTCATCACCCTCCGCGTCACCCGCGGCGCCCAGGAGCTCACGCTGACCGGCCACGAGCTGGCCCTGCTCCGCTACCTGCTGGTGCACGCCGGCAGCCCGGTGTCGCGCGACATGATCGCCCGCGACGTCTGGAACATCCAGTCGCGCGCGACCCCCCTGGACAACGTGATCGACGTGCATATGTCCCACCTACGGACCAAGGTGGACAAGGGCTTCGACCGGAAGCTGATCCACACGGTCCGGGGCATCGGCTTCATCCTCAAGGCGGAATCATGAAAAAACCATTGCGGCTGCGGCTTTTCCTGTGGCTGGTGGTCCTGCTGCTGCTCTTCGTCGGCATGCAGACCATCATCTACGGAATCATCGAGTTCAACGTCTGGCAGGCGCATAAAGAGGAAGAAGAGCTGGGCGAGCAGCTGATGGAGGTGGTCCACGGGGTATTCTGGGACCTGGCCGCCCTGCCGTTCCTCATCGCCCTGGCCTGGTGGATCTCCCGCCGCATGGTCGAGCCCATCCGCGCTGTGTCCCAGGCTGCCGACATCATTTCCGCCGGCCATTTCAACGAGCGGATCCAGACCGACCGGATGCCCGACGACGAGATGCGCCACATGGCCCTGGCCGTCAACTCCGCGTTCGCCCAGTACAGCGACGCGGTGGAGCGGCTGCGGCGGTTCACGGGCGACGCCTCCCACCAGCTGCGCACGCCTCTGGCGGTGATCCGGAGCATCGGGGAGGTCACCCTCTCCCGGGACCGGCCGCCCGAGGAGTACCGCCAGGCACTGGGCAACATCCTGGACGAGGCGCACCGGCTGACCAAGGTGACCGACCAGCTGCTCCAGCTGGCGCGGCTGGAGCGGACGGAGGTGACCGGCTCATTCGGCCGCACCGACCTGTGCCAGGTGATCCGCCGGACCGCCGCGATCTTCCAGACGCTGTGCGAGGACAAGGGCGTCGCCCTGCGGGTGGAGGCGGTCGGCGCCCAGGAGGTGCTGGGAAACGAGACGCTGCTGGTGGAGATGCTGGCGAACCTGCTGGACAACGCCCTGCGAGTCACGCCGGCCGGCGGGGATATTTTGGTGAAGGTTGAAACGGAGGGCGGCGGGGAGCGACTGCTCACAGTGGCCGACACCGGCCCCGGCATCCCGACCGAATTTGCGGAGCGGCTGTTCGAGCTGTTCGCCCAGATCCCCGGAAGCCAGTCGGCCGGCGCCGGCCTCGGGCTGGCCATCGTCTCCGCCATCGCCCGGGTCCACGGCGGAAAGGCCGAACTGAACCGCCGCCACACCTACGGCGCCGTTTTCAATATCCGCCTGCCAGGGGCGCCCGAACCCTGATCATACTGCCGATTGGAAAAGGCGGTCTTAATCGGGAACTCAGGAAATCAGGAAAAGAAAAATAATTCCTGATTTCCTGAGTTCCAGATAAAGCAACCTGATCTCGCGTGATTTTTTCCGCGCCCCCTGCTATACTTGATTGGACGTGCGGGAGAGGCGCGATCCCTTCCGGCAGAAAGGTGTCATTTTATGTTGTTGAATTGGAAATCCCTGTCCGACGGCGGAGCCCGGCGGATGAAGTTCATCGGGTGCGAGATCATTTACCGGGAAGCCTGTTCTCTCGCGGCCACGAGCCCCCACCGCGTGGACGTCGAGTTCCTGCTCAAGGGCCTTCACGACCTGCCCCGCGAGGACATGCTGGCGAAGATCCAGCAGGCCGTCGACGCCGCGACCCCGGAAAGCGGGTACGGGGCGGTGCTGTTGGGGTATGCGCGCTGCAACGACGGGCTGGTGGGGCTAAAGGCCCGGCAGATCCCGCTGATCATCCCGCGCGCGCATGACTGCATCACATTCTTCTTCGGATCCCGCGCGGCCTACCGGGAGTATTTCGACCAGCATCCGGGCACCTATTACATGACCACGGGCTGGACCGAGCGCAACGAGTTCGGCGAGGACGGCTATTCGCGTCCGGCCTACGGCATGGAAGGCGTCATGGCCAAGCTGGGCCTGACCGAGCCATACGACGTGATGGTGGCCAAGTACGGCAAGGAAAACGCCGACTACATCATCGAGAGCCTCGGCGGCTGGCAGAAGAGCTACTGCCGCAGCCTGTATCTGGAAATGGGCGTCTGCGACGAGCGGCCGTTCATCGACCAGGCCAAGGCGCGCGCGGCCGAGCAGAACTGGGAGTTCGAGGTCCGCAAGGGCGAGTGGAGCATTCTGAAACGGCTGTTCCAGGGCGACTGGGACCAGGACTTCGTGATCGTTCCCCCCGGCGGCGCCATCGTCGCCCGCAACGACGACGGCGTCCTCGATTTCGAGCCCGCCCCCTGAGCGGCCCGGGCACCCGCGAAATACCAATCATCGCTCCCGCTGCAAACCTTTGGCGATCCTACTGTAGACGCGGGCGCTGACCGCGTTCAGGCGCCGCGCGGGGGCAAGCGCGTGCGTTCTTTGGATCTGCCCGGGGCGGGAATCGAACCCACACGCCTTTCGGCAGGGGATTTTAAGTCCCCTGTGTCTGCCATTTCACCACCCGGGCATCCGATCAAAAGGGAATTATAGGGGCGGACGGGCCAAAACAAAGCTCAAAACAGCAGGGCATTGATCCTGGCCAGCACGTCTTTGACGACCGCCTCCGGAACCCGGCTCAGCAGGACGGCCTGCCGGGCGCGCCAGTCCAGACTCCTGACCTGGTCGGCCAGGATCGCGCCCTTGACTTCACCGCCCTCGGGGATCATCACCTCGAATGGATAGCCCTTAACCTGGCTTGTGATCGGACAGCAGAGCGCGAGGCTGGTCTTCCTGTTGTACGCTTCAGGCGAAAGCACCAGGGCCGGCCGGCGGCCGGACTGCTCGTGACCAGCCTGGGGCTTGAAGGTCAGCCAGACGACATCACCCCGCTTCGGATAATAGGATGCCGCCATTACCAGGCCTCCCGCCCCTTGGCCTCGCCCATGTCGACTTCCTCATGAAGGTTACCGGGATTAATCCCCTTAAGGAGTTCATCCAGTGTGTAGACAGGGTCCTGACGGCCTTCGATGACAATTTTGCCATCGTCCACCGTGATCTCAGCCTGCGTCCCATAGGCCAGATGGGCTTCCTTGACAAACGCATTCGGCAGCCTCACGGCCAGACTGTTGCCCCACTTCTGAATTTTGATCCGCATGACGCTCTCCATGTATCTACATTAAAGATACATCGAAAAGGACGACAAGTCAAGCGTTCTGCTATCGCAAATCCCTCCTGCGGCACGCCGGCCGCCAAGTCGATTGCCGGAATGTTCAAGAAAAGAATAACACGGTGGAACACGGCGAACGGAAGACACGGTTTCAACATCCGCGAGTTGCTCCTTTCGGGCATAATCGCGAAAGGGTCGGGACAGGCGCTCGAGAATCGTTACGCGCAGCAGGTAGGGCGGCGAGTCTTGCCCTGAACCGTGACGCTTCGTCTCTGGTTCATGGGCCCTTCGCCGCCGCGATATGCCAGTCTTGCGCACGTCGGCGCTCAAGCATGCCCTGAAGTGACGCTTCGTCTACTTCAGGGGGACTGAGCTACCTGGAAACGGACCGGTTCTCAGATCAGTAAAAACGGACCTTTTTGACACCAAGCCCCACTTTGCCACCCCCCGGTCGTCATCCGCATCAACCACGGCTCATTAAACAACGACTATTCCGCACCTCACCCCCACTTGCCACCACGGGGAAGAGAGTAATCAGTAATCAGTGATCGGTGATCAGTCCACATGATCGTTGTCGAGATCGTGATCGCTATCGTAATCGAAGCATCCCACGCGCCTGGTCGATCACGATCACGATTACGACAGCGATTACGAACGAGCGTTGGTTTTGACGTTTTCGGACACTCTTTGACACCAAGCCACACCTTGCCGCCCCCGGGCCGTCATCCGCGTCGACCTCGACTCATTAAACGACGACTAGTCCGCACCTTGCCCCCACTTGCTACCACGGAGAAGACAGTGATCAGTGATCGGTGATCAGTGATCGTAATCGAAGCTTCAGTCGGCTAAATCTGGAACTCAGGAAATCAGGAAAAGAGAAAAATTCCTGATTTCCTGAGTTCCAGATAGCAATCACGATTACGACGACAGGCGCTCACGGCGGAGGACCGCCGACTCCAGCAAGACAACAGGCCCCACTTCGACAGGAAAAGTTAAAAAAAGGTTGCGCTCTCCGCCTATTGTGGTATTCTGATACCTAAATAGATGAACAACGGGAGACGGTTATGAAGCGGAGCATCATCACGATCGACGAGAAAACCTGCAACGGCTGCGGATTGTGCGTGGAAGCCTGCCACGAGGGCGCCCTCAAGCTCATCGACGGCAAGGCCAGGCTGATCTCGGAGTCCTATTGCGACGGCCTCGGAGCCTGCCTCCCCAAGTGCCCGGTTGACGCCATCCACATCGAACAGCGCGAAGCAGCCCCCTTCGACGAAGCCGCCGTGGCCAAGGCCCAGGCTGATGCCAAGGCCCAGGCCGAGGTCAAGGCCGAAGCACCCCGTCCCGAGGCCCCCAGGGCCGAGGGGCCCAAGCCCGCCCTCCCCAAGCTCGCCTGCGGCTGCCCCGGCACCATGGCCCGGGCCCTTCGCGCCAAGCCGGCGGCGGATCCGTCCCCTGCGGGCTTCGCAAGCGAAGCCCCTGCAACTCCGGCCGCCCCCGCCAGCCAGCTCAGGCAGTGGCCCGTCCAGATCCAGCTCGTGCCCGTCAACGCCCCCTACTTCGGCCAGGCCAAGCTGCTGATCGCGGCCGACTGCACCGCCTATGCCTACGCCGGCATGCACGACCATTTCATGAAGGGCCGCGTCACCCTCATCGGCTGCCCCAAGCTGGACGAGCCCGACTACTCCGAAAAACTCGGCGCCATCTTCGCCCACAACGACATCAAGAGCATCACCGTCCTGCGCATGGAAGTCCCCTGCTGCGGCGGCATCGTCCACGCCGTCCAGAAAGGGCTCGCCGCCTCCGGCAAAACCATCCCCTGGCGCGTGGTCACGGTCACCACCGACGGCGAGCTGATCGAGGATTGAGCGACGGGGCCGGTGATCGGTGTCCCGTCCGTGATCGTGGTCGTGATCGTGATCGTAATCGTAATCGACCTCGCATTTGAGTTGCCGCGACGATTACGATTACGATCACGATCGCGACTACGGCAATATAAAGTGTCAAATCGAAATCAGGACGTGACATCGAAGAGAATAGACAGCGGGGAGCGCATGAACTATCCTGCCTGAACCCCATGAAAACCATCGTCTCCCCTTCCGACACGGGCGCCGCCCTGATCAACCCCGGCATGGGCTTTGTCCTTTACTACTACGACCAGCACCTCGGCCGATACGGCGCCCGCCTGGAACCGCATGACACGGTCGAGGATTTCCCGGGCGCCTCGGTCGTTTACATGGCCGTTCCGTGGGCGTTTCTCGAGCCGGCCGAGGGTCGGTTCAACTGGCCGCTGCTGGACACGCCCGCGCAGCGCTGGATAGCCCGGGGCAAGCAGATCGCCCTGCGCTTCCCCTGCTGCGAGCCGTTCTACGATTACGCCTCCCCCCGCTGGCTCCGCGACGCCGGGGCGGTTTTCCATCCCTTCGACACCACGCCCCGCTCGCGGAAGTGGACGCGCGAACTCCTGGGAGCCGAAATTCCGGATCGCTGCTTCGCCCCGGATTACGGAGATCCGGTCTTCCTGGAAAAACACGCCCGTTTCCTGGCCGCGGCGGCCCGGCGCTACGACGGCAATCCGAACGTGGCCTTCCTCGACGTCGGCTCGTTCGGCACCTGGGGCGAAGGCCACACCGCCCTCAGCTGCGGGAGGCGCTACCCACCCGAGGTCAAATTCGCCCACCTGGACCTGTACCGCAAGGCGTTCCCCAACACCCTGCTCGTGGCCGGGGACGACTTTCTGAAAATCGACTGGACGGACCACGCGCCGCTCGTGGAACGGGCGCTCGAGCTGGGCATGGCCCTGCGCGACGACAGCGTGCTGGTGGACAGCCTGAAGCGCATCGCCGAAAGCGAGGTGATGGCGAAATCCTTCTGGCCTCGAAAGCCGGTCATCCTCGAACCGGCCCATTACGGCCAGGCCAAGACCTGGTGGAACACCTGGGGCGACGGGAGCCCGTATCTGGAATCCATCGAGCGGTATCACGCCAGCTATGCCGGAGTCCACGGCTGGCCCCGCGAATTCCTAGACGAAAACAGGGCCATCATCGCCCGCATCAACCGGCGGCTGGGCTACCGGATCCTGCCGGCCTCCGTCTCCTGGCCGGCCGGCGCCCCTCCCGGCGGGCCGCTCCCCGTCAGCTGGAGCTGGCGCAACGACGGCGTGGCGCCCTGCCTCCCGGGCGGGCATCCGGCCCTGACGCTGAAGGACAGCCGGGGCGGCATCACGGCGGTCCTGGTGGACGCCGATTTCAATGTCCGGAGCCTTCCGCCGGGCCCCCCCGGCCGCGCGGAAAGCGCAACCCTCGAATCCGCCTTCACCGTGCCCCTCCTGCCGCCGGTCGCACCCGGGGAGCATGCGGTTTTCATTTCGGTCGGCGCCCCCGACGGCACGCCGACGATCGCCCTGCCCCTGGCGGACGATGACGGCCAGCGCCGCTATCGCCTGGGCACGCTGACCATCACCTCCCTGAACCCTGAACCCCGAACCCGGCCCCATCCTCAGGCTCTTCCCGCATGAAACTGATTCCCGCCTCGCCCACTCCCCCACCCGGGCTATCCGAGCTGCTGGCCGACATCGGCCCGGGCGAAAACGGCTTCGGCGGCACACCCGTGGCGGCGGGCGGGCAAACGATCGCCGAATTCCTGGCCGCCTGCTGCGAGGGCGCCGACCCCGCCCGCGTCCGCCCCGGCCTGGTGCCCCAGACCGTTTACTGGCTGACGGAGGACGACGGCACCGCGGTCGGCATGGTGCGCGTGCGCCATCGCCTCAACGACATGCTTCTCATCCGCGGGGGCCACATCGGCTACTTCATCCGGCGCGACCGGCGGCGCCGGGGATACGGGGCCGTGGCACTGCAATTGGCCCTGGACGAACTGCGCGGTTTCGGCGAATCGCGCGCCCTGCTGACCGTCCACCCCGGCAACCTTCCCTCCACCCGCGTCATCGAGACCAACGGCGGCCGGTTCGCGGACGAGACCGCCGATCCGGAAACCGGCGACCTCTTCAAGCGCTATTGGATCGACCTGGACCTCCACCCCCGGCCCCGGATCGGGGCGATCCGCTGGGACGCCTGGTCGGGCGGCCCGGTGACCCGGCAGGTCGAGAAGACGCTGGGCCCGGCGAAATACCACCACCGCCTGCCCTGGTTCGCCGACGTCCTGGACGACTCCCGCGTCCGCATCGACGGCAGCCCGCAGGGCGTGACGGACCGGGAGATCGAATTCGCGGCGGACGCCGGGCTGGACTACTGGGCCTTCCTTCTGTACCCGGAATCGGAATCCATGAGCGACGGGCTCAAGAGCTACCTGCGAAGCGCCGGGCGGAAGCGGATCCGTTTCTGCCTCATCCTCCACAACGCCTTCGGCGTGCCCGAGGACCAGTGGCCCCGGGAGCGGGACCGCGCCGTGGGCCTGCTGAAGGAGCCCGGCTACCAGACCGTGCTCGGGGGCCGGCCGCTCGTGTTCGCCTTCGCCCTCGGCCACAAGGGCGCCTTCCCGGCGGCGCGGTTTGCCGAGTTCATCGAAACGGCCCGGCTGGCCGGCCTCGATCCCTACTGCGTCCACATGGGCTGGAACCCGACGACGGACTTCGCGGCCCAGTCCCCCCGGGGGTTCGAGGCCGTCTCCGCCTATGCCTATGCCAAAAACGAGGGGTCGTTCGCCGAACTGGCCAGCGGCTGCGAGACGGATTACTGGGCGAACGCCGCCGCGGGAGGCGTCCCCTATATCCCCCTGGTGACGACCGGCTGGGACAAGCAGCCGCGCAAGGACAATCCCGTGTCCTGGGAGCTGGACCACTCCTACCATAAGCAGGCCCGGTTCCCCGACCCGCCGGCGCCCGCCGAAATCGCGCAGCACCTGGGCCGGGCGCTGGCCTTCGTGGGCGACCATCCCGGCCTCTGCCCCGCCCGGGCCGTCATCGTCTACGCCTGGAACGAATACGACGAGGGGGGCTGGCTGGCGCCGACCCGAGGCCTTGACGGCGCTCCCGACACCGCCCGCCTCGACGCCCTTCGCGCCTGCCTGTCCTGAGGAGCCGAGGCCCGTTTTCCCGCGACTTTTCGCTTGTCCCCTGCGCTGCATCCGCTACCCTGTAAAGGCTCAACCGAATTAGGAGATACCCATGTCAAAACCGCGCTTAACCGATCTGCCCGAATGGGCGGCTTTGTTGTCCCACTACGACGTTATCCGCCACTCCTCGCTTCGCCGGCTGTTCGACCACGAGAAGCACCGCGGCGAGCGCCTGACCGCCGAGGCCTGCGGCTGGTACCTGGACTATTCCAAGAACCGGCTCAACGCCGAAACGATGCGCCTGCTGATCGCCCTGGCGAAGGCCCAGGGGCTGCCCGCCGCCCGGGACGCCATGTTCCGCGGCGAGGCCATCAACGTGACGGAAAACCGCGCCGTGCTCCACACCGCCCTGCGCAACCGCTCCGGCAAGCCGGTCCGCGTGAAGGGCCGCAACGTCATGCCCCGCATCGACAAGGTGCTCGCGCGCATGGCCAAATTCGCGGACAAGGTCCGTTCCGGCGGCTGGCGCGGCTACACCGGCAAGCCGATCCGCGCGATCGTCAACATCGGGATCGGCGGCTCGGACCTGGGCCCCGTCATGGCCTACGAGGCGCTCCGCCACTACGCCAAGGCCGATCTCATCGTCCGCTTCGTGTCCAACGTGGATACGGCCCATTTCCACGAGCAGACGAAGGACCTGAATCCCGAGGAAACGCTTTTCATCGTGGTCTCCAAGACGTTCAAGACCCAGGAAACCAAGATGAACGCCGACACGGCGCGGGCCTGGTGCCTGAAGGGGCTCAAGGACGAGGCCGCCGTGGCGCGCCATTTCGTGGCCGTCTCGACCAACGCCGCCCTGGTCAAGGAGTTCGGCATCAACCCGGCCAACATGTTCGGGTTCTGGGACTGGGTGGGCGGGCGCTACTCGCTCTGCTCCGCCGTGGGCCTGTCGGTCATGATCGCGGTCGGCCCGCAGAACTTCCTCGCCATGCTCGACGGGTTCCATGCCATGGACCGCCATTTCGCCGATGCGCCGCTCGAGCGCAACCTGCCCGTGCTGCTCGGCCTGATCGGCCTGTGGTACAACAACTTTTTCAACTACGAGACGCACGCGCTGCTGCCCTACAGCCAGTACCTGTGCCGGTTCCCCGCTTATTTCCAGCAGGGCGACATGGAAAGCAACGGCAAGTCCGTCGACAAGAAGGGTCACAAGGTAAACTGGGAGACCGGCCCCGTCATCTGGGGCGAGCCGGGCACCAACGGGCAGCATGCCTTCTACCAGCTGCTGCATCAGGGGACCAAGACCGTCCCGGCGGACTTCATCGGCTTCACCCGCCCGCACGCCTATTCGGACGACCCGAAGGAGAAGGCGCACGGAAAAATGCAGCATGCCGCCTTCATGGCCAACCTGATCGCGCAGACCGAGGCGCTTGCCTTCGGCAAAACGGCCCGCAAGGTGCGGAAGGAAGGGACGCCCGAAAAACTGGTGCCCTTCAAGACCTTCGAGGGGAACCGGCCCACCAACACGCTGCTGGCCGAGTCGCTCACGCCGTATTCCTTCGGCGCCCTGACCGCGCTCTACGAGCACAAGATCTTCACCCAGGGCGTTCTCTGGAACATCTACTCCTTCGACCAGTACGGGGTCGAGCTCGGCAAGGAACTGGCCAAGAAGGTCTTCGACGAACTGACCGCCAAGTCCGCGCGCCGGAAAAAACACAACAGTTCAACCCAGTCCCTCATCCGCCTGTGCCGCAAAGGCCTGGCAAGCGGGTAGCTGGTCACTTCACCAGCGCCTGGAACCGCGCATAGGGCGCGTTCCAGCCCGCGGGATCGCGCGGCTTGTATTCCTTGATCGGGAAGGCCTTCCGCAAGAGCGGCTGGGCGTCCGCCAGGGAGCGCAGCAGCCCCAGCCCCACCGCCTGCACCATGATGTTGCCCACGGCCGTCGCCTCGGACGGCCCCGCCACCACCGGCAGCCCGCAGGCATCCGCCGTGAACTGGTTGAGCATGAGGTTGTTCGAGCCGCCGCCCACGATGTGGATCGTCTTCGCCCGCTTGCCGGTGATCTCGGCCAGCTGCTCGTGAACCAGGCGGTATTTCAGCGCCAGGCTCTCGTACACGCAGCGCAGGCACGCCCCGCGCGAGGCCGGCGCCGCCTGGCCCGTCTTCCGGCAGAAGGCGGCGATCGCCTCCTCCATGTTCGGCGGATTGTAGAAGCCGGCGTCGTCGGGATCCACCAGCGCCGCGAAGGCCGGGGCCGCCAGGGTCATCGCATCCAGCTCCTTCCACGGCGTCTCGCGGCCGTCCGCGTCGCGCCAGACGCGCCGCAGCTCCTGCGCCAGCCAGGAGCCCATGCAGTTCTTCAGGAACCGGATGTTGCCGATGCCGCCCTCGTTGCTGAAATTGTGCTTCATGGCCGCCGGCGTCGTGATCGGCTCCGGAATCAGCTTGCCGACCAGCGACCACGTGCCCGAGCTGATGATCAGCGCCTCGTCGGTGTTGTCCACCGGCGCGGCCGCGAAGGCGCTCGCCGTGTCGTGCGACCCCACCGCGATCAGCGGCGCCGGCGTCACGCCCAGCCCCTCCGCCAGGGAGGGGTGCAGCCGGCCCACGGGATGGCCCGGCGAGACGATGGGCGGCAGAAGGTCTTCCGGGATGCCCAGCGCCATCAGGATCTCGGGGCTCCACCGGCGCGTCTTCGCGTCCATGAGCTGCGTCACGCTCGCCCAGGAGGAGTCAACCGCCTTGACGCCGCCGAGATAGTAGTAAAACAGGGACGGAACCGGCAGGAACGTGCAGCCCGGGCGCACCCACTCGGGCCGGCGCGTCATGAGCCACAGCAGCTGGTTGCTGATATTGAACGGCTGGAAATGGATGCCCGTGATGGCGTAGACGCGGGCCGCGTCGATGCGCGCCTTGACCTCGGCCACCATCGTGTCGAGCCGGTGGTCGCGGTAGGCGTAGACCTTGCCCAGCAGCTCGCCGTCCGGCCCCAGCAGCGCGCCGTCCGAGCCCCAGGTGTCGATCCCGATGCCGTCCAGCGCGGCCCCGAACTTGAGCCGGTAGGCGTTGAGCCCCGCCCGGATGTTCTGGTAGAGCAGCGTGTCGTCCCAGTACGTCCGCTCCGTCAGCCGCCCCGCCGCGTCCGGGATCGAGAACGTCACCCCCTCATGGGAAAACCGGTGCAGCTCCTCCATGGCGAAGCCGCCGGCCTCGAACGTACCCGCAAAACATTTTCCGCCCGACGCGCCGAAATCGACCGCCAACACCCGCGTGGTCCTGCTCATGTTACGCCTCCGCCGCCTGACTACCGCATCTCCTGCCCGCCCGTGACGTTGATCGCCTGGCCCGTCATGTACGCCGCCCCGTCCGAGGCCAGGAACACCAGCACGTTGCAGATGTCCTCGTACGTGCAGCCGCGCCGCATCGGCACCTGCTCCTGGTAAAATTTCCGCACGTCCTCCACCGTCTTCGCGCCCGGCACCTTGCCCGCGCGCAGGTACTGCGCGAACAGGCCGTTGTCCGGGTTCGCCCACAGCGGGGAGTCCAGCAGGTTGCCGGGGCAGACGGCGTTGACGCGGATGCCGTGGTCGGCCAGCTCCAGCGCCACGCTCTGCACCAGCCCGATGCCGCCGAACTTGCTGGCGGCGTAGGCCGAATTGCTCTTGCTGCCCTTCTTGCCCGACTTGCTGTTGACCTGCAGGATGACGCCCGACTTGCGGGGCTTCATCAGCCGCGCGGCGTGCTTGAAGGTCAGGAAATTGCCGAACAGGTTGACGTTCATGACCGCGCGCCACTTCTCGGCGTTGGCCGTGTCCACCGGCTCCGCCACCAGGATGGCCGCGTTCGCCACGCAGATGTCCACCCGGCCGAACTGCGCCGCGGCCTTGTCGAACAGCGCGGCCACGTCGACCTCCTGCGTCACGTCCGTCTTCACGGGCAGGATGGTCCGCCCCGTGGCCGCGGCCGTGCGCGCGCACGCGGCCTCCAGTTCGGGCAGCTTGAGATCCGCGGCCGCCACCTGGCAGCCCTCCTGCGCCAGCCGCCGGCAAACCGCCTCGCCCAGCCCCTGGGCCGCGCCCGTCACCACGGCAACCTTGTCTTTCAACAGCATATGCCAATCCCTTTCATCATCGGCCTATAGGTCGGATAGGTCCTATAGGCCCTATAGGTCCTATCGCTCAACCGGTTCCGGCCCTACTTCCCCTGGTCCTTCTGCATCATCTGGATCCGGTGCTTGGGCGCGTCCAGGGCCATCAGGTCCCGGCACTGCGACGCGGTCAGGAAAACCGGCTTGCCGCAGATGGTGGCGGCGATCTGCGATTTCGCCGCGTCCTCGACGACCACGCAGCGGTAATACGCCTGCTTCATCGTCACGCCCAGCCCGATGATGCCGTGGTTGACCATGAAGATGGTGTCCGCCGTCTCGGAGGCCTTGCCGATCGCGTCGGCCAGGTCCTGCGTCGTCGGCGTGATGTAGGGCACGTTGCCGATGCGGCCCAGGTCGCACACGAATTCGGCGAACATGGGCTTGAGCGTGGTGCCGGAGCTGATCACGCCCGAGGCCCACGGGGAGTGGGTGTGGAAGACGGCCGTCAGCTCGGGCCGCGCGCGGTAGATGGCGAGGTGCATGTTGACCTCGGAGGTGGGCCGGTTCTTCCCTTCCACCTGCCGGCCGGTGGCCAGGTCCATGCCGCACAGGTCCGCCGGCTCCATCTCGTCCATGGCCACGCCGCTCGGCTTCATCCACACGATCGCGCCCTCCCGGCCGCTGATGTTGCCGCCCGCGCCCGCCACCAGGCCCGCCTGCACGATTTTCACGCCATACTTGACCAGATCCTCGCGAACCGTTGCCATACTCATATTCCTTGTTTCGAATTTCATCCGGAGGTTCACCCTCCTGAACTGATCACCGATTACCGATCACTGATCACTGATTACTGATTACTGACCACTGCCCCCACTCCCCGTCCCCTGAACCCCGA
Source organism: Kiritimatiellia bacterium (assembly GCA_044346855.1). Taxonomy (GTDB): domain Bacteria; phylum Verrucomicrobiota; class Kiritimatiellia; order CAIKKV01; family CAIKKV01; genus CAIKKV01. Next base: position 15,062 of record JBIIYJ010000059.1, read on the forward strand.
ACCCTTACCCCTGAACCCTTACGCCTTCTTCATCTCATCCTGGAACCAGGCGAACGCCCGCTCCGGGCCCAGCGCCAGCAGCTCCAGCGCCTTCGCCTCCGTCAGGGGCGGCAGCCGGCCGGCCGCCTCGAAGAAGCGGTTCTTCGCCTTCGCGTCGCTCCCGAACCGGGCCTTCGCGGCGGCGCCCGTGTAGCTGAAGCCGGCGTAGCGGAACAGGACCGAATGCCCGCACATGATCGCCGCCCCGCGCCGGAAAATCCCCGCAAAGGGCTTGAGCGCCGGCCCCTCGAGCTTGTCGGCGAACGGCAGGCCGTCGCGGTTGAGCTCCGTCCCGATGTTCACCGGCAGGCCCATCGCCTCGGCCGTCTCCACGAACTCCTTCAGCTTCGCCTGCTTCAGCGCGGAGGCCGCCGGATCCTTGAGGTTCCAGTTGCGGTCGGGGATGATGTTGACCGCCGCGCAGCCCTTGGCCGCCAGGCACTCGCACATCGCCCGGGGATCCGCCTCGCCGGCGCTCGTGCCGTCCAGCCAGGTGATCATGGGAATCGCCCCGCAGGCCAGGCACCACGCCGTGAAATCGTCGGCCGGCGGGAAGGTCTTCTCCGTCGGCTGCTCGTACCCCAGCCCGCCCTTCTTGGCGAACTTCGCGCGGACCTTCTCCTCCAGCGCCGCGGGGTCGCGCAGCAGCGCCGCGGCCGCCGCCGGCTCCAGCGCCAGCGTCCGGGCCCAGAAGGCCGCCCCGCCGTCCGCCGGGAACACGGCCGCCGCCTTGCGGCAGTAGGCGCGGATGATGTGGCGCTCCGTGGGAGCCCCCGAGGGCGTCAGCGGCAGCACGTCGCGCTCCAGGTCGATCCCTATTTCGGGAACATGCGGATTGATCCGCCGGATCAGCGCCAGGTTGCGCGAGGCGGCCTGCCGGCGCCAGGCCGTCAGGGTCTTCCCCTCGGGCGAGGAGGGGGCCGGCACCTTCACGAAGCCCGCGCCCATGATGTAGGTGACGCCCGGCTCGCCCGGCGAGTTGATCTCCACGCCGCCGTATTCCCGGAGGAACGCGCGGGTTTCGAGGTTGACGGTGGCGCGCACCCCCGCGATCAGGCCGGCCTTGAGGAACTCCTCGAGCCCGTCCAGCACGTCGAAGTCGCACAGCCCCGCCGCCCACAGCCCCGCGCGCCGCGCCTCGTAGGCGAGCAGCGAGGGCGAGGCGCCCGCGGCGTTGTAGGAGAAGAAGGAGTGGGCGTGCATGTTCACGTCGCCGCCCGCCGGGGGGAAGGCCGTGGAGGCGACAAGCGCCCGGAGGGCCTGCTCGCGGTCCTTGGCGGAAAAGGCGTTCAGCCGGTTGATCAACTCGCTCGCATCGCTCATGGCTTGTCTCCAAAATAGATCATGGCCTTGATCACCCCGTCTTCGTAGGCCGCGACCAGGTCGAAGGCCTCCTTCGTCCGGGCGAAGGGGAAGCGGTGGGTGATCATGAACGCGGGCGCCAGCCGGCCCGAGGCCACGCCGGCGATCGTCTCGTGCACCTTCTCGTTCTGGCGGCGGACGTTCTGGATGCGGATCTCGCGGCGGCGGAGCAGGTCGATCTCGAAGGTCACCCGGTCCACGGCCGGGATGCCCACCAGCATCAGGATGCCGCCCGGCTTGAGCAGGCGGACGGCCTGGTCCAGCGCCGCCTGCTGGCCGCAGCATTCGAAGACGACGTCCAGCAGGAGCGGCTCGGCCTTCGTCACCGCCGCCACGATGTCCTCGCGGTCCGGGTTGCCGGTCCAGGCCGCGCCCGCCGACCGGGCGGCCTTCAGGCGCGAGTCGATCTTGTCCGTCACGTAGAACGCCTTCGCGCCCTGCGCCTTCGCGGCCAGCATGATGCTCAGGCCGATGGGGCCGGCGCCCAGGAGGCCCACCGTGCAGCCCTTGAGGTCGCGCGACTGCGCGGCCGCGTAGACGCCGATGGCCAGGGGCTCGATCAGGGCACCCATCTCGTCGGACATCCCGGCGGGAAGCTTGACGCACGACTGGGCGGGCATGACGATGAACTCGGAGAGGCAGCCTTCCGCCTGGCCCGGGCAGCCGAGGAACGTCAGCTTGCGGCAGGTGTGGAAGCGGCCGACCCGGCACTGGTCGCAGTCGTTGCACCACATGGCGGGATCCACGGCCACGCGGTCGCCGGGCTTGAACGCCGTGACGGCCTTGCCGGCCTTCTCCACCACGGCCGCGCACTCGTGGCCGACGCGGAAGGGGTATTGCACCACCTGGCTGCCGATCTTGCCTTCGGTGTAGTAATGGATGTCCGAGCCGCAGACCCCGATGGAGGTCAGGCGGAGCAGCACATCGGTATCCTTCTGCAGAACGGGATCGGGCACGTCCATCATGGACATCGCGCGGATGCCGGTCAGGGCTATGGCTTTCATGGTATCTCCGGGTTAAACCGCTATCTATACTAAAGGGAAAGCCGCATTTCAAGCGAAAGGGGAAGCGGGAATTATTGACTTCACCTCGGGGAGTGTTATTCTCAAAAGTCACCCTTTGAATGGAACAAGTTAACCATGTCCCATTTCCTCGAATTCAACGGCGTCTCCAAGCGGTTCGGACAGGTCCGGGCCGTCGACCGGGTTTCCTTCGGCGTCAAGGCCGGCGAATTCTTCTCCCTGCTCGGCCCCAGCGGCTGCGGCAAGACCACGCTGCTGCGCCTCCTGGCGGGGTTCGAGCAGCCCGACTCCGGCCGCCTGCTCCTGGACGGGGTGGATATCACCGCCCTGCCGCCCCACAAGCGCCCGGTCAACACGGTGTTCCAGAACTACGCCCTCTTCCCGCACCTCACCGTCCGCCAAAACATCGCCTTCGGGCCGAACGTGGCCGGCTGGCCGAAGGACCAGACCGAAAGCGCCGTGGCCGCCATGCTGGCGCTGACCCAGCTGCAGACCCAGGCGGACCGCCGGCCCACCCAGCTCAGCGGCGGCCAGAAGCAGCGCGTGGCCATCGCCCGCGCCCTCATCAACAAGCCGCGCGTGCTGCTGCTCGACGAGCCCCTCGCCGCCCTTGACCTCAAGCTACGCCAGCACATGCTGCTGGAGCTCAACCGGATCCACGACGAGGTCGGCATCACCTTCCTCTACGTCACCCACGACCAGACCGAGGCCATGAGCCTGAGCGACCGCATGGCCGTCATGAACCACGGCCGCGTGGAGCAGCTCGGCGCGCCGCCGGAGGTCTACGACGACCCCGCCACCGGCTTCGTTGCCTCCTTCATCGGCGACACGAACTTCCTCGACGGCCGCGTCACGAAGCTCTCCGGCGGCCGCTGCCTGGTGCGCGTGGAGGAGCTGGCCGAATTCGAGTGCCGCAACCACGCCGACCGCCATCCGGGCGACCGCGTCCGCCTCAGCATCCGCCCCGAAAAGCTCCGCCTGGGCCGCTACCAGCCGCCCGAGAGCCTGAACGCCTTCCAGGCCCGCATCGAGGATGTGATCTACATGGGCTCCCAGACCCGCTACCGGGTCAGGATCAATGGCTGGCAGCTGACGATCGCCCACTCCCTGGACCAGGCGGGGCAGAAGCCCCCGGGCCGGGGCGAGACCATCTGGGCGTGGTTCAACGCGGACGACGGCCGCCTGCTCGAACCCTCGGCCGAAGGCGACGCCGGCCATGCCTGAACCGACCAGCCGCCACGCCTCGCGCCGCCCGGAATGGTGGATCACCGCGCCCTCCCTGCTCTGGCTGACGGTCCTCTTCGCCGTTCCCACCCTGATCGTCTTCGCCATCGCCTTCAAGCCGGCCGACATCCAGGGCGGAATCGGCGCAGGCTGGACGCTGGATACCCTGCGCGGGCTGCTGAACCCCGCCTACCCGGCCATCCTGTGGCGCACGCTGTGGATGAGCCTGGCCGCCACCCTCCTCTGCCTGCTGCTCGCCCTTCCCACGGGCTACGCCATCGCCCGGGCGCCGGGCCGACTGCGCCACACGCTGCTGCTGCTGGTCATCGTCCCCTTCTGGACCAGCTTCCTGGTCCGCATCTTCGCCTGGAAGCACATCCTGCACCCCGACGGACCGGTCAAGCACCTGCTGGTCTTCCTGCACCTGGCCGACCCCGCCGCGCCCATCCTCTACACCCCCGGGGCGGTGCTGCTGGTCATGGTCTACACCAGCCTGCCCTTCGCCATCCTGCCCATCTACGCGGGCGCCGAGAAATTCGACTTCCCGCTCCTGGAAGCCGCCCGCGACCTGGGCTGCAACCGCCTGCAGGCCTTCCGGCGCGTCTTCCTCCCCGGCATCAGCCGCTCCCTGGCCACCGCGTTCCTGGTCACCTTCATCCCCGCCCTGGGCGCCTACGTCATCCCCGACGTGGTGGGCGGGACCGGCGACGAGATGCTGGGCAACAAGATCGCCCAGCGCGTGTTCATGGACCGGAATCTGCCGCACGGGGCCGCCCTGGCCGTGCTGCTGATCCTGATCATCCTGATCCCGCCGGCGCTCAAGCTGGCCTTCCGGCGGAGGTCCGCATGAGCCGCCGCAGCCGGGGCCCCCTCCTCATCACCGCCGCCGTGCTCCTGTTCTTCCACCTCCCCGTCCTGGTGCTGGTGCTGGACTCCTTCAACGCCTCCCGCTTCGCCGGCTGGGGCGGCTGGTCCCTCGTCTGGTACCGGCGGCTGTTCCAGCAGCCCGCCATCTGGGACGCGCTCTCCAACACGCTGGTGGTGGCGGCGGGGGCCACGGTCGTCTCCACCATCCTCGGCACCGCGGCCGCCTTCGCCCTGCACCGCTGGAAGAGCCGGCTGCAGAAAACCCACCACGCCCTGATCGTCACGCCCCTCGTGGTCCCCGAGATCCTGATGGGCATCAGCCTGCTGCTCTTTTTCGTCGCGCTGAAGATCGAGCTCGGCCTGCTCACCATCTTCCTGGCCCACACCACCTTCTGCCTCAGCTACGTGGCCATGGTCGTTCTGGCCCGGCTCCAGGATTTCGACTTCACGTTGGTCGAGGCCGCGCGCGACCTGGGCGCCTCGGGCTGGACCGTGCTGCGCCGGGTGCTGCTGCCCCTGCTGGCCCCCGGCATCGCGGCCGGCGCCCTGCTGGCCTTCACCCTGTCCATCGACGATTTCGTCATCACCTCGTTCGTCGCCGGCAAGGGCTCCACCACCCTGCCGGTCCTGGTCTACAGCCTGATCAAGCACGGCGCCACCCCCCTCATCAACGCCCTGTCCACCCTCCTGCTCGCCGCCACCGCCGCCCTGGTCTGGTCCGCCCAGCGCCTGCTGGGCGACAGCTTTGAACTCGAATGACCCAATTCTCGCCTTCTGCAGGTGACATCACGGCGGGTTGAGGTGTTTCGGCGTTAAGGCGCGGCCGTTTTCGGGCTGATCCGCCTTCAGGCTGGAGGAGTCGGGACACGAGTCCACGCCTCCTCACCTTCAGGCGGCTGAGCCTCGAAACCGGCTCGCGCCTTTCCGCTGATCGAAACACCTCAACGACTTGCCTTCGCTCGCCCCGCCCGAAGCGGGCGCGGGCGGCTCGCGAAAGGTTCCCGTCCATATGCCCGTCAACAGTGTTCCTAACACACTTATTCAACTGTATTACAGGCTTCTTTGCGGGAACCAAACTCGCGCGCCGCCTCAGCGTGCTCGGAGAGCCGCGGGCGCGCGATGGCAAGTCGGGTGCGGCGTTCCGTAGCCGGAATATGGCGAGGCGATTTTCCGATGATGAGGGGCGACGACGAGGAGGCGTGGACTCGTGTCCCGACTCCTCCAGTCGCAAGGAAAGCACGGGAAAACCACCTTTGGTTTTCCCTGCTTTCCTTGGGGAGCCCCTCAGCGCGGAAAAGCACCCGCCAGATTACGGCCGGAACGCCGCACCCCCGCTGGTAACCCACCCCCAAAGCCGACCATATGCGAATTCTATACACAGTCTATGATTTTCGTCTTCACGCCTTGCTGCATTTCGAACCTGCTAATAAAGGCGCGGGGCGCTGTTGAA
>JBIIYJ010000514.1:0-2827 GCA_044346855.1 Kiritimatiellia bacterium
CGCGGAAAAGCACCCGCCAGATTACGGCCGGAACGCCGCACCCCCGCTGGTAACCCCGCCGCCAACAGCTTAAGCAGGCGAAGATTTGGGAATGCGAATTGGGGTTTGATACCGGGGCCGGGTGTGGTATAAAGGTGGATCATTCATGGAAGACCTGATCCTTCATCTGGTGCGCCTGCTTGGCATTGTCCTCATCGGCTTTGCCACCATCCGCTTTTTCACCCGCCACTCCGCCCGCTTCACCACGCCCCCCCGCCACCCCTGGTTCGGCCGCTTCACCCACCTGGTGCCCAATACCATGTCCCTGCTGCGCATCCCGCTCAGCCTCTGGATCCTCGCCGTGGCCATCCTGCCGGCCCTCCAGACCGCGAGCGGCGCCTGGACCATGCACGTGGCCTTCCTCCTGGTCTGCCTCTTCGACGGGCTGGACGGCTACTTCGCCCGCAAATGGCGCGTCGTTTCCGAGGACGGCCAGTCGCTCGACCCCGCCTCCGACAAGTTCGCGACCCTCTGCCTGGCCTTCGCGGCCTTCTGGCCCCGGGAAGGCATGACCAGCGAGCTGCCGATCTGGGCCGTGATCGTGCTGGTCGGCCGCGAGGTGGTGAGCATGATCCAGCGGGCCCGCCTGCGCCGCCGCGGCAAGGACGTCAGCGCCCGCTGGCTGGGCAAGCTCAAGACGCCCATCCAGTTCACCGTCCTCTATATCCTCGTCCTGCGCATCCCCGGCATCCCCGTCACCCTCGGCATCGAGCTGATCCTGCGCGCCCTCTCGCACGGCCTCGTGCAGTGGGGCGTGCTCCTGATGTGCTTCTTCACCGTCATCTCCGTCTTCCCCTTCTTCGAATCCTTCTCCTACGTGAACAGCTACGCCCCCGCCGACCCGGAGCGCCCCCGCCGCCCCTGGCTGCTGGTGCTGATCCCCAACCTGTTCACCGTGGGCAACTACCTGTGCGGGGTCACCGCCGTCTTCTTCGCCATGCCCCGCGAGAACGCCCCGGACGCCGCCGCCTTCGTCAGCCTCTTCTGGCTCCTCGCGGCAGGCCTGTGCGACGCCGTGGACGGCCCCCTGGCCCGGCGGTTCAAGACGCTCTCCGAGTTCGGCGCCTGCCTCGACTCCTCCATGGACCTCTCGACCTTCGGCCTCGCGGCCTCCTGCGTCATCTATTTCCAGCTCATCGGCCTGCTGAGCGCCTGGCACCCGGGCCTGCACTTCGTCGGGGTCCGCCTCATCGCCGGCTTCGTCGCCGTGCTCTTCTTCACCTCCGTCCACACCCGGCTGGCGCGCTTCACGGCCCTCGAAAAGCTGCGCGACAACCCGCTGGCCAAGGCCGACTTCACGGGCATGCCCTCCCCCTCGGGCGCGGTCGGCGCGCTCATCCTCTTCACCTTCCTGCACAACCCCTGGCTCATCGCCCCGCTCACGCTCGCCCTGGCCTGGCTCATGTGCAGCCGCTACAATTTCCCCAACCTGGTCACCCTCTGGAAAATCCCCTTCTACCGCTTCGTCTTCATCCCCGCGGTCCTGCTCGCCTTCCTCGGCCTCTACCTGCTCATGTTCTTCTACCCCTTCGTGGACCAGGGGCTCCTCCGCCACGTCCACCTGTCGTTCGAAATCATCGCCTGGATGCTCTTCCCCAGCCTGGTCATCTACGTCGCCCACGGCCTGGCTCGGGGCCGGGTATCCGTCAACTGGGAAACCGTGTTCCGCGACGCCCGCGAGCAGGAGAAAAGCGCGTGAAGATCACCCCCTACGGCCGCCGCGAACTCGGCGTGGCCGGCCTCTCCGCCGCCGCCATCTCCCTGGCCGGCGGCCTCCACCACGCCTCCTGGCCCCTCGCGGGAAGCTGCCTCGCCCTCCTCGGCGTGGCCGCCTTCTTCCGCGACCCCGAACGGCTCGTCCCCCGGGAGCCGGGCGCCTTCCTCGCCCCCGCCGACGGGCTGGTGGACGACGTCACCCGCCTGGCCGACGGGGAGGCGTGCGACCTGCTGGGCGCCGCCCCCGCCCACCGCATCGGCATCTTCCTCTCCGTTTTCGACGTGCACCTGAACCGCGCCCCGTGCGACATGACCGTCCTGCGCGACGCCCACCGCCCCGGCCGCTATCTCGACGCCCGCGACGGCCGGTGCGCCCGGCTGAACGAGGCGCACTCCATCGCCGGAACGGCCAGCGCGGAATGGGGCGGCGTCCCCGTCATGGTCCGCCAGATCAGCGGCCTCATCGCCCGCCGCATCGTCTGCGACCCCACGCCCGGCGCCAGCCTCCAGGCCGGCGACCGCTACGGCATGATCAAATTCGGCTCCCGCACCGAACTCTACCTGCCCGACCTCCCGAACCTCGAAATCGTCGCCAAACCCGGCCTGCGCGCCCGCGGCGGCCTCACCGTTTTGGCTCGCTTCCGGAAACCGGCCTGACCATAATGCCCCGGAAATAGCGCCGTTTTTCAACCGCGTTCAACCTGGAGGTTCCCATGCCGCGCCGCCCCGCCCGCTCCGCCACCCCCCTCGCCATCGCCGGCGGCGCCCCCGCCGTCACCCTCCCCGCCCCCGCCTGGCCCGTCGCCGGTGACCTGGAGGTCGCCTGGATGGAAGCCGTGGTCCGCTCCGGCCAGTGGAGCTGGATGGGCCCCCACGAGACCGCCTTCACCCGCGAGTTCGCCGGCTTCATCGGCGCGCGCCACTGCCTCGGCCTCTGCAACGGGACCGTCACCATCCAGTGCGCCCTCCAGGCGGTCGGCGTCCAGCCCGGCGACGAGGTCATCGTGCCCGGCCTCACCTGGTGCGCCACCGCCCAGGCCGCCTTCGACATCGGCGCCAACGTCGTCTTCGC
>JBIIYJ010000257.1:0-7858 GCA_044346855.1 Kiritimatiellia bacterium
CTATTCGGTTCTTCCTTTCCTGATTTCCTGATTTCCAGATTCAAGCCGTCTTTTCCAGCGGAAGTTATGTTCGTTCACGAGCACTTGAAGTTACAGGCAAGACCAGGTGTTCCAAGGACTCACTCACACGACTGACCGTTGCCCTCGCGTTTTACCGCGATTCCGTCGCGCGGCGGGCTTAGTCCGAGGTGTTGTTCAGGCCTCATTCCTGAATGATCTGAATGTTCCGGTCTGATCCAAGTTTCTCTTCAATCCGTTGGTGGTATCCCGCCAAGGCGATTCTGTCAGTAGTGATGTACAAGCCATGAGACCATGAGTCTGCTTGTTTACGTCCAAGGTCGTAGAAGTCAACAAACCATCCATGATGCATTAATGCCACGCACCCATCTCCACGACCCCAGACGAGCGCGAGAGTCTTTTCTTCTGGTCCCTTCCCCTTAAAATCCTCGCTCGAAGTGCTCATGACTTCAGTCGGCCACAGCGAGAACCGCCGAGCAACCTTTACCGAGTGCGCAACACCCTGCAGTCCTGATGATTGAATGCCGACCACGTACCGACCCGAGGGCGAGTCGGTGATCCCGCTGACCCATGAAAACAACCATGTTCCGGTCGCTCGCATGACCAGACGCTGATTCGTTGTCACATTTGCAGCGTATAGCACCACCGTGAGGACAACTAGCGAGACCAGCACCCACTTCACCAGTCGCCAGAATCTCTTGATTTCATCTTGCATCTGTCGGGCTCATTTCTCCTCTCGTTGATTCGGGATTCTCACGCAAAGCCACCAAGTCCACATCGATGATGTTGCCGTTAACGGGTCTGTTTTATCGTGTCATCCTTTCATTTTCTCGATTTTCTTACCAGCAATACCCCTCCTGTCGCAAACGCAATTGAGATAACCAAATTAAACAGGACACCCACGCCTGCGAAATTGACTGAGGCGTCGGCATAATTCGGATCGTAAAGCGCTTGAGCGCTTTGAATTGCTCCCAGCAAACTTAATGCTGCTAATGCGAGAAGCACGACTCCGATGACCGTGGTTATCTTTTTTTGGTTTATCATTTCTCCCTCGCTCGTGTTCGCTTTTCGTGAGCCGTGCCAGGGTCGTTACGCAGGAGCAGGTCGTTCGAGCCATCATCGTCTATCTTGTCTCCGAACCCAATCCTAAAATGATTTTGCTTATAATGATTCTGCCGTCTTTGCCTTGACCCCTGCGGTAGTACTTCGTCCGTTCCGGGTCGTACGTCGTACTCGGAAGGGCCACGGGTCAGGAGACCCGTGCCACGCCAGTCGCAAGTCACCCCTCATCGCTCCCGCTAATCGTTCCCTCTCATCCCCAGCGGGGCCACGGGTCAGGAGACCCGTGCCACGCCGTTCGCAAGTCCCCCTCATCGTTCCCTGCCATTCTTCTCAGTGTCTCCGCGTGAACCCCTGAACCGTTGAACCTCTGAACCGTTGAACCCCTGAACCGTTGAACCCTGCGCCTCTTCTCTTCCGCCAGCATTGACGCCACGCCCCCTCTTCCGCTATGGTAAACGGAAACAGCAGGAGACTCCATGACCCCCGCCAAAATCGAAAAAGCCTATGCCATCGCCCGTGAAACCTTCGAAGCGCACGGCGTGGATACCGAAAAAGCGATCCGCAAGCTCAAGACTCTCCGCCTCTCCCTCCATTGCTGGCAGGGCGACGACGTGGGCGGCTTCGAGCGCTCCGGTTCCCTCGACGGCGGGCTGGCCGCCACCGGCAACTATCCGGGCAAGGCCCGCAACCCCGACGAACTCCGCTCCGACTTCGACACGGCGCTCTCCCTCATCCCCGGCACCCACCGCGTCAACCTCCACGCCATCTACGCCGAGACCAACGGCAAGAAGATCAGCCGCGACCAGCTCGAGCCCGAGCACTTCTCCGGCTGGATGGACTGGGCCAAGAGCCGCAAGCTGGGGCTCGACTTCAACCCCACCTATTTCTCCCACCCCATGGCGCGGGACGGCCTGACCCTCTCCCACCCCGACAAGTCCGTGCGCGACTTCTGGATCGCCCACGGCATCGCCTGCCGCAAGATCGGCGCCGCCATGGGGGCCAAGCTCGGCTCGCCCACGCTGGTCAACCTCTGGATCCCCGACGGGTACAAGGACACCCCGGTGGACCGCCGGGCGCCCCGCGAGCGCCTGCGCGACTCGCTCGACGCCATCTACGCGCCCCGCTTCAGCCGCAACCTGCTGCTCGACGCCGTCGAGAGCAAGCTCTTCGGCATCGGCTCGGAGAGCTTCGTCGTGGGCTCCCACGAGTTCTACATGGGTTACGCCATCGACCGCGAGCTGCTGCTCTGCCTCGACTGCGGCCACTTCCACCCCACGGAGAGCGTGGCCGACAAGATCTCCGCCCTGCTCAACTGGCTCGACGCCCTCCTCGTCCACGTCAGCCGCGGCGTGCGGTGGGACAGCGACCACGTCGTGACGCTCAACGACGAGCTCAAGGCCATCGGCCACGAGATCGTGGCGGGCGACTACACCGACCGCGTCCACCTCGCGCTGGACTATTTCGACGCCAGCATCAACCGCGTGGCGGCCTGGGTGATCGGCTCGCGCAACACGCTCAAGATGATGCTCGGAGCGCTGCTCGAGCCGCTCGACACGCTCAAGCGGGCCGAGAAGGACGGCGACTTCACCGCGCGCCTCGCGCTCCAGGAGGAGTACAAGATGCTGCCCGTGGGGGCCGTCTGGGACTACTACTGCCTCAAAGCCGGCGTGCCGGTGGGGACGGACTGGCTCACGGCCGTCCGCAAGTATGAAAAGACCGTGCTGGCGAAGCGGAGCTGATCATGAGCGACGCCATCCTTCAGCAGCTCCTCGCCGCCTTCGAAAAACGCTTCGGCAAGCCCGCCGAGGTCACCGCCTTCGCGCCCGGCCGCGTGGAGGTGCTCGGCAACCACACCGACTACAACGAGGGCTACGTCCTCTCCGCGGCGATCGACCGGGGCGCCTACTTCGCGGTCGCGCGGCGAAGCGACACCGGCTGCATCCTGGCCGACGCGCTCCACCCTGAGCTGGAATCGCGCTTCCCGGCGGACGATCCCCGGCCCGTGAAGGAGGGCGCCTGGTCCAACTACGTCCGCGGCGTGTGGGCCAAACTCGGCGTGCCGCCCGCGCGGGTGACCGGGTTCAGCGGCATGATCGCCAGCACCCTGCCCCTTGGGGCGGGGCTTTCCAGCAGCGCCGCGCTGGAGGTCAGCTCCGGCCTGGCGCTGGCCGAGCTGTTCCAATTAAAGGTCCAGCCGCTCCAGATGGCGAAGATCGGCCAGGGGGCCGAGCACGACTTCGTGGGCGTGAAGTGCGGCCTGCTGGACCAGATCTCCAGCCTGTTCGGCAAGCAGGACTCCCTCGTCAGGACCGACTTCCGGACGCTGGCCGTGGAGACGGTGCCGCTCTCCGCGGACGTCTGCCTGCTGGCCTGCAACACGCACGTGAAGCACAGCCTCGTGGACTCGGAATACAACGAGCGGCGCGCGAGCTGCGAGGCGGCGGCGGCCTGGTTCCGCGAGCGCCTGCCCCACCCCGTGAGCCACCTGCGCGACGTCTCGATGGCCGAGTGGGAGCAGCTCGCGGCGGCCATGCCGGCCGTCCCCGCCAAGCGCTCCGCCCACGTGATCGGCGAGAACGAGCGGGTGATGAAAGGCTCTCAGTTCCTGAAAGAGGAACGCCTCGACAAGTTCGGGAAACTGCTCTTCGAGTCCCACATCAGCTCGCGCCTGAACTTCCAGAACTCCTGCAAGGAGCTGGACTTCGTCGTCGAGCGCGCCGAGCGGACCGAGGGCGTGCTGGGCGCCCGCCTCTCGGGCGGCGGCTTCGGCGGCAGCGCCGTGGTGCTGGTCCGCAAAACGCATGCGGAGGCCGCGGGCCGGGCCCTGGCGCGCGCCTTCGACACCGAATTCGGCCTGCCGCTGGACGTGATCGCGCTGCGCCCGGCGGCCGGCGCGCGCCTCGCCGCGCTCGCCTGCTGACCCCGTTCTACGCCCCGCACTCAAGAAAAATAAGGGAAATCGTACATTTTTTGTTGCATTGCCCTATTTTCGCGCCTATATTCTGCCCTAAATGGAGACCGAAACACGGTCTCGAACCAAAGGAGTCGCTGTATGGCTAAGGCAAAGACCAAGAGTCAGATCGTGGCGGAGATGGCGGAAGCGGTCGGTCTGACGAAGAAGCAGGCTGCGAGCACGATGGAAGCTTTGGTGGCTCTCGCCTACAAGGGCGCCAAGGACGGCTTCACGATTCCCGGACTGGGCAAGCTGATTCTCGTCAAGCGCAACGCCCGCAAGGGTCGCAACCCCGCCACCGGCGAAGTGATCAACATCCCGGCGAAGAAGGTTGTTAAGTTCCGCGTGGCGAAGGCCGCCAAGGACGCGATCCTCGGCGCGAAGTAATCCTTCCCGTCTGATCGTAAAAAGGGCCGCTGCAAAGCGGCCCTTTTTTTATTCCCAGTCGATCGTGATCAGGCGCATGTCCGGCGCGGCGCCGGGGCGGAACGAAAGCCGCACCGCCCCGGGCGGCAGCAGGTCGCCGCTGCGCTCGGCCCACTCGATGGCCACGTAGGCGGCCGGATCGTCCAGGTATTCGTCCAGCCCGAAATCCAGCGCCTCCTCGGGGCGCCCGATCCGGTACAGGTCCATGTGCACCAGCCGGACGCCGCCGGCCTCGTACTCGTTCACGAGCGTGTAGGTGGGACTGGTGACGGGCCGGCTCACGCCCAGCGCCCTGGCCAGCCCCTGCACGAAGCAGGTCTTGCCGCTGCCCAGTTCCCCGCGCAGGGCGAAGAGGCGGCGCTCCGGCAGCTCGCGCAGCAGTTCCGCGGCCAAGGCCCGCGTCTCCGCGGGAGTTCCCGTTTCCACGACCCGTCTCATGATGCGCCCCCCTTACCCAGCAGCGGGGCCAGGTGGCCGCGCAGTTCCGCCTCCAGATCCCGCGCCCAGTACCGCGCCATCCGCGCGCGCTGGCCGGCCAGCACCCGGCCGCGCAGTTCCGCCTCCCGGCACAGGGCCGCCATCAGCCCCGCCAGCGCGGGATAGTCCTTGCGGGCCGCCAGCACGCCCGCGCCATCCATCGTCTCGGGCACAGCCGAGGCCGCATAGGCCAGCACCGGCACGCCGAACTCCATGGCCTCGAGCAGCGGGATGCCGAACCCCTCGTGCTCGCTCAAACACAGGAAAAGGTCCGCCGCGGCATACAGGCCGTGCAGCACGGCCTGCGGAACGGTTCCCCGAAACGTCACGTCGCGCAGCCCCAGGTTGCGGACCTGCACCGACAGCAGCCGGTGGTAGCGCTCCGTGCCCGCCCAGCTGCCCGCCAGGATGAGGCGGGACTCGGGCTCCCAGCCCTGCTGGAAATGGGCGAAGGCCGCCAGCAGGTCCTCGATCTTCTTGTTCGGCGCGATCCGCCCCACGAACAGCACGTTCCGCTTCCCGTCACTCAGCGCCGCCGCCACGGCCGGGTCCGCCGGCTCCGCCAGGCGGCCGCGGTCCAGCACGAGGGGCAGCACGCGCACGTTCCGGTAGCCCGCGGCCTCCAGCTCCGCCGCGTTGAAGCGGCTGTCCGCCAGATTCACCTCCGCCGCCCCCGCCAGCGCCCGCGCCTCCTCCAGCCCCGCGGCCAGCGCGCGCGCCGTCTCGGGCTTGACCCATTCGAAATAGGCGGGCGGGGTCACATTGTGGTACAGGATCGCCTTGCGGCAGGTCAGCGCGCCGAACAGGCGGTTGACCGGGGAGCCAATTGAAAGGTGCAGCAGCACGATGTCGTCCGGCCGGCAGAGGGCGGGCAGCGCCGCGGCGTCCCTCGCCTCGCCCCGCAGGGCGGGATGGATCCAGCGGGGCTCGGAGAAGATCTCCGACTCCATGCCCCACGACCGGAACAAGGCCCGCAGCGTCAGCGCCTCGTGGCTGATCGCGTCGCCCTTGGAAAACCCGGCGCACAACTGGTGCAGCGCGCTCACGGGCAGCACCTTGAATTCAGCCAGGGCTCCAGCAGGCCGCGCAGTTCGGCGGCCAGGTCGCGGGCGAAATAGCGCTTTACCCGCGCCTCCTGCCCCGCGCGGACTGCCGCCCGAAGGACCGGGTCGCGGGCCAGCCGGCCCATCAGCTCCGCCAGCTCGGGATACTCCTTGCGGGCCACCAGCACGCCCGCGCCGTCCATCGTCTCGGGCACCGCCGCGGCCGCATAGGCCAGCACGGGCACGCCGTGGGCCATGGCCTCCAGCAGCGGGATGCAGAAGCCCTCGTGCTCGCTGAGGCAGAGGAAAAGATCGGCCGCGTCGTAGGCGGCGTGCAGGGCGGGCTGCGGGACCGAGCCCATGAAGAGCACCTGCCGCAGCCCCAGGCGCCGGACCTGGGAGGCCAGCACCTGGCGGTAGCGCTCGCAGCCGGCCCAAGAGCCCACGAGAACCAGGCGGGACTCGGGCTCCACCGCCTTCTGGAAATGCGCAAAGGCCAGCAGCACGTCCTCGATCCGCTTGTTCGGCACGACCCGCCCCACGAACAGAATGTTCACGCGGCCGTCGCGCAGCTCGCGCAGCACGCGGCGGTCGGGCGCCTCGCGCAGCCGCGCGGGATCGAACACGAGCGGGAAGACCCGCACGTCGCGGTACCCCAGCGCGGTCAGCTCCGCCGCGTTGAACCGGCTGACCGCGAGGTTCAGCTCCGCAACGCCCGCCAGCGCCCGCACCTGCGCGAGGCCCTGCTCGAGGGACCAGGCCGTGGAGGGGTTCAGGCGCTCGTAGAAGGCCGGCGGCGTGACATTGTGGTAGAGGATGGCTTTGCGGCACGGAAGGGCCCTGAAGGCCAGGTTGACGGGCGAGCCGATGGAGAGATGCAGCAGGGCCAGGTCGTCCGGCTTCACGGAGGCGGCGCAGGCGGAGACGTCGCGCACCTCGCGGCGCAGCTCGGGCAGGATGCGCTTCGTTTCGGAAAACAGGTCCGACTCCAGCCCCCAGGAGCGGAACACCTTGCGCAAGGCCAGCGCCTCGTTGCTGATGGCGTCGCTTTTCGCGAAGCCGGCGGTGAGCTGGTGCAGCGCCCTCACGGCGCGGCCCCGGCGGGGGCCAGCCGCCCGGCCGCGGCCCCGGCCGGATCGAGCGCCGCGCTCTTTTGCCACCACCCCAGGGCCTCGTCCCGCCGGCCCAGCGCGTTCAGGATGTCGCCCGCGTGCAGGGAAACCTCGGCGTCCGCCATCTTCGCCGCGGCCGCCAGGACCTGCTCGAGGGCACCCGCCAGGTCGCCCTTGCGGAACAGCACCCAGCCGAGCGTATCGAGGTAAGCGGCATTGTCGGGCTCGGCCGCGACCGCCTTGCGGGCATACAGCAGGGCCTTGTCGAGCTTGACGTTTTTCTGGGCCCAGACGTAGGCCAGGTAGTTGTGGGCTTCCGTGATTTCCGGAAAGAGGGCGATGGAGCGCTCCAGGAACAGCTCGGCCTTCTCGGCCTGGCCCGCCTGATCGCAGGCCGCGCCGTACCAGAAATAGTAATAAGGGCTGAGAAAGCCGATCGACTTGCCCGCCGGAACCGCCTTCATGCGGGCCTCAGCGGCGTCGAACGCGGCGATGGCCTCGACCGGCTTGCGGGCGTTGAACAGGATGGCGCCGGCGGCGATGGCGGGCTGGGGATCCTGCGGGTAGCGGGCCGCCGCCTCCCGGAGCGTGGCCAGCCCCTGCCCCGGGTTCGAGCGGCTCTGCATCAGGGCCAGCCGGATCCAGGCGGGCGCGGCGGCGTCCGGGCACCGGGCCGCCTTGTCGTACCAGGCCAGCGCGCCCTCGAAATCCTCGTCCTCCTCGGCCAGTTCCCCGATCAGCATCGGCCAGCGGGAGGCGTCGGGCTC
>JBIIYJ010000258.1:0-7845 GCA_044346855.1 Kiritimatiellia bacterium
GTTGGAGCCGTCTTCAACGCCGTGTTCCACCGTGTAAACTCCGGCCAGTATGGCGCCTGAACGCGGTCACCCTACTACGCGAATACGCTTCGAAGGGCGAGTCTCCGCGTCTACAGAAGAGACTCGAAATCGCGACTATGCCCAAAGGGAACAACTCGCGGATGTTGGATCCGTGTCTTCCGTTCGCCGTGTTCCACCGTGTTATTCTTTTCCGGGAGCGCTACCTTGCCACGGCCGGAAGGATAAACGTCCCGACGTTATCGCCCTTCATGATGCGGGACAGGTCGCCGGGGCGGCGGCCGTCGGCGATGACAACGGAGATGCCGGCTTCGGCCACGCTCTTGGCCGCTTTCAGTTTGCTGCCCATGCCGCCGGTGGAAATGCCGCTGTCCTTGGGCGCCACCAGCTTGAAAATACGGGGGGTGACCTTCTCGATCAGGGGGATGCGGGTGGAATGGCCGTCCGCCTTGAACTCCCGCACGCCGTCCGCCGTGGTCAGCATGATGAGCAGGTCCGCGTGCAGCATCTTGGTGACCATGCCCGCCAGCACGTCGTTGTCGCCCAGCTTCTTCAAATCGGCTTCCAGCTCCTCCACGGCCACCACGTCGTTCTCGTTCACGATCGGGATCACCCGGTGATGGAGCATGTTCTCCATGGTCCGCCGCGCGTTGTTCTGCCGGATGGTGTTGTGGAAGTCGTCGTGCGTCAGGAGCACCTGCCCCACGCGGCAGCCGTGCTTGGCGAACAGGGTGTCGTACAGCGACATCAGCCGGGCCTGCCCCACGGCCGCGGCCATCTGGAGGTCCGGCAGGGCGGTGGGCTTGGTCTTCATGCCCAGCCCGGCCATGCCGGTGCCCACGGCCCCGGAGGTGATGATCACGATCTCCCGGCCGCCGTTGCGGATGAGGGCCAGCTGCCGGACCAGAGCCTGGATGCGCCGGCTGTGGGGCCGGCCATTTTTCTGGACCAGGACCCGGCTGCCGATTTTGACCACCAGGCGACGGGCGTCGCCCAGGAATTCCCGATGCATCAGATAGGTGTTCATGCTGAATCCATTGAGTTACGAAAAACACAATTTTTTATCATATGCAAATGTGACTGACAATCGGAATCGACTGCGCTACCCTTGCGTCGTCACAGGGAGACAGCATGTCCATACAAACAACCGCTTTCGGAAACCTCGATGGCCGTCGGGTCGATCAGTTCACGCTCGCCAATCCGCACGGCATCCGCGCGCGCCTCACCAACTACGGCGCCACCCTGACGTCCCTCACGGTCCCCTCGGCCGACGGCCCCGTGGAAATCACCCTCGGGTTCGACACGTTCGACGAGTACCGCGCCCGGTCGCCCTATTTCGGCTGCACGGTGGGGCGTTTCGCCAACCGCATCGCGAACGGCCGCTTCAAGCTCAACAACAAGTCCTATGTCCTGGCCTGCAACGAGAAGGGCTTGAATCACCTGCACGGCGGCACGGCGGGGTTCGACAAGCGCCTGTGGGAGGCGGAGCCGTTCGAGCGGCCGGAGGGGGTGGGGGTCCGCTTCCGCTACGTCAGCCCCGACGGCGAGGAGGGGTATCCCGGCACGCTGGGCGCGCGGGTGGATATCATCCTGGGGAACGACAACTCGCTGACGTTCGATTACGAGGCAACCACGGACAAGCCCTGTCCGGTGAACCTGACCAACCACACCTACTGGAACCTGGCCGGCGCCGGCAACGGCACGATCCTGGACCATGAGCTGAAGCTGGAAGCCACGCAGTACCTGCCCGTGGACGCGGTGCTGATCCCGACCGGCAAGCTGGCGGAGGTGGCGGGCACGCCCATGGATTTCCGGCGGACGCACCGCATCGGCGCGCGGTTCGCCCAGGTGCCGGGGGGCTACGACCATTGTTACGTGCTGGACGAGGCGGACGAAACGCTCCAGCCCGCCGCGGACGTGCGCGACCCCGTCAGCAAGCGGCGGCTGCGGATCCTGACCACGGAGCCCGGCATCCAGTTTTACAGCGGGAATTTCCTTTCCGGCCTCGCGGGCGCGGGCGGCCGGATCTTCGTCCGCAACGGCGGCTTCTGCCTGGAAACCCAGCAGTTCCCGGATGCCCCCAACCAGCCCGCGTTCCCGAGTTGCATCCTGGAGCCCGGCAAGGTGTATAAGCACAAGACCGTGCATAAGATTGATTTTTGAGCAAACGGGAGAGGCCGGCTTGGCCCGCCGCCAGACAGGCGCATGGCGGCGGCGAAGGGCCCATGAACCAGAGACGAAGCGTCACGGTTCAGGGCAAGACTCGCCGCCCTACCCAAGCCCTGTATCTGTTCTGGGTAGGGCGGCGAGTCCCTTCGCCGCCGGATGTGCCTGGCTCGCACATGCGGCGCGCAAGGGACTGCGCGCCCTACCCAAGCCCTGTATCTGTTCTGGGTAGGGCGGTCAGTCCCTTGACCGCCGGATGCGCCAGGCTCGCGCATGCGGCGTCGCAGTAGCTCCGCCCTCCAGATTGCAGGCGCACCCCGAACCCCGAACCCTGAACCCTAACCCCGCCCCCTGAACTCCCGCGCCATCCGCTCCAGTTCCGTCTGTTGATCGGGCGCCAGGCAGGGAGGCCGTTCGGCGGCCAGGAGTTCGTCGGCCTGGGCTTCCGCCCGCTCGGCCAGGCTTGGCGACCCCTCGCGGGTCCAGTCGTCCCTTTTTTTGCGCCACAGCAGGCCGGGCTCGAACAGCTCGCTCCTGAAGTGCTCGAGCGTATGCGGGCTCCCCAGGAAGTCGCCCCCGATTCCCGTTTCCCGGATCGTCTCCAGGGCCAGCGTCTCGTCCGACACCTCGACCCCCCGGAGCTGGCGGCGGGCGTAGGCCAGGATCTCCTGGTCGATCACCGCCTGCGCCGGCGAGAAGGTCATTTCCGACTCCAGCTGGCCCGCGCCCCAGACCAGGCTGACGCCCGCCTGCAGGTGGCTGAAGTAGCCGGCCGTCTTTTCGAGCGCGGCCTGGGAGTCGGCGGACATCGCTTCGGTGGAGACCCAGGAGCAGGAGGGCAGGTTGTAGAACCGCCCCAGGGCGGCGCTGATCCCGGCGAACAGATGGTTTTCCGGGCCGCCGGTCACGGCCAGGGCCGTCTTCATGTCGAAGACATGCGCGAGGCCGAGGTTGTAGATGCAGGGGCGGCCGGGCTCGAGCAACTGGTTGACCACCAGGCCGGCTAGGATTTCCGCGTTGCCCACCGCCGCGCTGCCCGCCAGGGTGACGGGGCCCGACACGCCCGCCATGGGCTCGCCGTTGAGGGTGGTGGGGATGCCGTGGCCCGCCGTCTTCAGGAAGATGTCGAGCGCCAGCCGGGTCCAGCGGAGCGGCCCGTGCGCCGTGAAGCCGATGCTGAACCAGGGGTCCGGCCCCAGCACCGGCTTCATCCGGCACATCCATTCGGCGCCGGCGGGGGTGAAGCAGAGGGCGCGGAGGTGCTTGGTGGTGTTGGCCGCCATGATGGCGAGGCCGGCCACGTCGCGGGCCGCGGGCGGAACGTCGTCCAGCGACAGGCCGAAGACGCCGTCCACCTCCGGCAGCTGGTCGAGCAGGCGGGCGGCGTCGGCCATATCCCGCGAGGTGAAGGGGGTCAGGCGGCCGTGGCGCCAGAGGTTGAGGCCGGGGGTGGACCAGACCCGCCCGGGCGACGTGGCCGTCAGCGTGTACCCTCCGCCGGGCCGGCGGTCGGCCAGCCGGATTGAGGAGGGGGCGGCGGCCAGGCAGTCGTCCACCAGCCCGGCCGGGATCCGCACGGTCTGCGGGCCCGCGCCGGGCTTGGCGCCCGCCCGCAGCAGCCGCTCCACGATGCCGTCATGCTCCAGGCGCACGCCCGGATTATCGAGCAGCGCCAGGGAGGCGGCGTGGATGCGGGGGGCGTTGGTGGTGGGCATGGGGGGCGGTTGGCGGTGCTCAATGATAGGTCCTATAGGTCCTATAGGACCTATCATTGACAATCCTCTGCTGCTTACTTCACATGCTCGGCAAACGCCTGGCGGAGCACGGCGATGCCTTCAAGGATGGCTTCCTTCGTGATGCACAGGGGCGGGGCGATCTTGACCGTGGCGCCGCCGAAGCCGACGGGGGCGAACATCAGCAGGCCGCGCTGGTAGCAGGTGTTGACGACTTCCCAGGCCAGGTCGCCGTCCGGCTCCTTGGTGCCCGGCTTCACCACGTGCAGGCCGGCCACGAGGCCCGCGCCGTGGCGCGCGCCGATGACGGACGGGAACTCGGCCATCAGCTTGTCGAGCTCCTTCTGGAGCACGGCGCCGACCTTGGCGGAGTTCTGGACCATCTTCTCCTTGATGAGGGCGTTGATGTTGGCCAGGGCGGCGGCGGCGCAGACGGGATTGCCCGAGTGCGTGCTGGTCATCTCGTTGGGGCCGTAGATGTCCATGACCGCCTCGCGGCCGACCACGGCGCTGATGGGGAGCGAGGAGCTGATGCCCTTGCCGCAGCAGAAGAGGTCGGGCGTCACGCCGTAGAGCTGGAAGCCGAACAGGGTGCCGCAGCGGCCGAAGCCGGCCTGCACCTCGTCGAAGGTCAGCAGGGCCTTGTTCTTGTCGCACCAGGCGCGGAGCTGCTTGGCGTAGGCCTTGGGCAGGAAGCTGGTGCCGCCGCCCTGGTAGGTTTCAACGACCACGCCGGCGACCTGGCTGGCCTTGATGCCCTTGGCCTTCAGCGTCTTCTCGAAGAGCGAGAAGGAGGTGTCCTCGGTGCGGAAGCCGTCGGGGAAGGGGACCTGGACGATCTCGGGGTCGAGGTTCTTGATCCACGCCTTGCCGGCCGGAATGCCGCCGATCTGCTGGGAGCCCAGGGTGCGGCCGTGGAAGGCGCGCTCGAAGGAGACGATGACCGACTTGGCGTCGCCGTGGGTGCGGCGGCCGTAGGTGCGCATGAGCTTGACGGCGCACTCGAGCGTCTCGGAGCCGGTGCTGAGCAGGAAGACCTTGTTCAGGCCGCGCGGGGCGATGGAGAGGATCTTCTGGGTGAGCTGGATGCGGGGCTCGTTGGGGAAGCAGTAGGTGGTCAGGAGCTTCTTCGCCTGGTCCACGACGGCCTTGACGATGGCGGGGTGGCCGTGGCCGGCGTTGGTGATCAGCACGCCGGAGGAGAAGTCGAGCCACTTGTTGCCGAACGCGTCGAAGACGCTGAAGCCGCGCGCGGTGTCCCAGATCAGGGGCGGCTGGCCGCGCATGCTGATCGGCTCGGCCTTGCGGAGCTTCTTGATCTCGGCGATGGTCTGCTTGTTGGGAAGGACGCCCTCGATGCGGCGGAACTTGGTTTTGACGGACTGGACGCGGATGGGGGTCAGGGGGAATTCTTTGGCCATGATACTTTCTCCGGTGGGTGTTAAAGGGTTGGGTTAGTACTTTTTGAACTGGACGCCGGCGACGGGGGCGTAGGTGATTTCCACCTCGCGGCCGCCGTTGAGGATGGACAGGCGGCCGGCCTCCATGACCAGCTCGTTGAACGCGCTGTTCCGGGGGGTGGCCATGATGCCCTCGTCGTCGACCTTCTTGATGAACGCCTGCCGCGCCACCAGCGCGCCCTGGGCCCGGCATTCGATGATCTTCTGGACGATGAAGGCGATGGAGCGGAAGCCGTAGCCGACCGGCGTGAGGCCTTCGCCGCCCAGGTCGAGGAACTGGAAGTAGGTCGGGTTGGGCTGGACGAACTGGGTGTCGCCGGGGCTGGTTCCCTTGGCGGTGTAGGCGTGCTCGACGCCGCGGAACTGGTCGTTGTGGTTGACCATGGTGCCGAGCTTGCCGTTGGAGCCGAACAGGCGCATGCCCTGGTAGTTGCCGCCGGGGCCCTCATCGGGGTAACTGAGCGAGTTCTGGACGTTCAGCACCGCGCCGTTTTCCCAGAGCACGCGGCCGTCGGTCCAGAGGTAGCCGTCGCGGCCGTTGGGGTACTTGTCCTTGATGCCGTAGACGGAGACGCTGACCGGCTTGAGCCCCGTGAGGAAGTGGACGAGGTCGATGTAGTGGCAGGCGATGTAGGAGAAGGCGTCGGAGTTCTCGCAGGTGCACCAGTTCTGGAAGTTCGAGTGGCGGTAGTACCAGCACTCGTGCAGGTCCGCGTGGCCCAGCTTGAACTCGCCGAACTTGCCCTCGCGCCAGAGGCGGCGCTCGATGAGGTTGATGTCGTCGAACCGCTTGTGGTACTCCACGCCGACCATCAGCCCCTTTTCAAAGGCCTTGTCCGCGATCTCCTCGGCCTGGGCGTGCTTGAGCACGAGCGGCTTGACGCAGCAGATGTGGTGCTCGTACTGGAGGGCGACCTGCAGGGTGCCGTAGTGGAGCTGGTCCGGCACGGCCACCACCACGATGCTGTTCTTCGGCAGGGCGGCCACCGTTTCCTTGAAAAGCTCGGGCATGTTCCTGGCGGGATCTGTCTCCAGCGGCGGGTGCGCGATGAACGACTGCGTGGGGAAGGCTTTCCGCAGCGTTTCATCCTGGGCCAGCGTGCGCAGCGGGGCGCTGTTGAGGGCGCAGATATGGATGTCGCCCACGATCCCCAGCCGCTGAAGCTGAAAGAAGGACGGCAGGATCTGGACTTGCGTGATCATCCCGCCGCCGACGATGCATACGGTAACCTTGTCGCTCATGCTCTCTCCTTGGAATGAACATGCAAATTTATCGAAAATGCCAAGGCATTGCAATGGAATATCATGTGAAATCGGCAGGCTTGCGCATGCGGCGCGCACGGGACTGCGCGCCCTACCCAAGCCCTGTATCTGTTCTGGGTAGGGCGGCGAGTCCCTTCGCCGCCGGATGCGCCAGCCTTGCGCCTGAGGCGTCGCAGTAGCTCCGCCCTCCAGATTGCAGGCGCAAGTCATCTGAACCGCTGAACCTCTGAACCGGGCACCAGAGACCTGCCTCGAAGCTCGGCAGGTCACGGTGCCCGGCTTCGCCCCTGAACCCTGAACCCCGAACCCTCTCTCCCCCCCCTCTTACTTGATCGCCACTTCCTTGCCCTTTTCCGCGGACTCATAAATCCCGTCGAGCATTTTCTGGACCATGAGGCCGGCCTCGCCGGGCGCCTCGGTGGGCTTGCCGTGGAGGGCGGTGTCCACGAAGTTGCGCATCTTGCGGGCGAAGCAGTCGTCGTTGGGCAGGAACGCGGGGCTCTTGTCCACCATGTACCCGTTTTCATCGCAGTGGATGGCGAGGGGGTCGGAGTCGGCCCCGCCCTTTTCGCCCATGATCGTGAAGCCCCAGGAGTCCTTGCAGTGGGCGGCGAAGGAGGCCTCGACCTGCATGACGGCCCCGTTGTCGAACCGGATCTGGCCCACGGCCAGGTCCTCGACCGTGTAGGTCTTGTAGTCCCAGTTCGGCCACGAGCAGGCCACGTCGCAGGGCTTGTCGCCCATGTAGCGGAAGATGTTGCCGCTGGCGGCGACGGGCCTGGGGGAGCCCATGACGTAGTGCGTGACTTCCATGATGTGCACGCCGATGTCGATCAGGGGGCCGCCGCCCTGGAGTTCCTTGCGGCCGAACACGCCCCAGTTGGGGATGCCGCGGCGGCGCATGGCCTTGCAGCGGGCGAAGAGGATCTTGCCGAACTTGCCGCCCGCGCCCATGCTGCGGATGAACTGGGCCTTGGGCTCGAAGCGCCACTGGAAGCCGATGACCAGCTTGCGGCCGGCCTTCTCGGCCGCCGCCAGCATGGCCGCGCCCTCGCGGGCGTTCATGGCGAGGGGCTTTTCGACCAGCACGTGGGCGCCCGCCTTGAGCGCGCCGATGGTGTGCTCGCAGTGGCCGCCGTTGGGCGTGCAGACGCTGACCGCGTCCAGCGTCTCCTTGCGGAGCATCTCCTTCCAGTCGGTGTAGG
>JBIIYJ010000048.1:0-23659 GCA_044346855.1 Kiritimatiellia bacterium
ACATCACGGCGGGTTGAGGTGTTTCGGCGTTAAGGCGCGGCCGTTTTCGGGCTGATCCGCCTTCAGGCTGGAGGAGTCGGGACACGAGTCCACGCCTCCTCACCTTCAGGCGGCTGAGCCTCGAAACCGGCTCGCGCCTTTCCGCTGATCGAAACACCTCAACGACTAGCCTTCGCTCGCCCCGCCCGAAGCGGGCGCGGGCGGCTCGCGAAAGGTTCCCGTCGGCGCCCGTCGACAGGGTTCCTGGCCCGTTCAAGTATGCTATTTACAGGGCTTCTTTGCGGGAACCAAACTCGCGCGCCGCCCAGCGTGCTCGGAGAGCCGCGGGCGCGCGATGGCAAGTCGGGTGCGGCGTTCCGTAGCCGGAATATGGCGAGGCGATTTTCCGATGATGAGGGGCGACGACGAGGAGGCGTGGACTCGTGTCCCGACTCTTCCAGTCGGAGCCCCTCAGCGCGGGAAAGCGCCCGCCAGATTCCGGCCGGAACGCCGTACCCCCGCTGGTAACCCGCCAATCAGCTCGGCTTCATGCGGGCGCTTTTCCTTGACGGCTGGCCCGGATGCAGGGATCATAGAGGGTTCACAGCGGAGGCCTATGATCCTGACCGTCGCCATTGTCGTTATTTTCCTGGCCATTGGCATTGCCGCCATGGCGGTGCGGGCCCGGGAAGGGGACCGGGACTAGGCCATGGATCTCTTCACGGGCACCTTCCACCTCATGTTCACCGCCATGGTCCAGCTTCTGCTGATCGCGGTGCTGGCGGGGTTCCTGGTGCGCCGCGCCTGGGTCAGCCAGGAGCAGATCCGCTCCCTGGCCGCGGTGACGGTCAATGTCCTGCTGCCGGCGATGATTTTCTCCAACATCGTGAAGACCTTCCACCCTGCCGAGACCCCGGGCTGGTGGCTGCTTCCGATCCTGGGCGTCGCGATCAGCTCGGCCGGCCTGGGCATGGCCTGGCTGCTGTTCCGCCGGGAGCTGCCCAGGAAGAACCTCATGCTGGCCATGGCGGCCCTCCAGAATAGCGGTTACATGGCGCTGCCGCTCGGGAAAATGGCCTACCCGGAGCAGTTCGACCGCTTTGCCACCCTCACCTTCCTGTTCATCCTGGGGTACAGCCCGCTTCTCTGGAGCGTGGGCAAGCGCCTTTGCACGAACGGGCCCGGGCCCGCCGACCCGCCCGCCGCCGGCGGCTGGCGCGGCTTCATCACCCCGCCCTTCACGGCCAATCTCGTGTCCGTGGCCCTGGTGCTGGCCGGCGTGGCCGGCTTTATCCCGACCGATCTGGTGGCGTCCGCCGATCTGCTCGGGTCCGCCACGGTGCCGGTGGCCACCTTCGTGCTTGGCGCCACGGTGGGAGGCATCGTCTTCTCCCGTCTGCCGCCCTGGCAGGACGCGGTCCGCTCCATCGGGGTGAAGCTGGTTCTGCTGCCCGCGCTGATGGTGACCGTCCTGGCGGCCCTGACGGCGTGGACCGTGGTCCCGATCGACTCCCTGATGGGCAATTTCCTGGTCATCCAGGCGGCCTCGGCGCCGGCCACGGCCCTGGCGCTGCAGGTCCGGAAGTACGGGGGGGACGAGCAGCAGACGGGCAGCTTCATGCTGATCAGCTACGCCCTGTGCACCGTGACGCTTCCGCTCTGGCTGGCGGTCTGGCGGGTGGCGGGCCTATGATCGAATTCCTCCAGGTCAGCAAGAGCTATGGCGGGCAGGACGTTCTGACCGACGTCAGCTTCCGCGTCAGCCCCGGCGCCCGCCTGGGCGTGGTGGGGCCCAACGGGGCCGGCAAGTCCACCCTGTTTTCCCTGATCACCGGGGAAGTGTCGCCCGACAAGGGCCGCGTCACCTGCCGCAAGGGGGCGCGGCTGGGGTATGTGCGCCAGATGGTGACGCCCCAGTCGGACGACCAGGCGCTGATCGGCTACGTCGAGATGGCGGTGCCCGAGCTGCACGACCTGGAGCGGGAGATCCACGACCTGGACCACCGGCTTCACGCGGGGCTGGAGGCGGACCAGGGGCCGGCGCTCCGCCGGCTGGGCGAGCTTCAGACCCGGTTCGAGCACATGGGCGGCTACGTCATGCGCAACCGGGCCGAGGCGGCGCTGAGCGGGCTGGGGTTTTCCGTGGACGACTTCGAGAGGCCGTTCGCCACGTTCAGCGGCGGCTGGCAGATGCGCGCGGAGCTGGCGCGCGTGATCGTGGCGAATCCCGAGATCCTGCTGCTCGACGAACCCTCGAACTACCTGGACATCCCGGCCGTCGAGTGGCTGCAGAAAAGCCTGCGGGAATTCAAGGGCACGCTGGTCCTGATTTCGCACGACCGCTTCCTGCTGAACACCCTGACCGCGGAAACGCTCGAGATCTTCGGCGGGCAGGCCACGCGGTATTCCGGCAACTACGACTATTACGCGGCCGAGCGCGTGCGCCGCCGCGAAACGATGCTGGGCGCCTACCGCAACCAGGAGCGCCAGCGCCAGCAGCTCGAGCGGTTCGTCGAGCGGTTCAAGGCCAAGAACACCAAGGCCTCCCAGGCGGCCAGCAAGCAGAAGCAGCTCGACCGCATGGAGTCCGTCAACGTGCCCGCGGAGCTGGTCAGCCCCGGCCGCATCCGCCTGGCCAAGCCGCCCCACTGCGGCCTGGAGGTGGTGCGGCTGGAGAACATCGGGTTTTCCTACGACGGGCAGCGATGGGTGCTGCGCGGGGTGGACCTGGGCATCGCGCGGGGCGACAAGCTGGTGCTGATCGGCCTGAACGGCATGGGCAAGACCACGCTGCTGCGGCTGATCGCGGGGCAGCTGCAGCCCGGGGAGGGGCGGCGGGTTATGGGCCACCAGGTCGTGGTGGGCTACCAGTCCCAGGAGTTCGCGGAGACGCTCGACCCGGCCCGGTCGGTTCTCGAGACCCTGAAAGGGGCGGCCCCGGACCTGCCGGAGTCGGCGGGGCGCTCCCTGCTGGGGGGGTTCGGCTTTTCGGGGGACGCAGTCGAGAAGAAGGTCGGCGTGCTGAGCGGCGGCGAGAAGATCCGGATGGCCTTCGCCCGCCTGCTGGCCAAGCCGCCCAACCTGCTGATCCTGGACGAGCCGACCACGCATCTGGACATCACGGCCCGCGAGGCGCTCGAGCAGGCTCTGCGCGAGTTCGAGGGGACGATGGTCATGGTCAGCCATGACATCGAGTTCGTCCGGCACACCGGGGCGCGGGTGATCGCCATGACGCCGCCCGGGATCACCTCGTACGCCGGGGACTACGATTACTACCACGAAAAGATGACGGCGAAGGCGGGGGCCGAGAGCCGGGGGGAATCAGGCGCTTCACTGGCGGGGGATGACCGGCGGGCGAAGCGGCGGGACCGGGCGGAGACGATCCAGCGGTTCGGCAAGATCCGGCGGGAGCTGGAGCGGCAGATCAAGGCGGCGGAGGAGGGGATCGCGAAGCTCGAGGTCGAACAGGCGGTTCTGGTGGAAAAGCTCGCCATTCCGGCCAATACCGACTATCTTAGGGTCAACCACCGTTTGTACGAGATCCAGATTGAGATCGGCAAGGCCAGCGAGAAATGGGAGAAGGCCTCCCGCGAGCTGGAGCAGACGCAGAAGGATTTCGAGGCGGCCACGGCCGGGTCATAAGCAGAAGGAACAAACGATATGCCCATTTACGAATATGCCTGCCGCGCCTGCGGGAAGGCGTTTGAGCATTTGCACCGCCGGCTGGACGAGCCGGCGCCGGCCTGTCCGGCCTGCGGCGCCAAAAAGCCGGTCAAGCAGTTTTCCCCCTTTTCGGCGAGGGCGGGAGCGGCCAGGCCGGCCATGCCTCCCTGCGCGGAGGGGGGGGGCTGTTCCCGGAAGTGCCCTTCAGCGTCGGCCTGCGGGCGATAGGAGGCGCATGCGCGCATGGCACATGGCCGGGCTTCTGGCGCTTGCGGCGTGGCTGGGTTCGTCCTGCGCCACGGTGCCGCGGGGCCGGCCCGTGCGCATGACGGCCACAGCCTACTGCCCCTGCGGGGAGTGCTGTTCGTGGGAGCGGAACTGGTTTTTCCGGCCGGTGGTTTCGAACGGCCCCGACAAGGGACGGGCCAAGGCGGTGGGCGTGGCGGCGGACGGCACCCGCGCGGCAAAGGGAACGATTGCCGCCGATACGCGCCACTACCCGTTTGGAACCCGGATGTATGTGCCCGGTTACGGCAACGGCGTGGTGCACGATCGGGGCGGGGCCATCACGGGGCCGGACCGGATCGATTTGTTTTTTCGCACGCATAGGCAGGCCATCCGCTGGGGGCGGCGGACCCTGACGGTATATATAGAGGAGAAGGACCAGTCATGAAGATTCAGCCATGCAAGACCTACCGGGCCGTGGAAGCGGGCCGGGCGACCGTCGATATGCCCGACGGGCGTTCGTGGTTCAAGGTGTATTATGTCAGCATCCCGGGCCGGGACGAGCCAGCCCGTTACGAGTGGGGGAAAGGTTCCTTCGGGCGCGAGGATTTCGAGGGACTGCTGCTGGCCTCCGAACTCGAAGGGATCGGCTTTGTCACCGCCTTCCCCCACATCACCAAGGTGTTCCGGTTTTCTCCGGAGGCGGAAACGGTGCTGCACGTGCGGGCGTTCGATACCAAGACCCTTGCGCCGCTGGACCTTGGCCGGGGCACGGGCTGGGTCGAGTTCGCCTGTCTGGCGGAGGCGCTGATTGCGGCCGACGAATACCGGGCCTGGGCGTCGGCGCCCGACGTCGAGACGTACCTGCATGCCTGGAGCGGATTTTCCGAGGGCCCCATTGTCGCCCATGACAAAATGCTCAGGTACTGGAAGAGGCTGGACTAAGCTGGAAAAGGCAAAATGTGCTTGTTTTTGACTTGAGACTTGTAATAATAAACAGAGGATCATGCTGGGCGCCAGAGGGGGGGGCAGGCATAAATATTTTTCAAAGACGGGTTGACAGATCTGCGGCAGAGGTGCTAATCTTTAATTTGGACATAGGGAAAAAAGGGCTTTTCGGGCAGACGTTTTCATCGGCTGATTCAACTAAAGAGGAAATGAGGAGGGAATCATGAAGAAGAGTCTGTGGATTGCGGTGGCAGCCATTGCGGTGGGCTACGGAATGAACGCCCATGCCGTTACAGGCGCGGTGTTCAGTGCGTGGTCGTTTGAGACGTTGACGCAGGGCGATGTGATTCCCGGAAGTGCTGCATCGTTGCCTGGTCTGTACGGGACATGGGCGGCCGATACGAATAATGGCGTTGCTTATATTACGAACGTGTCTCCCTCCGGTCCCTCGTTTCCCCTTCCGGCCGAGGCTCACGACAAGTCGCTCTACTTCGATGGTTCGGTGACGAATCATTTCGTGGCAGCGAATCTGCAGGGACGTTTCGTGACGGATTTCCTGCTGAAGCCCGGGCAACTCGAAGATCTCAGCCTGCTCAATCAGGTTGAGGCCTCCGCCAAGCTGGCCTTTTTCTTTGATACGAACGGCAACTTCAACCTGCTGCACGGTCTGGGCGGCGGGGCGATCGTGACGTCCAAGTTCTCCTCGGTGGTTTACGATTCCAATTCTTGGGTTCGTATCACAATCGACCAGAACTACGCTGCGCTAATTGGTTCTTCCTCGCCTGGCTTCTCGCTTGCGATCAACGGGACCAACCTGAGCCACGTCAATGGTTACACGTGGAACAGCTCGAATACCGAAGATTTCACGTCGGGCGGCGGTATGTGGTTTGAAATGAAGAACCAGACCTTGGGCATGAACGCGCTGGTCGGCATGGGCATCGGCATGCTGGACGACGTGGTCAACCTCGAATACGGTGGCGCGGCCGCCAGCCTGGACGTTCTCGCGAAGTCGATCAACTCGGCTTTTGGGTCGGTCTCGCCGACGGATGCGACGATCGAGGACGGAACGCCTCAGACCTACACCTTGACGGTGACGGAAGGCGTTGCCGCCTTTGTGTCGGGCCTGAAGGTTGGCTCCGTTCAGATCTGGACCAACACGACGCAGACGGTCAAGACCCAGACATGGGACGTGACCTATGCGAACGTCAATGCGTTCGGAACGAATGTCACCGCCCTCTTCGCGGCGAAGTCCTCCACCACGGCCGCCTGGCTGCTGGATAGCTTCACGATCGGTGGCGATGAGCCCAACGATTATGACACGGTCGCCGAAGCTGAAGCCGCTGACTATGACGGTGACGGCTTCAACAACAAGGCGGAAGCCATTGTTGGCACCGACCCCAAGGATAACACCAGTTTCCTGAAGATCGAAGACATCTCGGTCAACGGACTCGGGCAGATCGTCGTGAGCTTCATGGGTCAGGCCGCTGGCTCCAGCGTCGCCTACAACCTGTTCGCTTCCGATGAAGTCAACGGCACCTACTCCTCGATCGCGACGGAGCCTAAGGCCGGCGGCCCCCTCAGCATCATCGTGACGCCCGCGACCGCGAAGAAGTTCTACAAGGTCGTGGTTCCCTACACCGGCGAATAAGTCGGGTCTCTAAGTTGAATCAGGCACGGGCCGAGGGTAACCTCGGCCCGTGTTTTTTTTGAGGAAGATGTTGACCTTGGAAACGGAAATGGTATCTTAACTCGATATTGTTCGACACCCGATCATAGGATGATACCATGAAACTGACGATGCGTGTGGCGGTTTTGGGTGCGGTTATGGCGGCGGGTTTGGTGATGGCGGCCGAGGAGGGCGCTCCCGAATTCCCCAAATTCACGGCAGGCGGAAGCTTCCGGCTCAGGCAGGAAGCGTTTGACCACATCCCGATTAAGGTCGACCCTCCCGGCGAAACCCGCGGCGGCTTGAATAACTACATCCGCTTCCGGACCCAGGTCTGGGGCCAGTACGATATCGAACAGCATGTTTCCGTTTACACCCGCCTGGCCAATGAATTCCGCCATTATTACGATCCCGACAACACCAGCTGGGACTTCCCGGACGAGGTCGTGGTCGACAACGCCTACCTCGACATGCACAACCTGCTGGCCGACGAATCCCTGACGATCCGGATCGGCCGCCAGGACCTGGCCTACCCCGGTTTCATTTTGGGGACAGGCCGCCTGATCCTCGAGGGCACCCCCAAGGACGGCTCGCGGACGATCTATTTCGACGCGGCCCGCTTCACCTGGAAAAAGGACGACCTGACCCTGCACCTGATCGGGATCTACAACCAGTCCGACGCGGAACTGCTGATCAACGACCAGCACCGGGATATCACCGGCTACTCTTCCGCGTATAACGACCTGGATGAATCCGGCGTCGTGCTCTACGGAACGTATCAGGTCTCGAAGCAGATGATCCTCGAGAGCTACTACATCTACAAGCACGAGAGCGAATGGGAAAATGGGGCCGTGAGCATTCCCGAACTCGATGTGCACACGGTTGGCGCGCGGGTGGCGAACAAGTATAACGACCTGCTAAGCTCCAACCTGGAAGTCGCCGGCCAGCTGAACGAGCGCGATGGCCGGGGCGACGTGGAGAGCGTTGACGGCTCCGGCTACATGGTGGACGCCGCGCTCAAGGCCGATTTCATGCGCGACAGCAGCTACAAGCCCTGGTCGAAGCTCGGCGTGACCCTGTACTCCGGCAACGATCCCGACAGCTCCGACGACGAGAGCTGGAATCCCCTCTGGGGCCGTTATCCCCAGATCGGCATCGCCGACCTGCTGGCCTATTCCTATGACGCCGATGGGGCCGCCAAGTGGTCGAACCTCGCGTTCTTCTATGGCCAGTGCGGCATGAGTGTCAACGCAAAGGTCACGCTGTCGGCCATGCTCGGACAGGTCGAAGCCACCGAAGCCGATGGACCCGGCGGCGGTTATACGCGCGGCCTTTATGCGGGCACGCAGGTCGGCATGGCGCTCGGCAAGCCCGGCATCACGGCCAACGACAGTGTCAAGAGCCACGTCGTCGCCGAAATGCTCGAGCCCGGCGATTACTACAAGTCGTCCACCGAGACCGCCTACTTCCTGCGCTGGGAAGTGACCTATACGTTCTAGGGTAGCATGACCGTCTATTTCGATTCCGAAAACGAATGCCGGCCGGCTGACCGGCTGCGCGTCCTGCAGTCCCAGCGGCTGCGGGACGCCGTCGAGCGGGCCTACCGGGATGTGCCGCTCTACCGGAACAAGTTCGATGAAGCGGGCGTGAAGCCGGCGGATATCCGGTCCATCGAGGATATCGGCCGGCTTCCGTTTACCGTCAAGGACGATTTCCGGGCCCAGTACCCCTTCGGCATGTTCGCGGTGCCCATGGACCGCATCGTGCGCCTCCACGCCTCCTCCGGCACCACGGGCAAGCCGACCGTGGTCGGCTACACCCGCGAGGACATCGACATGTGGTCCGTCTGCTGCGCCCGCCTGCTGGCCTGCGGCGGCGGCACGCCGAAAGACGTCCTCCAGGTCGCCTACGGGTATGGCCTCTTCACCGGCGGACTCGGCCTTCACTATGGCGGCGAGAAACTGGGCGCGGCCGTGATCCCCATGTCGGGCGGCAACACCAAGAAGCAGCTCATGCTGATGCAGGATTTCGGCACGACGCTGATCGCCTGCACCCCGTCCTACGCCCTGCAGCTGGCCGAGGTGGCCGCCGAGGAGGGCATCGACATCCGGACGCTCAAGCTGAAGGCCGGCTTCTTCGGCGCTGAGCCCTGGACCGAGGAGATGCGCCGCCAGATCGAGGACCGGCTGCACATCAAGGCCCTCGACATCTACGGGCTGAGCGAGGTCATCGGTCCGGGTGTGGCCGGCGAATGCCTCGAGCAGAAGGGCCTGCATGTTTTCGAGGACCACTTCTACCCCGAGGTCATCGATCCGGCCACGGGCAAGGCCGTTTCCCCGGGGCAGTCCGGCGAGCTGGTTTTCACCTGCCTGACCAAGCAGGCGATTCCGCTGATCCGCTACCGCACCCGCGACATCAGCCGCCTCATCGAGGAGCCCTGCGGCTGCGGACGCAGCTTCCGCCGCATCGAGCGGCTCTCGGGTCGCACCGACGACATGCTGATCATCCGGGGGGTGAACGTCTTCCCCTCCCAGATCGAAAGCGTGCTCATGAAGATCGAGGGAGTCGAACCGAACTACCTGATCGTGGTCGACCGGACCGGCATCCTGGCCGACATCGAGGTCAAGGTGGAGGTCTCGGAGCGGCTCTTTTCCGACGAGGTGAAGCAGCTTGAAGCCCTGCGCCGCCGGATCGGCGACGAGATCCGGAGCATGCTGAGCCTCAGCGCCAAGATAACCCTGGTGGAGCCGAAATCACTCGAGCGCGCGGCTGGCAAGGTGCAGCGCGTCGTATTCGTGGACCGCAAACCATGAAACTGAAACAGATCTCCCTGTTCATGGAAAACCGCGCCGGCCGCCTGGCCGACGTGGCCCGCACACTCGGCGAGTCCGGAATCAACATCCGGGCCCTGTCCCTGGCCGACACCTCCGATTTCGGCATTCTCCGCCTGATCGTCAACGACGTGGACGGCGCATTGCGCGTCCTGCGGGCCAAGGGGCACACTGTCATCATCACCGAGGTGATCGCGGTGGAAGTGGGCGATCGCCCGGGCGGCCTCGCCCAGGTGCTCACGGCGCTGGAGGCGGCCGGCTTGAACGTGGAATACATGTATGCCTTTGTTGAAAAGGCGACCGACAAGGCCGTTGTCGTGTTCCGCTTCGAGGATATCGACCGGGCCCTGGAAGCGCTGGCCCGGGCCGGCGTCTCCGTCCTGCCCGCCGCCACCGTCTATTCGCTCTAACCCGGGCGGGCTCCCCATGCATATCGAACGGCTCCGGCTCGTGGTGGAGGAAGCCGAAGCGGTGGACTGGTGCGCCGGTCTGCTTCGGGAAAATGCCGATATCGAGGAACCCCGTCTGGCGTTCGAGCCCGGGTCCCTCGTATTCGAAGGGAAAGTCCGCATCCCGCTGGCCGGCCTGGTTCCCTTCCGCACCGAGTGGGCCGCGGCCGTGGACGCAGGCGGCTTCGTCATCATCCGCCTGAACCGGGCTTCGGCCTTCGGCTGGAGCGGAGGGTCCGGATTTCTGACCGGGCTGATCATGGACCGCATCAAAAGCCGGCTGGAACACCGCCCCGGCCTTCATGTCGAAGCGGACCGGCTCCGGGTCGACCCGGCCGTGCTGCTGGCCGGGCTGCCCGTCACGGTGAAGCTGCGGGTGGCCGCTGTCACCGTCGAAAAGGGCCGGGTTGTCCTGGAAGCGGATTAAAGCAGCGCGCTGGCCGCGGCCTTGATGTCCGCTTCCGGGCGAAGGCCCACCAGCGTGTTGGTGGCCTTGCCATTCTTGAAGAAAATCATGGTCGGGACCCCGCGGATGCCGAACTGGGCCGAGATTTCGGGGGCTTCGTCCGTGTTGATCTTGACGAACTTGATCTGGCCGGCGAACCCGCCCGCCACCCGGTCGAAAATGGGGGCAAGGCTCTTGCAGGGCGGGCACCAGGTGGCGAAGAAATCCACCACGACGGGGAGGGTCGATTTCACGACCTCGGCGTCAAAATCGTCGGCCTTGATTTCCTTGACATGGTCCATGGCATTCTCCGTTTTTTACAAAATGTTGTTTCTCGGTTCTAAGCCTCCCATCATACAGTCAAAGGAGCGGCCGCTTCAAGCCAAACGAAAATGGATTGCAGGCGGGGGGTCGGATGTGGAGAATGGCGGGATGAACAGTAACAGCTCAGACCCCCGAACCGCCCACGCCCGGATATCCGGCCGGCCCGGCGAAAACGCCCGCGCCATGGCCCTGTTCAGGGCCCTGTTCCCCCTGTTTGCCGCCCTCTTCATCCTGGGCTGGCTCGTCCGCGCGGCCCTGCCCTCGCCCGTGCTGCCCCGGCCCGTCGTCGTGTTCCTTTTCCTGGTCCTGGCCGGCGGCTGCGCCCTGTTCGTCACGCTGTCGCGCGGCGCCCTGGCCTCGTGGATCAAGGGCGCCGCCGGCGAGGAAAAAGTGGCCCAGGCGCTCGCCTTTCTCCCCGCGGGCTGGGACGTTTTCCACGGGGTTCCCCCCTCCGGTCACTCCTTCTGGCCCGCCCGTGCCGACCTTGACCATGTGGTGCTGGGTCCGGCCGGCCTGTTCGTGGTGGAAACCAAGAACTGGACCGGCCGCATCGAAGTCCGGGACGAGACCATCCTCTATGAAGGCGGGGCGCCCAGCCGCCCGCCCCTGGCCCAGGTCCACCGGTCGGCCGCCGAGCTCGCCGCCCGCATCAAAGCCCGCTGCGGCGTCCGCGCGGCCGTCCACCCGGTGCTATGCTTTGCCGGCACGCCGCCTGAAACCGGTGACGAGGTGGGCGTGGGGGACGCGATCGTCTGCGGCGTCGGCTCGCTGAACCGGGTCCTGCTGGCCTGGAAGGACGAGTCCGTTTCCGCCTCCGACCGGCAGAAGATACTCGCCTGGCTGCAGTCGGAAATGGGTTGACCCTGTCTCGTGAATAAGGCGGGCTGACGGTTGCTTTTCGGGCTCGTTTCGATTAGGATGAAACGTTTACGCCGCGATCCGTGCGGCGGGGAGAATGCACATGCTCGACATCAAGATGCTTCGCGACAATCCGGACTCGATCCGCGCCGCCCTCGACCGCCGCGGCGCCAGCCAGGCGCTGCTGGACGAGGCCCTGAACGCCGACGGCCGCCGCCGCGCCCTTCTCAAGGAGGCCGAGGCTTCCAAGAGCCAGCTTAACGCCGTCTCCAAGGAGATCGGCCGCCTGCGCCGCGACGGCGTCGACACGACCGCGCGGCAGGCCGAGATGCGCGGGCTGGGCGACCGGATCGCCGCGCTCGACGAGCAGGTCCGCGAGATCGAGACCGTTCTCCGCCAGGCCATGCTGCGCATTCCCAACATGCCCCACGCCTCCACGCCCGCCGGCAAGGATGCGGCCGACAACATCGTCGTGCGCGAATGGGGCAAGCCCCGCCCGTTCGACTTCACTCCCCGCGGCCACGTGGAACTGGGGGAAAAGCTCGGGCTCTTCGACTTCACCCGCGCCACCAAGATGACCGGCGCCGGCTTTCCGCTCTACGTCGGCGCCGGCGCCCGCCTCGAGCGCGCCCTCGTCAACTTCATGCTCGACATCCACTGCCGCGAGCAGGGCTACCTGGAAATGTCGCCTCCCTTTGTCGTCAATTCCGCCTCCATGACCGGTACCGGCCAGCTGCCCAAGATGGCCGAGGACATGTACCATGTCGGCGCCGACGACCTGTGGTTGATCCCGACCGCCGAGGTGCCGGTGACCAATTATTACCGGGACGAGGTGCTGGCGGAGCCGCTGCCGGTCAAGCTGACCGCCTATACGCCCTGTTTCCGCCGCGAGGCCGGGGCGGCCGGCCGCGAGACGCGCGGCCTGATCCGGGTGCACCAGTTCGACAAGGTCGAGATGGTCAAGTTCGCGGATCCCGCCACCTCCTACGACGAGCTGGAGTCGCTGGTCGGGGACGCCGAGGCCGTCCTGCAGCGGCTGGGCCTGCATTACCGCATCCTGTCGCTCTGCGCGGGAGACATCAGCTTCGCGGCCGCCAAGTGCTATGACATCGAGCTGTGGGCCCCCGGGCAGAACGCCTGGCTGGAGGTTTCGTCCTGCAGCAATTTCGAGGCATTCCAGGCCCGGCGCGCCAACATCCGCTACCGCAAGGCGGACGGCAAGCCCGACTTCCTGCACACCCTGAACGGGTCGGGCGTGGCCCTGGCCCGCCTCGTGGTGGCCATCCTGGAGAATTATCAGCAGGCCGACGGCACCGTGGCCGTTCCCGAGGCGCTCGCGCCCTACATGGACGGGCTGGCCCGGATCGCGCCGCGCGCATGAAGCTGTTCGAGAAAGCAGCCCTCCATTTCAAAGGCCGACCCGACCCCGCCACCGGCCTGCGCGTGCTCGCCCTCGGCTCCCGCGCGGAGCCGCCGGCGGGGTTCGAGCCCGGCTGCGTTTTCAGGACCTTGTACCACCAGCACAACCCGTTCGCCAACGGCGGGAACCGGATTCTTCTGCGCGTGGGCGGCCCCCACAAGGGGCGCCTCCACGTCTTCGCGAACCTCGAGACAGGCCGCTTCGACCCGGTCGCGGAGGGCGCGGAAGGCGCCGCGATCGAGGTTTCGGAGGCCGGCTTCGTGGCGTTGATCCAGTGGGGGAGGAAGGGCGGCTCGGCCGTTTCCCTGGCCGATGAGACCGGCCGCGTGGTCAACCGGTTCGACATGGCGGGCTGGATGCATCCCCAGGTCAAGTTCCTGGAGCCCCGGCTCCTGTGCATCGGGGTGAGCCAGGGGCAGTATTACGACGAGCCCGTCCATTCCCGGTTTTACCTGCTCGACGCCGAGGGCGGGCCCCCCCGCCTGATCCTGGACGAGCAGGGCTATTTCTGCAACCACATGATGCCGCGCCCGGGCCATCCCGGCGAATATGCCTACGACCGCTGGCCCACGCCCCGCCGGCGCGAGCCGGTGGTCACCCGGCTGCGGACCTTCGACGGGGCGAAGGACATCCCCGTGCCGCTGGCCCCGGACGCCCAGGCGGTCGGCCCCCTCTGGGGCGGCCAGCGCGACCACTACCTGTGGGCGCCCGACGGCGTCCACCTCGTGAGCTATTTCTCGACCGCGCCGGAGGGGCGGGCCGACCATTTTGATTTCGACTGGTGGGTGAGCCGCTGGAACGCCGACACGGGCCGCGAGGCCGCCGTCCCGTACCCGCCCGAGCGCTGGGGCTGCAATTTCGCCGTCAGCCCCTGTTCCCGTTTTATCGTCACCGCCGGCGGGCGCCAGTTCCAGAACCTGTACCGCATCGACCTGGACCGCCTCGCCGCGGGCTGGAACGAGGAGGTGCTGTGCGCCTATCCCCCGTCGCTGGAGGACGGCGGCAACCGGGGCCCGTTCCACATGCCCCACGTGCTGCCGGACGGCAGCGGCGCCGTCTTCACCGCCGGCTGGCCCGGCCCCGCCGACGGCGCGTACCTGGTGGAGATGCCGGCTTGAGGAATCGATTCAAGGAATTCCCCGACTCGTTTGCCGCCGCCTTCCAGAAGGCCGCGCGGGCGCTCGACCTGTTCGGCGCCTCCCGGCCGCTGCTGGCCGCCGTCTCGGGCGGCGCGGATTCCATGGCGCTCCTCTACGCCCTCAAGGCCTTCGCGCCCCCCGGCTTTCCGCTTTCGGCCGTGCACGTCAATCACGGCATCCGCGGCCGTTCGGCCGACCGGGATGCGGCTTTCGTCCGCGCCCGCTGCGCCGAGCTGGGCGTGCCGCTCGTGGAGGGCCGGCTCGACGTGCCCGCCGTCGCCCGGCAAAAGGGCCTTTCGATTGAAATGGCGGCCCGGCGGGAGAGGTACGCCTTTTTCCGCGACGCGCTCCAGAGCGCGGGCGGCTCCGCCGTGGTGACCGCCCATACCGCCGACGACCAGGCCGAGACCGTGCTGCTCAAGCTGATCCGCGGGGCCGGCCCCCGCGGGCTGAGCGGCATGGCGCCGTCGTCGAACGTCCTCGGCGTGCCCGTCCTGCGCCCCCTGCTGGCCGTCCGGCGTCCCG
This sequence comes from Kiritimatiellia bacterium, assembly GCA_044346855.1. GTDB lineage: Bacteria > Verrucomicrobiota > Kiritimatiellia > CAIKKV01 > CAIKKV01 > CAIKKV01. The sequence continues at coordinate 14,473 of JBIIYJ010000048.1, forward strand.
CGGTCGAAGCCTACCTCCGGGAGCAGGGCCGGACCTGGCGAACCGATCCCACCAATGCCGACACGCGCCTGCTGCGTAACCGCGTGCGCCACAAGCTGCTTCCGCTGCTCGAGCGCGATTACAATCCGGGCATCCGCGAGGCGTTGTGCCGGACGGCGGCCGTGCTCCGGGAGGAGGAGAAATGGCTCCTGCCGCTGGCGGAGCAGGCCCTGGCGGAGGCAATCGACCCGGAAGGGCGGCTGATCGCGGCCCGCCTGGCGGGGCGGAACCCGGCGCTCGTCCGGCGGGTCATGCGGATGTGGCTCGTGCGCGGGGGCGTGCCCGAGGAAAAGCTCGATTTTGACCTGGTCGGGCGTCTGGAGCGCCTTTTGGAGTCGGCCGCCGGCACCCTGGGAACGGAAGCCGGGGGCCATCTTCGCATTGTTTCCGAATACGGCTGCTGGCGGCTGGAAAACGCCGCCGAAACCCGTGACGGGGCGCTGCCCGAGGCGGCGATCCTGGCGCCCGGGACAACCCCCCTGCCCGAGTGGGGGCTGACCGTCCGCGTCACGCCCGCCCGGGGCTTCAAGGCGGATCCGCCCCCCGGCTTCGGCCGCTATCCCTGCCGCGCCTGGGTATCGGCCTCCCTGGTCCGGAAAGAGGGACTTACCGTGCGCCCGAGGCGGCCCGGGGACGCGCTCCGGCTTCCGGCCGGCGCCCGCAAGCTCCAGGACCTGCTGACCGACGCCAAGGTGCCCCGGGCGGAGCGTTCCCGGATCCCCGTAATCGCAAGCGGCTCCCTTGTTTTGTGGGCCGCGGGAGGCCCGGTTTCGCTGTGCGGCCGCGTTCCGGGGCCGCGTTCGGCTTCCTTTTGCCTCGAAATCGGGCGCCTGGCCGCAAATCCCCCTTAAATTTGACGGCTAAAGGGATGAGAGTGTTGCCTTTCCCCCCCCCGCATTGTAGAATGCCGCATTGATCGAGAAAGCAGGATTTTGAATGAATAACGATAACGGAAACAATCCGAATCCCCGCAAGGATGCCGGCGAGGGAACCGAGGCCAAGCCTCCGTTCCGCAATCTTCTTTTGTGGCTGGTCGTGCTGACCCTCCTCTTCAGCGGCTACCAGATCTGGCACGGCATGCAGAACACGGCCGAGATGATCCCCTACAACCCGTCTTTCGTGGACATGGTCAGGAAGGGCGACGTCACCAAGGCCGTGATCGTCCAGGAGGACATGTCCGGCCGTCAGTACGTGGAGGTCGAGAGCAAGCTCGTCGGCGAAAACGGCCAGCGCAAGTTCAAGGTCGACCTGCTGATGTCGAACGACCTGGGCCTGGTGCCGCTGCTCCTGGAGTGCAAGGTTCCGTTCGAGTACCGCCGCTCCTCCCAGTACCTGGTGCTGCTCTTCACGAATGCGCTGCCGATCATCCTGATCCTGGCCGTGATCTGGTTTTTCTTCTCGCGCCAGATGCGGTCGATGGGGCAGGGGGCCATGAGCTTCGGCAAGAGCCGCGCCCGGCTGATGTCGCAGGAGCGCAACAAGGTGACGTTCAAGGACGTGGCCGGCATCGACGAGGCCAAGGACGAGGTCGTCGAGATCATCGAGTTCCTCAAGGAGCCCAAGAAGTTCCAGAAGCTGGGCGGCCGCATCCCGAAGGGCGTCCTGATGATGGGGCCCCCCGGCACGGGCAAGACCCTGCTGGCGAAGGCGATCGCCGGCGAGGCCGGTGTTCCCTTTTTCAGCATCAGCGGGTCGGACTTCGTCGAGATGTTCGTCGGCGTCGGGGCCAGCCGCGTGCGCGACATGTTCGAGCAGGCCAAGCGGGCCGCGCCCTGCATTATTTTCATCGACGAGATCGACGCCGTCGGCCGCAGCCGGTTTAGCGGCATCGGGGGCGGGCATGACGAGCGCGAGCAGACCCTGAACGCCCTGCTGGTCGAGATGGACGGCATCGACACGGCGGAGGGGCTGATCGTGATGGCGGCCACGAACCGGCCGGACGTGCTCGACCCGGCCCTGCAGCGGCCGGGCCGCTTCGACCGCCAGATCGTGCTGGACCTGCCGAGCCTCGAGGGGCGCGACGCCATTCTCAAGATCCACGCCCGGCACGTGCCGCTGGCGCGCGAGGTGGACCTGCACCGGCTGGCCCGCGGCACGCCCGGCTTTTCCGGCGCCGATCTCGCCAACCTGATGAACGAGGCCGCCCTGCTCGCCGCGCGGCGGAACAAGGACGTGGTCGCCATGGCCGAGCTGGAAGAGGCCCGCGACAAGGTCCGCTGGGGCCGCGAGCGGCGCAGCCGGCTGCTGGACGACAAGGAGAAGCGGATCACCGCCTACCATGAATCCGGCCACGCGCTCGTCTCCATGCTGGTCGAGGAGGCCGAGCCGCTCCACAAGATCACCATCATCCCGCGCGGCCGCTCGCTCGGCTCCACCATGCAGCTGCCCGAGCGGGACCGCTATCTCGACGGCCGCCAGAAGCTGATGTCCATGCTCACCCTCTTCATGGGCGGCCGCGTGGCCGAGGAGCTGGTGATCGGCGACATCACCTCGGGTGCTTCGAGCGACCTGAAGGAGGCCACCCGGATCGCGCGCCTCATGGTCTGCAGCTGGGGCATGAGCGACCTGGGGCCGCAGACCTTCGGCGCCAACGAGGAGCTTCTGTTCCTCGGCCGCGAGGTGTCACGCCAGCAGGATTACAGCGAGGAGACGGCGCGGAAGATCGATTCGGAAGTCAGCCGCCTGCTGCGCGAGAGCTACGAGAGCGCCAAGCGCCTGATCACCGGGCATCGCGAGGCGCTGGACACGTTGGCCAAGGCTTTGCTCGAGCGCGAAACGCTGGACGGGGAAGAGGCGCGGGCCATGCTGGCGGCGTCGCTTCACGATCCGCTTCCGAAAGGGTAGGCCGTGAAACGCGGGGTGGAGCCGGTTACGTGGCGGTGCGGGAGCCGATCCTGGACGATTGGGGCGAGGCCCCTCGTCATGGGCATCTTGAATGTCACGCCGGATTCCTTTTCGGACGGCGGCCGGTATGCGGACGAAGAGTCGGCTGTCCGCCGCGGCCTCCAGATGGTCGAGGAGGGCGCCGACCTGGTGGATGTGGGCGGGGAGTCGACGCGGCCCGGGGCGCTGCCGGTGGAGCCGGCCGAGGAGGCGGCCCGGGTGACCGGGGTGATCCGGCGGCTGGCGGGCACGGGGGTTGCCGTTTCGGTCGACACGCGCCACGCTTCCGTGGCGGCGGCGGCGGTCGAGGCCGGCGCCTGCGCGATCAACGATGTGACGGGCTGCGCGGATCCGGCGATGGCTTCCCTGGGCGCCCGGACCGGCGTCGGCATGGTGGTCATGCACATGAAGGGCGAGCCGCGGACCATGCAGTCCCTGGCCGTCTATGACGATGTGGTGGAGGACGTGGCGGCCTGGCTCGAGGCGCGGGTCCGGACGATGACGGCGGCGGGGATTGCGCGGGAGGCCCTGGCGGTGGATCCCGGCTTCGGGTTCGCCAAGAATGCGGCCCAGAACGCGGCCCTCCTGGCGGGGCTGGAGCGGATCGGGCGCTGCGGGCGGCCTGTCCTGGTTGGACTTTCGCGCAAGAGCTGGCTCGGGCTGGTGACGGGCCGGCCCGTGGGGGAGCGGATGGCCGCCGGCCTGGCGGCCCTGAGCGCGGCCGTCCTGAACGGAGCCCGGATCGTGCGGGTGCATGACGTGCGGGAGTCCGTGGATGCGGCGCGGGTGATGGCGGCGGTGGCGGAAGGAACGGGATCATGACTTGGCTGGAGCGGTTGGCGCTGCCCAATGTCGGGGGAATGATGGAAATTGCCATCCTTTCCCTCCTGATCTATTTCGTCATCCGGTTTTTCCGCGGCACGCCGGGCGCTCACGTGCTGTTCGGCCTGATCGGCCTTGTCACCACGCTCATCGTGATCACCCGCGTGGCCCATCTCGAGGCCCTCAACTGGATGCTCCGCCAGCTCTCGGTCTACGTGGCCCTGGCCCTTCTTGTCATCTTCCAGCCCGAGGTGCGCCGCGCCCTGGCCCAGCTCGGCCGCCGCCATTTTGTCTGGGAGGAGAGCGATGCGCTGTATCTGAGCAACCAGATCACCCGGGCGGTGGAGGAGCTGTCCCGGCAGGGCGTGGGCGCGCTGATCGCGATCGAGCGGGACATCGGCACCCGGGCCATCCAGGACACCGGCGTGGCGCTCGACGCCCGCGTCACCTCCGAGCTCCTGGCCACCCTGTTCACGCCCAAGACGCCGCTCCATGACGGCGGGGTGATCCTGTCCGGTTCCCGCATCGTGGCCGCGGGCTGCATGTTTCCGCTGACCCAGCGGCTCGACATCGGCCACGAGGTCGGGACCCGGCACCGGGCCGCGATCGGACTGACCGAGGAAACCGACGCCATCTGCATCGTGGTCTCGGAGGGCAACGGCGTCATCTCGTTCTGCTTCCGCGGCCGGATGTCCCGCCACCTCGACGGCGAGCGGCTGCGCAAGATGCTGCTGCACATCCTGACGAGGCCGGGGCGGGAGACCTTCTGGAGCCGCCTCTTCAAGTCCGGCCGGCGGACTTCCGCGGGCGGCGCTCCCGAGGCGGCGGACGGGCGGGAAAGGACGAAACCATGACCCCGGCCCCCGTTCCAACCCGGTTCCAGTTTCCAAAACTGGGTCTTAAGCTCCTTGCCCTCCTGCTGGGTGTCATGGCGTGGTATCTCATCCAGGATGCGATCCGCCTGGAGACGGCGCAGCGGCAGGCGTCGCTCGAGCCCCGCCGGTCGGCCGCCGCCACCAATTCCGTCGTGCGCCTCGAGCAGCTTCCCATCACCGTGCTCTGCCGGCCCGGCATCTGGGAGTGGCGGCTCGACACGCCCCTGGCCTCCTCGGTCCTGCTGGAGGGAAGCGAGGCCGACCTCGACCGCGTGGACCTGACCACGCTGCGCGTCTTCGTGGACGGCAGCGTGATTGCGCAACCGGGGGAATATGCGATGCCGGTCCGGGTCTACCTGCCCGGCGACCTGCGCATCCGGACGGCGACCGATCCGGCGCTGGTCCGGGTGATGTTCAAACCGGCGGTGAAAGGCGGGCTATGAAAAGAACGCACGTTTTGCTGTGGGCCCTGGTCGGCCTGGTCATCGGCGCGGCGGGGCTCCGGGCCCAGTCGCCGGCGGGGGAGAGCAACAAAACCGGCTCCTCGCCGGTCGCTGTCGTACGGCGCCTGTTTGTCGAAGGCCGCTGGACCGAGGCGGTGGAGGCGCTGGGCAAGGCCCGGGAAGCCGCCCCCGCGGACGAGGATCTTCAGTTTATGAGCGCCATGGTGGCCATGGAGACCGGGGATTACGCGGAATCCATGCGCATCTACGGCCGCCTGCTGGAGAAGTATCCCGAGAATGCCGGCCTGAAGAACAACGTGGCCTGGCTGCGGGTCAAATCGGAGGATCCCGCCATCCGCGACCTGGACCGGGCCCTGCGCGAGGCCCAGGAGGCGGTGATGGAAGCGCCGCACGATTTCAACATCTGGAACACGCTGGGCGAGGTTTACCTGGCCCGGGGGGACGCCATGCGGGCAATGCGCCTGGCGGTCCTGGCGCGCGACCTGGCCGCCATGGCCGGGGAGCACGACCTGCGCGTCTACCAGGACCTTATCACCCGTTGCGAAATTGAACCCGCCGCCAAACGGTAGGGGAGGGATCTTCCGGTCATGGCTAAAAAAGAAACAGAGGGGGATCTGCCGGCTCCGCGCGGCGGCTCCCGCGAGGTGCTGGGGATCGCCCTGCTGGCGGCCTGGTTTTTCCTGTCCCTAAGCCTTTTCTCGTACGACTGGCAGGACATCGGCTTCCTGGCCGCCCCGGCCAACGAGCCCGCCGCCAATTTCATCGGACCCACCGGGGCGATAACGGCGTACAGCCTCTTCTTCCTCACGGGCATCCTGGCCTATTCGATTCCCGCCCTGGCCCTCGCCTTCGGCATCCTCCTCTGGGTCCGGAAGGAGCTGTTCCTGCGCTTCCGCTTCTTCTGGTCGCTCATGATGATGCTCTCGCTCATCGTGTTCGTGGAGCTGACTCCCGAATGGTGGACCTGGCTGACGGGGCGAACCCGTTTGAACATCGCCCACGCGCCCGGCGGCGTCCCCGGCCATTACTTCACGCAGAGCGTCCTGATCCGCTTCCTGGGCAAGCCGGGGACGCTGATCCTCTCGCTGGCCGTCTTCTTCATCGCCGTGATCCTTGTGTTCGGGCGCGAGCGGATCGTGGCCGCGTTCCTTTTCCTGGCGGGGTATGCGAGCGCCGGCTGGAAGCGGCTCACCGATCGGTCGGCCACCCGCGGGGCTGCGGACCTCGAAGGATCCTACGAAAAAGAGCCGAGCCCCCGGTATGGGAAAACCGTGGCGGCCGAAGCGAAGCCCCGCGCCAAGCCGGCCGAGAAAATCGAGAAACCCGTCCGCAAGCCGGTCCTGGCCGAAGTGCCGGCGCGGCAGCAGGAGGATGAGCCCTCCGAGCCCGAGGCGCCCGCCCTGCCCCCGGCGGAATCCGTCGCCATCGCCGCCGCGCCGCCCCCTCCGGCCTCTGAGCGCAAGGTCGCCGCCCCGAAGCCCCGCGAGACGCCCGCGGAGCCGGCCGCAGCCATGCCGGCCGGGGTCGTGCTCCACTTCCCCGACTACAAGCTGCCGCCCATCTCGCTGCTCCAGGGTTCCGAGAATGGCGGCCCCCAGACGCTCGAATCGGACGCGGAGACCACCGGCAAGGTCATCGTCGAAACCCTCGCCGATTTCAGCATCGAGGTCCGGGTGACGAACGTCGAGCGCGGGCCGGTCGTCACGCGTTACGAGCTGCTGCCCGCCCCCGGCGTCAAGGTGGAGCGGATCGCCGCTCTCAGCAACAACCTGGGCCTCTCGCTCAAGGCCAGCGTGCGCGTGCAGGCGCCCATTCCCGGCAAGGGCGTGGTGGGCGTGGAGGTCCCCAACACCACCGCCAGCGTCGTGACCCTGCGCGATCTCATCGGCAGCGAGGCGTGGCGGACGAGCAAGGCCCAGCTTCCCCTGGCGCTGGGCAAGGACGTGGGCGGCAACGACCTGATCGCCGACCTCGCCTCGATGCCGCACCTGCTGATAGCCGGCACAACCGGGTCGGGCAAGACCGTGTGCATGAACTCCATCCTGGCGGGGCTGCTGATGTCCCGCACGCCCGACCAGCTTCACCTGATGCTAGTGGATCCCAAGATCGTGGAGTTCACGGCCTACCACCGGCTGCCGCACCTGGTCGGCTCGCTCAAGCAGGTTATCACGGACCCCAAGAAAGTCGCGGGCGCCCTGCGGTGGGCCCTGACCGAGATGGACCGCCGCTTCAAGCTCTTCGCCAAGGTGGGGGTGCGCAACATCCAGGGTTACAACACCCGCACTCCCGTGCGCCAGCAGGACCTTTTCGGGGGGGAGGCGCCGCCGCCCTCCGAGGAGAATCTGCCGTATATCGTCATCGTGGTGGACGAACTGGCCGATCTGATGATGACGGCCGCCAACGAGGTGGAGGACTACATCACCCGCCTGGCCCAGCTTTCCCGCGCCACGGGAATCCACATGATCCTGGCTACGCAGCGTCCCTCGGTCAACGTCATCACCGGCACCATCAAGGCCAATTTCCCGGCGCGCATCGCGTTCCAGGTGGCCCAGAAGGTGGACAGCAAAACCATCCTGGACGCGATGGGCGCGGACAAGCTGCTCGGCCGCGGGGACATGCTGTTCGTGCCCCCCGGCGCCAGCCAGATGCTCCGGGCCCAGGGCTGCCTGACCAGCGACGAGGACATCCGCAAGATCACGAGTTTCATCAAGGACCAGTGTCCGATGAACGGGCCCGAGGAGGATGTCCCGCCGCCGCGGCCGGTCCGGGCCGGCATGCCGCCGCCCTCCCTGCCCGCGCCGGAGGAGCCGGCCGCGGACGGAGCCGAAGCCCCGGCGCCGTCCGAGCCGCCCCAGGTCCCGCGGCCGCGTCCGGCCGCGGCGCCTGCGTCGTCGTTCGAGGACATGATGGAGACCGGCGGCGGAGGCGGCGGGGACGACGAGCTGGTGGAGCAGGCCCTGCAGATCATCCGCGACACCAAGCGCGCCTCCACGTCCGCCCTGCAGCGGCGTCTCAAAATTGGGTACACGCGGGCCGCCCGCATCATTGATCTTCTGGAGGAGCGGGGGATTGTGGGCCCCCCCCGGGGCTCCGAGGCCCGGGAGATCCTGCTGGACCTGAGCGGCGACATGGTGAACAAGGATGAAAACGGCCTTGAACCGGAGGAATGATCCATGAAAAGCGTCGGCCAGATCCTGCGCGAGGCGCGGGAAGCCAAAGGTCTGACGGTGGCCCAGGTCGCGGAAGGCACCCGGTCCAAGTCCCAGGTTATCCAGGCCCTGGAGCAGGACGATTTTTCCAAGTTCCCGGCGCCCATCTACACGCGCGGGTTTATCAAGCTCTACGCCGAGTTTCTCGGCTTGGACGCGCCCGAACTGATCAGCCTCTACCAGGCCCGTCATGCCGAGTCGGACAAGCGCATCCGGGCTCCGTCCGTGCTCAAGCCCGGCCCCTCCCATGCGCCCTCCGCCGCGCCCATGACGCCGGAGCTGGACCTCGCGCCCTCCGCTCCGCCCGCCCCCGCCGCCCCCCCGGCCGCGGAGCCGCCCGCCGCCCCCGTCCCGCCGGCTCCGGGCCCCGAACTGCCGTTCGACCTCTTTTCAGCCGCGCCGCCCGCCTCGCCCCCTGTCTCGCCACCCGCCGTCTCTGTACCTAAAATAGAACCGCCCAAGGTGGCGCCCATCCTTCCGCAGGCTCCCAGGCAGGCGGTTGCGCCACCCCCTCCGCCGCCTCCTCCTCCTTCCGCTCCGCCGGTCGTGTCCGAGGCGGTCGCTCCGGTTCAGGCGTCCGCGCCTGCGCCTGAGGCGCCCAAGCCGCTGACGCCTCCCGCTCCCGCCCCGGCGCCCGCCCCGGCGCCCGTGACGGCGCCGCCGGCCGCCGCACCCGCGGTTCCGCCGATGCGCCGCCGGGCCGTTCCCGCCAAGCCCGCTCCCAGGATCGGGGCGGGCGATGAATTTGCCCTGGAAGTCCGCGACGGCGGCCTGTCCGGAACCGCCAAGGAAAGGGCCTCGTCGCTCCTGAACCTGGCCCGCTCCTCGGCCCTGAGCCTGCCCTGGAGCCGGATCCTGCCCCGGGCCGCCGCGATCCTGGGCGTCCTGGTGCTGG
>JBIIYJ010000259.1:0-7754 GCA_044346855.1 Kiritimatiellia bacterium
TAGATCGCCGGCAGCACGGCGGGTTCGCCCGCCTCGATGTCCGCCCGGATGCAAGCCGCGGCGGCGTCCGCCACGCCATCGAGGTTGCCCCGCGAGTCGTCCAGCATCTGGCGGTAGGTCGGTTCGGACAAGAGGCTGAGCCGGGGCCCCGTCCGCTCCCCCCGCCAATACGCCGCGCAATCGCGCAAAACGGCGCCGGTATCCGGCCACGCGCGGCTCACGACTTCACCTCAAACCGCACGGTAACCAGGCCGCCGGCCGGGACTTTCACCCGAACCGAGCCGTCCTTGCCGACAGCAAGCGGAGCAAGCGGGTCCTCCTTGAGATCGCACAGGCCTGCAGACACGACCCGCGTCGCCGGCCGGATCTGCGCCTTGGCCGCACCGGTTCCACCGTTCCAGAGCCGCACCACCAAGGATCGTCCGTCCGCGCCGGGCTTGACGGCCGTGACAACCACCTCGTCGTCGGCCTCCACACGGAACAGGCTAGCCGAGCCGGGCGACTGGACCGCAAAGTGCCGCTGCACCCCGGCCTGGAGAGCCATGACCAGGCGCGTCAGCCGGCCGCGGGGCACGGCGCCCGTAAAGGGCAGCAACGCATAGCGAAACTCAAGCTGTCCCTGCAATTGACCGCCCGGCTCGCCATCGGTCTGGGGTGTTTGCCGAAGCGCACGGAACAGGGTCAGAATCATCGTCCGCCGCCGTTCGTTTCCGATGCTGTGCTCGTGAAGGCCTTCCGGACAGAGCAGCGCCAGGCCCGCCTTGCCATCCGACAACGCCACCGCGGTATGGTGCGGCCGCTCCACGGGATCGGGTTCCTTCCAGCCACAACTGGCGGGATCCTTGGCCACGGGACGCTCGACCCAGGCGAAGGGCTGATCCGACTGATATGTGTCGACGGCCAAATCGGTTGGGAACAGCACGCGCAGCCGGTGATCGCACGCGCGATTATCCACCACCGTGCGCACCTGCAGGCACGGGTCGCCGGCCCGCAGCGTCAGGTAGTCGGTCACCGCCAGGTCAACCCGGTCCTCCCGCCGCCGGTCGGTTTGGCAAAGATCCATCCCCGCGGGAACGCGCAGCAACCGGTCGATCCGGAAAGTCACCTGGAACGGCCCCTCGTGCTCCAGCCCGGCCTGGACGGCCATGCCGGGCGACACGACCGTGCCGACGGCCACAGGCTGAACATGATTCCAGCCATCGCCCGTCTCGCCATTGTCCTCATAGCTGAACCAATCCCGGTAAACGCGACCCGTGGCCCGATGCTCCACTTCGACAAGCCCCTGCGGCGTGATGCGAAGGCGCAGGTGCTCGTTTTCGGCTTCCAAGGGGCCGGTCAGCAGGGTCGAGGTGGTGCGGTTCACGCGGCCTTCAAGGGGTTTCACCGTCAGACTGGTATACCCGGCCGCCGGCAGCGCCAGAGGCAGCGCCACCCGGTAGACATCCGCTTCCGGAGCGGCAAGCATGCGGCGCCCCTGGTCGTCGGGAATCTTGACCTTGCGGGCGGAATCGAGCGACAGCAACTGGAAAGGAATGACAGCGCCATCCGGCCCAGCCAGCTCGAATTGATCCATCAAGGGGCCGGTGTGGCCGCTACGGATCGCCTTGGGCTGGAAGGCGGGCGGGAGAAGAAGGTCCACCTCCGTCACCTCGTTCCGCTCCCACGGCAAGGGATTCCAGACCACCACATTCGAGTAGGCTTTCTGAAGATCGCAGGACGCCTTGGCAATCGAGGCCATGGCCTGCCGCCGGACGCCGTCAGCAAGCCCTTCGGCCTGGTGATACCGGAAGGGCATGTCGGCATGGGTGGCGTCGATCGAGCAGCCGCAGATGGAGTCATGCGGCTGGTTCTGGATCAGGAATTTCCAGGCGGTTTTCAGGAAACCCGGCGGCAGCGTCCGCCCCTCCAGCGCGGCATAGGCTGCCAGAGGCTCGGCCCACAGCGTGAGCAGGTTCTGGCATCGGTCGTTGGCCTGTTTGAGCGGGTACCGCGAAGAGACGCAGTGCGGAATCAGCGCGAACCACCAGGTCATGGTGCGGCGCGCGGCATGGCGCAGCTCGCCCTTGAATTCGGGAAGCGTCTTCCGGTGCTGTTCCAGTTCCTGGAAATAATCCTCGATCCGGGCATGACTGAACTCGACCTCGGGAAAACGCTTCGCCAGGACGGCCAGCATCTCGGGAATCCGCTCCGGCATCGTCCGGTGGTCGCTGGTGTCGCTGATGTAGAGCACCGGCGCATGAAGCCGTTTGCGCTCCTCCTCCAGCGCCTGGCCGAAATCGTCCGCCAGTTTCACGTCCGCCGCCGCACCCTCGCCCCACGCCCAGCTCACCCGGCAGCCGAACCAGCCGTAGCCGGCGTTGTCGGGCAGCTTGTGCGTCAGGACGCGCGACCCGTCGGGCCCCACCCACACGAACTCGGCGCCCACCTGCTCGTCGTTGATCCCCCGCCAGACGACGGCGTGCTCCAGGCCGAAACCGGTGTATATCATCGGCATGGCCGCAGGATGGCCGAACAGGTCGGGCGTGTAGGCTACGGACATGGGCTCCACTCCCAGTTCGCGCACGGTCCGCATCCCCATCTGGAAGTTGCGGATCAGGGCTTCGCCGGAAACAAGCCACAGGTCCGGCGGCGCATACCAGGGGCCGGCCGACATCCGGCCCGCCTTCAGCAGCGCCGCCAGATCGTCGCGACGCTCGGGTCGGATCTCGAGATAATCGTCCAGGACGGCCGCCTGACCGTCGAGATGGAAGACGTTATACCGGTCATCCGCCTTCAGCCGGTCCATGGTCCGATCGAGCATCCGCACCAGCCACATGCGGTATTCCTGGAACGGCTCGTACCATTCCCGGTCCCAGTGTGTGCCGTTGATATAGAACGCCTTCAGGCGCGCAGCCGTCTTCTTGTCGTTACCCATGAGTCAGCCCCCGTTTCCCAATCTCATCATACATCGCCACAATGTTGCCCGGCGGAATATCCGCCTGCATGGCATGCGACGAACACAACACGTATCCGTTCGGCCCCAGCTGGGCCACCCGTTCGCGCACCTCGCGGCGAACCTCCTCGGGCGTTCCGCCCGGCAGCGTCTTCTGCACATCGATCCCGCCGTGGAACGCCAGGGCGCCGCCGAACTCCCGCTTCAGCCGGGCCGGATCCATGCCGGCCGCGCGCGTCTGGATCGGGTTGAGCACCTGGACCCCGCAGTCGATCAGGTCGGGGATGATGTCGTAAATGGCCCCGCAGCAATGCTGGTAGGCAATCACGCCATGCGCCCGGGCCAATTCGAAATGGCGCTTCAGGCTGGGCGCAAAAAAGCGCCGGAACGGCTCGCGCCCGATCATCAGGCCCAGCTGCGTGCCGAAGTCGTCGCCGCAGCAGACGAAGTCAATGGCCCCCTTGTAAGTCTCCAGGAACCGCTTCAGCAACGGCAACGTGAAGGCCTCGATGTGCGCGACGATCGATTCCACCAGCGCCGGATTCTCGATCATGTCGAGCATGATCGACTCCATGCCGCGCACCTGCCACGCGATGCCGAACGGGCCGATGAAGCTGCTGTCCCCAAAAACGGTCTCAGCCTGCCGGGGCTTCCACGCCCCGGGCGGCGGCAGCGGGGCGAACTCGACCCGGGACGGGTCCGGCCAGGCGTGCCGCTCGACGTCGGCCACCGTCTCGGCCGCGGCCAGCGGCGGCGTGTCGTATTCCCAATAGAAGCCGCCCGGATACTCAACCTTCTTGAGCGGTGTGCCCCAGAGGGTAAGCCGCGTGCCATCCGCCCGGCGGTCCGGCTGGTTCCAGGCGATGGGACTGCGGCCGACCAGCGTGGCGAGGGAGCCAAACTGATCGCACCCGAAATGGGCGGGGATCTCCTCCGCCGAGGAAAGCCCCAAATGAACCCGCAGCCGTTCCGAGCATTCGGCCGTGGCGTCATAGGTGAACGGAATGCGGTCGGGCGTTCCCCGCCGCATCGCCGTCAGAAGCCGTTCGCGTCTTGTCATGGCTCAGCCTTCCCCGATCCGGATCGCCCAGGCGGCGCTCGACGGCCGCAGCGGCAGCCGGATGCGGAATCGGTTCGCCTCCGGCAAAGCCTCCCACGCCAGCGGGCTACCGTCATCCAGCCCCACACTCCGCGGTGCGGCGGAAAGTGCGATGTCAACGGTCACCTGCCGCTGCGCCCCAAGTGGCTTGCCTTCCGCAACCGTCCCGCTCAGCGTCATTTCGCCGGCCCCCTGCGTCAGCTCGAAGCGGGTGCGGCAGAACCGCCCGTCCTGGTAGGCGGGGGACTTGCCGTCGTCCTCATAGAGCTCGCCGGACCCTGACGCGCCGGCGTAGACGTCCAGCGTCAGCTCCCGGATATGCGCCGCATGCAGGTCGCCGTCCGGGTCCTGCCGGGGAATGACGCCGCCCGCCCGCGCATACACCGGCACGTCCTTCAGGGCCACCGGCCGGGTGATCGCCACGCCGCCCTCCCACCGCTTGCCTGTCCCGAATTCCCACCACAGGCCGGCCGGCAGGTAGACCGTCCGCTTCCGGCTCGCGTCCAGCACAGGGGCGACCAGCAGGGCCGGCCCGAAGAAATACTGGTCGAACCGGTAGGCTTCGGGGTTCCCCGGCTCCTCCAGGAAGAGACCCCGGCAAACCGGCAGCCCCGTCTCGTGGTGGGTTCGCATGGCGGTATACAGGTACGGCAGCAGGCTGTGGCGCACCCGCAGCCAGTGGCGGCAGGCGCCGTCCAGCTCGGCGTCGTAGTCGTCGGGCCGCCGGCTTCCGCAGCCGGGCGCGCTGTGGAAGCGCAGGACGGGGTTGAACACGCCGAACTGCAGCCAGCGCAGGTAGCGCTCAGGATCGATAATAGGGACACCCGCCTTGTTCTTCCGAACCTGGCTGGGGGCCAGGCAGAAGCCGCCGATGTCGTGGCTGACGCTGGAGACGCCCACCCCTGCGGCGCGGATGTTGAACTCGCACTGGAGCCGGAGCACGTCGTAATCCGACGTGGCGTCGCCGGTGAAGAACGCGCCGTAGCGGTGGGAGCCCAGCCCGCCGTAGCGCGCCAGCAGCATGCCGCGGCGGCCGTCCCGCGCGGATTCCTCGAAGAACGTCTTGTTGGTCACCAGCTGGCCGCAGGTGCCGCTCAGCTGGCCGCGCGACCCGTCGTTCCACCAGTAATCCAGCCCGAGCTTCATGATGTCGGTGTGGCACACCTCGCAAAACGCCTTGTTCTGCCGCTTGTCGCAGATGTCAACCTTGGCCATGCGGGGCTTCTTGCCGTTGTAATCCCGGACCCGGATCAGCACGTCCGGCCCGGCCTTCTTCACGTAGTCCTCGAAGTGGACGTCGTCGTCGCGCACGTCCAGCGGATGGTCGTTGAACGTCACGTCCAGCCCGTGCTTGCGGCAGAGGGCGAAGAAACGTTTCGGGTCCGGAATCAACTCCGGGTTGAACTCCCAGTGCCCCCAGCCCTCCTTGTGCCATTCCATGTCCATCACGAGCGTCGCCAGCGGATACCCGTTGGCCGCGAACTCGCGCGCCATCGTCTCGACCTCCGTCTCGGTGAACGCCGGCCAGCGGGAGAAGATGATGCCGAGGTTCTTGTGCGGCATCATGGGAGAGGCGCCGCTCAGCAGGCGGAAGTCGGCCAGCGCCTGCTTGTAGGCCTTGCCGTAGGCGAAGAAGTACCAGTCCTCAACGCCGGGCCGGTTCCGCTCGACCGGAAAATCGTCGCCGTCCATGACCGCGCCGTCGGAGTCGTTCAGCAGGTAGTAGCCGGAGGCGGAGAGGACGCCGGGACAGAACCTGCGGGAATCCTTGTACCAATTAAAGGTACGCTCCAGGAAGCGGCCGTCGTTGCGCTCGCGCTGGGCCTCGCGCAGCCAGTGGCCGCGGTTGAGCTCCGGCGGGGGGTTGGGGTGGAGCGGGTCGTAAAGCGGGTCGACCTCGCACTGGAGCCAGGCCGGCCAGCTGGTGCCGCTGGGGTCGGGCGACTCCATCGTGGCGGGATGCACGCCGTCCAGGACGCACGACTCGCCGCCGTAGCGGTCGAGCGAGCGGACGGTGCCGCCAAGGTTCTGGTAGTCGCGGTCGCCGGGCCGCCAGAACTGCATCAGCTTCCCGTCGCTCCAGCGGATCTCCAGGTTCAGCCGATTGGGCGCCCGGTCATTCTCCGCGCTCCGCACCTGCATGAAGCCGGTATCCAGGATATCCCACTCGCCATCCCGACTCACGGCCTTGAACGCCATGGGCTTCTTTTCGGCATACGCCACCATGCTCCGGCGGTCCTCGAAAACGCCGTCCGGCGCATATTCGATCCGCACCAGCGTCGGCGCCAGACAGGTGAACCGCCGCTTCCCGATCACACATCCTGAACTCACGTGATAGCTCCGTATTTGTTTGAATGATCCCGTTACCCGTTTACCCTGATAAGATCGTCCCTGCGTCATCGCGCCATCCCCCCCTTGTCTCCCGCCCGCGGAATGGCCTTCAGGCTGTCGAAGGCCGGCTCCACGTCGCGGTCCCGCTCCAATTGGGCCGCCAGCACGGCGGAATCCAGTTCGCGCGGCGTCACCCCCGCCCGCAGGCTGAGCGCCGCCGCCGTTCCGGCCGCCTGTCCGGTCGCCATGCACGTCTGCTGGATGCGCAGGGACCCCTGCGCCAGGTAGCCGGAGGATACGGTGCGGCCGGCGACCAGAAGGCCCGCCACCCCCTCCGGGATCAGACTCCCATACGGGATATCGAACCAGTTGCCCGCCGCCGATTGCCGGCAGCGCTGCCGGTACGCCTCGCTTTTACTGTGGAAAAAACGCTCCGGAACCGGATTGTCGTCCGGCGGGTGCACGTCCAATTCCCACGACGAACGCGCGATGCCCTCTGGGCGCTTGCGGAAGATCCAGGCGTCCTCGTCGCTGACACGCTCGGCGCCCTTGATGATGCGCGACGTGCGGACGCCGAGATCCGAAGCGGTCGCAACCAGGTAACGGTCCGGCCCGACCGCGTCCGCCTTTGCCCACAGCTGTCGTCGCAACGCGCGCAGGGCCCGGGTCACGTCCCACGGGTCAAGGGGATCCACCTGCTTGAGATCCATCCGACTCAAGTGCTCGGGACGATCGCCCAGCGTGCCGCCCGTTCCGGGCGCCGGAGTCGTTCCCGGCATCCTGCAACCCCAGTGCGCGTTCAGCGAAACCGCCTGCGGCCAGAGCGTCCCGTCAACCCCCCGGTCCCAGGGAACACCGGCCAGGTGGCAGACCAAGGCATTGCCCGTGGCATCGATCACGAGGCGCGCGCGAATCAGCCCCCGGCCCGCACGCGTGATCACCTTGACGCCCGTGATGCCGACGCCGTCCATTTCCACATCGCAAACGGTCGCCTGCAGGAGTAGATCGGCGCCGGCGGCGTCCAGCAGCGATTCCCAGACGCGCTTAACCTTCTCGGGATCCACGGAACTGCGAAACCACTGCAGAACATCCCCATAAAAGGGACTCGGCGATCGTTGCAGCTGCGCCATCCCGCCGAAGGACTGCAACTGCCGAGCCCACTCGTGCCAGATCCCCTGGAAGTCGACGCCGTTCGTGCTCAGAACGACGCCTACCAGTTGCGATACCGTGGCCCCGCCCAGGTAGCCCTCCTTCTCGACAAGCAACGTGCGGACTCCATGCCGCGCCGCCGCAATGGCCGCCGCGCAACCGGCCGGGCCTCCGCCGCAGACCACGACGTCATACTCGCCTATCAGGGGCGGGGTTCGCTCTTTTTGATGGGATCGTTCCTGC
>JBIIYJ010000049.1:0-23426 GCA_044346855.1 Kiritimatiellia bacterium
GCCGACATAAACGGGCACCGCTCCCTCCCAGTACAATTCATCCCGGTGATAATGGCCGGCGATAACGGCCTTGACCGGCCCGCTGCGGACCAGGCCGGCCCAGCGGGCCCGCGCGCCCTCCGGCCACCCCGGATGCACCGCGTTTCCGTAATAATCCTCGAACCACGGGCTATGCTGGAATAAAAGCACAGGCTGGCCGCCCGCCTTTTTCAGTTCGGCGCCCAGGAAGTCGAATGGATCAAAATCCGCGGTCGCCCCCTTTTTGAACAGATCCTCCGTGTAGACGAACACGAAGCGCACGCCGCCATAATCCGCCGAGGCGCCGAGCGGACCGAATAGCCGGATCCAGTTGGTCACGGTCGCGGCGGAGCTCTTGGCGTTCAGGTCATGGTTGCCGGGCAGCACATGAACCGGCACCCGGATGCGCCCCAGCAGCGAGGTGGCCGCCTCCCGGACAGCCGGCTTGTCGAAATTGTCCATGGCCAGATCGCCCGTCACCACCACGCAGGCCAGGGGAAACGGCAGGGTGTTGATGGCGTCCACCATCTGGGCGAGCACCTTCTCGTGGTCGATCACGCCCAGATGGGTGTCCGTGAGCTGGGCGAAGTATATCGGTTTGGATTCGTCTGCGGAGGCCTGCGATGACAGGCAAAAAGCGAAAAAGACCAGCAAAAGGGGTGTCTTCATTGGCCCAGACTACGCCGTCGGAGCCTTTGTGTCGAGCCATCATTCTCCCGCAGTAATCAGTGATCGGTGGTCAGTGGTCAGAGGAGGAAGAGAGTGATCAGTATGCAAATGGCTTTTCCGTGACTGTTCTGCTGTTAGCCGCGTGCGCTGACCGCGGGAATGCGCGATAAAATATCTGATAGCTGATCGCCGGAATGTTTAAGAAAAGAATAACACGGTGGAACACGGCGAACGGAAGACACGGTTCCAACATCCGCGAGTTGTTCCCTTCGGGCATAATCGCGAGGCAAAGTGCTTAAGGGTCTCTTTCTTTGTGGGGAAGCCCTGTAGTAGACGCGGCGTTACTACAGGGCTCTTAACCGTGTTTTACCGTGTCCGCCGTTCGCCGTGTTCCACCGTGTTAATCTTCTCTTCCGGATTGCGCGCTTCGCGCCTCCTCTTATCCGTGTGATCGGTGTGATCCGTGGTGACGCTTCCCTCTTTTCATGTTCATTTCCGGTACGGCTCCACACGGTCAACCAGTCGCTCGAAGGCGGCGCGATCGCTGCCGCCATTTACCCACAGGTACAGCCCCTTGCCGCCGACAGCGTCGAGCAGCGGAATCACCTCGTCCATCGCAACACCCACCGCCTGCACCGACTTGCCGGCCGCCAGGATGCGGCGGTACAGCGGATACCAGTCCGGCTTGCCGCCCGAGGGCACCGTGGGATCGGGCGTCCACTCGATGGCGTCCAACGCGTCGATCGCCAGCAACTGGTCCAGGTGACACAGGCACTGGTGGCCGTCCAGGTGGAACATGGCATGATCCAGCCATTCGCATTGCGCCGTCAGCGCCGGCACGACGAATCGTTTGAACATGGCCGGCGAGAACATGGCCGACGCGTCGCACTGCAGCTTCGCGGTCTTGCCGGGGCCCCACAGGCCGAAGGCGCCCCAGCAGGAGCTGCCGTCCGCCAGCTTGATGATCTCATACAGCCGGTCATAGGCCTCGAACCAGGCCCGGTTGATCTCCCAGACCTTTTCCTCGACCCACTGCGGCCTCTCCAGCATATCCACCAGCAGCGTCTGCGGATCGCGCAGGGCGGCGATGATGTCGATATTCTCCACCAGGTCCGGCAAGCCCACCGCATACTTGCCCCGCCCCAGCTCCGCGCAACAGCGGGCCGATTGCTCATGCATCCGCCACCACCGGTTGGCCGGATCGAACGCCAGGGGCGGGCGCAGCTCGGGCGCTTCGTCCTCCTTCATGGACGGCTCGAACCAGACCGTGGTGGGCGCAAAACCCGGCTCGGAGCCGAGCAGCAGCGCCAGCGAGCCGGGGCCGATATCCAGGTGGGCCATCGGCACCGTGTCGGCCACGAAATCGCGGGTGGCCATCGCATGATGGTTGACCCGCGCCCGCCACTCCGGCGCCGTGTGATAGTGCAGTCCGGCCGGCGGATCGCCCGGCGCCGCCACTTGCTCATGCGGCCGGGTAGCCGGAAAGCCCCCTGTCGCCAGCACCAGCCCCCGGTGCGCCCACCAGTCCGCATGATGCCGGACGGTCTCGTCCCAGTTTGATTTCCACATGTTTCAGACTCCCCCAGTCAACGCGATCTCGCTCGTCAGTCCGTACTCGCAACGGCATTCCAACACGGTAACCCCATGACCCGTTTCACGTATCGACATGTTTTCTGGAATTGCCTCCGCGGTCCAGCGACCGCGCAACTCAACGCGCACGAGCGACGGCCGTGCCGGCGTTTCCATGGCTTCGTGATCCAGGTACCCCATGTTCCGCCGCTTGGGCAGCCGCAGATCGGGATCCGCCAGGCTCAGGAGCACCCCGGTTGCTGTCTCCTTCACCATCGCCATCATGGGCGTGTCCGTCTTGCGGATAACCCCGTGCGGGATAATCCAGTCAGTCTCGAAAAGCGCATAGGCCATGGTCTTCTGCCCGAGGTGCTCGAGGATGTGCGCCTGATGGTTCTGCATCAGCACCCGGTAGGGCGCCGCCTTGGCGAATGCCGCCAGCGCGTCCGGCGTCGTCTGCACGAGCATCGCGTAGTGGTAGCGTTCCGAGCCGTAGCCGTCGTCCTTCGGCGGGCTGCCGTGGTCGAACCAGGCCGTGCTGAAGGCGCCGCGGGTCTCGCCGCGGTTCCAGGCGTCGCGCGATTTCTGTTCGCCGCGGGTAAGACGCACATCACGGGAATCCGGCACGCAGTAGCCGTTGCCATACGGATCCATGAGGGTGAGCGGCCGGCCCGCTTCCCCCCGGAACTCATAGGGGAACGCCGTCACCACCGCGCCATTGACCTGGATCGGCATCCCCGGCTCCGGCATCCAGCTTTGGAACAATGTTGTCCCGTAGGCGTGCCTCACGTCCCGGCTCTCGATGTTCGAACCGAGGCAGATGATCTCGTTCTCGAAAAAGAAGGTGGTCTTGTAGGCGCGGAAGCTCGGGTCGTAATAGTGCTCATGCAGCTTGAGGGCGAACATGCCGTTGCGCCCTTCGCAACTGACGCCCCCGACAAAGGTCGCTGACGAGAAGAAGCGGCACGCCCAGGAGGTCTTCGGATCGTAGTTCTCGGCCAGAGTGAGATGCGGACTCGTCGCCCCCGGCCAGCGGCACCAGTCCCAGCCCTTGTCCAGGTTCCAGCCGCTGGCCACCGGGTTGACCGGGTTGCCGTGCGTGATCGGCTGCAGCGTGCCGTAGCTCCAGTAGCGGGCGAAGACGTTTTCCTCGACCATGGCCCAGGATTTCGGGTGCATCTCGAAATCCCAGACATACTGGCTCCACCCTTTGACCGCCACCATCCAGTCGTCGCGCCGCTGAATCGCCAGCGCGCCCCAGGGCTTGCTCCAGAACCCGTTCGGCGGAGGCGACCCGGCCACGCCGCGGTCGGCGAGTTCCTGCATGATCTGGAGCCGGCCGAAAGGCTGGTAGAACAGGAACTTGCCGCCTTGCGCATCCAGATCGACGCTCAGCATCCCTTTCAGGCAGTCCAGCTCAGGCCGCCAGAGGCGCATGAAAATGCCAGCCATCTCGCGCCCCGGGGTTGCCTCAGGGCCCGCGTCGGCCCCTTCCGCCAGCGCCAGGTAGGCATAGGCGGACAAGAGGCGCACGCCGGGCCGCGGCATGCGGCCCATGACCGTATACGGGACATCGTACGCGTTGCTGATCGCGTCCTGCGTCACCAGCGCGCGCTTGAGATTGGCGAGGGACTCCGGCGCGGCGGCGAACTCCGTGCCGTGCAGCAGCCAGGCGATCAGGGAACAGAACTCGTAGGCCTCGGTGGCGTAGGCCCCGGCATAGACACCCTCGTGGTGAAAGCCAAGCCCGTCGGGTTTGATCAGCCCGGTAAACCGCGGCGAGATCTGAAGCGCATCGTTGTACCACGCCAGCCAGCCGCGCATGTACTGTACTTTCCGGGGCGAGTCGTCCATCGCCAGGATCATGGCCAGCGACGTGAACAGGATGCTGCGCAAGGCGTCGGCATTGGTCTCGATGTACGTCCCGTCAAAGCGCGAGAACGTCTTCCCGAAGGTCTGATACCACAGGGCCGCCCGGACCGCCTTCTCCAGCCGGCCGGTTGCGCGCAGTTCATCCCGCATCAGGACGACGGCATGGCAATAGGGCGCGAAGCCCAGCGGATTGAGCCAGAGGTCGCCCAGCCCGCTCCCCTCGGCCCAGCCCTGGTCCTGGATATAATCGAAAAGATCGAGCACCATCCGCCGGGCATCGTCGTTGCCATTGATCTTGCAGTCGAAGACCAGCGGCATGAGGATGTCGTAGAACAGGTGCTTGAAGCTCGTGGGACTGCCGAAATCTTTCACCAGCCCCGGACCGGCGATCCGCCCCTGCGCATCCCGCACGACCTTGAGCGCCTCCAGTTCCGACCAGCCCCGGCGAATGTAGGACTGCATCTGCCCGGTGCCATCCCTCAGCAGCGGCCGGGTCAGGTCCGGCTCCTCCCCCATCAACCACTTGAAGTATCGGCGGGAAATGATCTCGAAATCCCGGCTCTGCCCGGCCGTCACCGAGGCCGGCAGCGGCTGGGTCGGCGTTTGCTGTGAATAGTGGAGAGGCCAGTGCTCGCACCAGCCGCCCAGATCGCCGGCGTGCTCCGGAACCTGGAAATCGGCGCTGCGCTGGGGCGAGACGCGCGGGCCGATCAACAACGCGTCCAGCCAGAGGGTTCCCTCTGGATCACCTTCGGGCGGCCGTATTTCCAGCGACTCGATTGTGCCTCCGGCCTCCAACGACCCCTTCGCATCCCGCTCGAACTGCACCCGGAACATGCGCCAGCCGGTGAAATTCAACCCGAACCGGAAAACGAACTCCGGGTTCCCGGCGGCCAGCGCCGCCCGCGTCCCCAGGCGGAAAGTCAGCCGCCCCTCGACCGGTGTCTCGCGATAAACCCAGCCCTGCATCCCCGCCCCCGGGTGCGTCTTCGTGGATATCGCCAACCCCTCACGCATGAGGGTGGAGCCCTTGCCCCAGTTCCACTTCAAGGACTGCCGGCCATCCTTGTAATGGCGGGTCGACAGTTCAAGCTCGCCGCCCCCGGTTGCCTGCCATGACACAGGCGCGGATGCACCTTCAAACGACCCCTCTGAGTTTTCTTCAGACATCGTATCTCGCTCCTGCCTTAAGACCGTTCATAAGCCGCGCCGCCATCAAGGTCGAACACCGGACCGAGAGCGGCATCCTGGCGACTGTCCACCACCGCGCCGGTCAGGACGTTCCTGATCCGGCCGACGCCCTCCAGGCCCCCTAGCGCCAGCGGCAAGGGGCCCCGGAAGGAGGGAATGGTCACCAGCGTGCCGTCGATCTGCGACACGCCGTCGGTGATTCCGCGCGCCTCACGCACACCGCGCTCCTTCACCAGTTTGACCACAAGCTGGTTCATCGGATCGGCGGCATAGTTCAGCATGGCCGCCTTGTCCGTCGCGCCGCAGACCGGGTTCCAATGCACAAAACCGGACGCCAGGTCAAACGGAGCGAAGCTGGACCAGTTCAGCCGCTTGCCGTACTGGCCGAACCTCACCATCTGCCTCCACGCCGTCAGCGTTACCGCGGGCCGCGGAGGGCGCACATGCCCGCACATCATGTAGCCGGAAGCCGGATAGTCGGCATGCACCCCCTCGTGGAACATGTGAACCTGGCCGGGCTTGATGCGCTGGGCCAGGTCCCACATGTCCTGGTAAAGCTCCCGGAAGGCCGGCCCCAGCTCGCTGGCAAAATGATTTTCGGTAAACGCAGGTGAAAAGTCACAGGGATAGGAGAAAACCCCGCAGTCGAGGAAGAACCCGTCAACGTCGAACTCCTCAAGGTAGCGCCGGGTCCAGTCGAGCATGTACTGCCGGAAACCGGGATGCAGCGGGTTGCAGGCCGCGATGAACTCGTGGGCGTTGAAACCCCAGCTGATATACGGCCGCCCGTCCGCGCCGCGCACCTGCCACTCGGGGCGCAGGTCGCCGCCGGGCCGCAAGCCGGTTGTGCTCAGCCAGACCACGGCCCGGCCGCCGGCGTCGTGGATTCGGCGGACCATATCGCGGAATTCGCGATGCGTGCCCTGGTCGGGATTCGGCCCCGCGCTGTAGGGCGCGGTGTCGGAGTCGGAGCGCCGAATCGTGTGGGTGTAAAGCCAGAATCCATTGGCGCCGCCGGCCTTGATCGTGGCGGCGCAGGTTTCGCCCAGTTCCTTGAACTTGAACGGCCCGGGCCGGAAGACCTGCTTGCCCGAGTAGAGGGAATGGTAATCCATCATCGCCCATGTGGTGCGATAGAGCCAGGCGGGCGGCTCCTCGTACTGGTCGAACATCTCCGCCCAGAAGCGCTCCATGCTCTCGCGGCCCCGCCCCCAGGCAAGGGAGAACTCCGGCACCGGGAATTCGCCGTCCGGCGCCATGAGCTTGTGGTATTGCACATGGAACCGCGTCCCGGCGTCGGTGAAGTCGCTGATGTGGGCGAGCTTGGCGCGCCGCGAGTAGAGGCAGAGCCATGCGTCCGTGTCGTCCCGATAATAGAGCGTGCCCGGTACCGCCTGCTGACCGGGATAGGTGCGCCGGTAGAAGTGCCCCAAGTGCGGGACGACCTGACTGACAGGACCTTCCTCAAAACTCAAATGCTCGCGCGGGCCGGCTGCGCCCAGGTGCGCCACCCGCATCGTGGTGTCGGGTTTGATTAAGGAAAATCGCCAGCCGAGAAAACCGAGGGTGTCGATCCACAGCGGCATCTCCAGCTCGTAGGGATTCGGCCCGGGCACCGCGATCCGCTCCCCCAGTCGCACGCGTTTGATCCGGTATTGGATGTGCAAGGAACTTTCGCCCGGGACCATGATGCGGCCTACCTGCAGCGCCCACCCCTGGGAGTGCCCTCCGAAATGCTGCGTGCGGGCGATGGTCTCCAACAGCCCGCGCCCGTCCTGGTGAAACTCCAGCTTCAACGAATGCGCCTGCCGGTTGACCTGGAATTCCCAGTCTGGCGGCTGATCGATGATCTCGAGGCCCAGGCGCCGATCGTGCAGCCGCACCAGGTCGCCGCTCCCGGCATCAATCTCGGCCAGCAACTCCGGCCGGTCACACAAAAGGATCCGTTCGCTCATTTCGACCCCCTGCCGTCAAGCGTGAGGACTAGTGCATGCTCGCCTTCCATCCCGCCCGGGATCACGCCCCCGGACAACGGCCGTCCATCCAGCGCAATGCCGTTGACATCGCCCTGCTCCACAAGCAGGTCCAGTCGTGCGTTCCGGTATGGAAGCCCCAGCAATTCCGCCCGCGCCATACCCGGCGCCAAACAGGGCCGGAAGCGCAGCCCCTCCGGCCGGCAGTCGAGACCGAAGAGGCCTTGCAGGATCATCCGCAGATAACTGGTGGCGCTCCACGTCTGCCGGTAACACGAGACCCAGCGGTCGACCGGCCCGCGCTTCGGCATCTCCTGCAACCCGCCGTAGGGCAGTCCGCATTCGGGATGCACACACTCCGGGCTTTGCACAGCGCGGCAGAAATGGCCGGCCATCAGGCGCAAGTCCTGCCCGAAAAGGTCGGCCCGCCCCTGGCGCGCCATGGTCTCCCCCCAGATGCCCTGGATCAGCGGCCAAATCCCGCCGCCATGCCCGGCAAACCCGGTCTTGTAGCGGGGATCCCCCCGCAAGACCTGAAGTTCGGCGGCAATGTCCGGCCGGTTCGGCGGGCACCGGAAAGGATCGATGCCGCAGGCGGCATAGCGCTCCCACTCCGGCCAGATCGAGGGAGGGCCAAAGGGATGGCGCGGCTGATTGGCGATCACCTCCGGTGCCTGCTCCGGCGTGGCGATGTCGAACAGCAGGGCGAAGGCGTTGCCCAGGCACTCCTGCCGGCCGCCGCTGCCGCCCCAGGGATCGAGATAAAAAAGGAAGTGCCCCTTCTCGCGATTCCAGAAACGCGTGCGAATCGCCTCGGTCACACGCGACCGCATTACCGTCCAGCGGGGGGCGGGCGTCACGCCCAGTTCGCCGGCCATGAGGCCGGCCAGCCGGTAGGACTCGGCATAAAGGCAATTGGTCGAAAGCGCGAACATCGGCACGCCCGCCCCCTTCGGATGGCGGCGCGCGGGATTGGCCGCCGGCCAATGGAAGATCCCCGTGCCCTCCTGGTCGATGTAGAGGTCGCCGTAGGCGCCGACCCCGTCATGGATGCAGGCGCCGCCGCGGAACAGGCCGGTTTCGCCGTCCCATTCGTTCTCCTCAAGATACGCGAGCGAGTTTCGCACAGCC
Source organism: Kiritimatiellia bacterium (assembly GCA_044346855.1). GTDB lineage: Bacteria > Verrucomicrobiota > Kiritimatiellia > CAIKKV01 > CAIKKV01 > CAIKKV01. Next base: position 8,424 of record JBIIYJ010000049.1, read on the forward strand.
TCCAGCGCGAGCGCGAGAAACTCCTTGTCCCCATTCTGGCAATAGAACGCCCATGCCCCGATGGTCCAGATAATCCGGTCCCAATACTGCCCGCTGATGGAGACCACGCCGGGCGGCACCTTGCTGCCAGCCTCGTCATGGCAGCCCGTGCCCATGCCGGCACTGGAGTCGCCCCGCGTCAGACACGAAAGCAGCGTATTCTTCATCACCTCGGGGATCAGCAGCCCGGCCCCGTTCCAGGTGTTGAAGGCCGTGTCGCGGGTCCAGGGGTCGGGATAGCTCAACCCGGCCACCAGGCACGGCGCCGGTTTCTCCAGCAGGCCGCTTTTGTAATGAACGACGTTGCCGAGCATGTCACCCAACGCGATGCGGAAGGCGCGATCGATCTCGAAATCGCCGGTCTTCAATGTCATGCCGATTGGATTCACCTGAAACCTCGTCTTTCAATATTGCCCATACCGCGCCACCAGCTCCCTCACCAATCCATATTGCTGGTAGCTCACATTGTCCGGAATGGAGTGATCGGAATGGTAGATGTAGCCTCCGCCCTTTTTCATGACCGGCACCTTGGTTGCGATTTCGCGCTCAATGGCGGCCGGGTCGGGATCGGCCATGGCGCGCACGTCGATGCCGCCCATAAAGGATAACCGGTCGCCATATAAGCGCTTCAGCCCGAGCAGATCGTTGCCGGCCTTCACCTCGATCGGCTGGAGGCAGTCGAAGCCCGTCTCCATAATCAGCGGCGCCAGCTCCATGATATACCCGCAGCTGTGGAGAATCATGAACTTGCCCCTGGCCTTGAAGGCGTCGCAGATCAGCTTATGCGCCGGCATGATCAGCTCCCGGTACATATCCGTTGAAAAAAAGCTGCGTTGCTTGAACCCCAGGTCGTCCCAGATCCACCCGGCATCGAAGTCGAAGCCGGCCGCCATCATCCGCTCGGCAAGCCGGACGCAGAGCTCGGCGCGGGTCATCATCATGTCCAGCACCCACCCCGGATCGTCCGCCATCGCCATGAGCACGGCGTCCGTGCCGCACATGTCGCAGGTGCGGGTGAACCCGGTGTAGAAACTGCCAAAGGTGAAGAGCCCCTTGCGCTGCGCCTCCTCATAGGCCTTGCGCTGCCCAGGCCAGTCGACGCGGGTTTCGTTCCAGAGCATGCGCGGCTTCACCGCTTCCCAATCGGCGCGGGTCTTGATCGTAAAGTCGATCATCTCCGGGGTGGACGACCGGCCCTTCCAGTTCTTGATGACCGCGCCGTCCGATCCCTTCGCGATCCAGTATTCATCGGTCTCCTCAAGGCTCTGCGACGGCAGCTGCAGCGTAACGTCACCCCCGAACCCGGCCAGCTCCCATCCGAAGTTTTCGCCTTCCGGCATGCCTTCGTTGCGCCAGCGGGCCGAGGTCGTGGCCCAGAGCTGGTCCTGGATCGGGATCCGGTCGGCCTCCTGGTGCCGGAGAGCCAAGGTGACGCGTTCACGGGAATTCACAGTCTGTTTCATTTCGATTTTGATTCTTTGTTGTGGTTGTTCGCAAATTGTATTTCGCAGACGCTCCGAAGCGCCGGGTCATCCCGTCGCTCAAATAGCTTCGTTCGTTCTAAAGTCGATCCCGCAGACGGAAACCGTTCCCGCTTGCTTCGACAGCCAGGTGAAATCGACGCGAGCGGTCGCCACGCTGACGGGCACCGTAAGTGGCGCCGCGTAGTGATTCCATCCTTCTTTCAAAACAAACGACGCCGGACCCACTCCGAAAACCATGACGTTCACCGTCGTGCCGGCGGTGCCGTTGAGCCAGCAGGACAGCTCGGCGTCGCCGTGAGGCAACCCACCCAAGGCCTGTATCCGGAACAGGGTCCCGGGTTTGTCGGCTGTCAGGATGTGCTTCTCGGGCAGCGCGGCGCCGGCAGTGGCAACGCCGGGCCTTGCGTTGACCAGCTCATAGCCGTCAGGGCTGCCATCCTCGTCGAGATCGCGGTCCAGGGACGGAAAGATATTCCCGGTGAGGCGCTTGCCTGAGCGGTAGAGGATGTCCGCCCAATCCGCATGCGATTTAACCGGGATGTTCTTCGCCTTCAGCCACGCGAGCAAGGCGTCCATCTTTTCAAAGTAAGCCGGCCATGCCGCCGGATTCTGCACCACATGGCTCCCGATGATCACCACCTTGTTGACCGCCAGCAGGCCGGCGATGCGCTTCTTCACCGCCGGAAGATCGGAGCCGGGCGTTTCATCATTCACATCCCCCCACTGCATGGCGAAGGGCGCGTCCCCCTTCGGATCGGGCTCGTTGAACACCCGGGCGACGGCCTCGGGATACACGCCGGCGGACCGGTAGCTGAACTTGTCGCCATAGGAAGACTTCACCGTGGCGCGGGTGAGGTGCGGCCCGTTGCCGGGCGCGGCGTAACTGACCGGGTATTTCAATCCATTACGGTCGCAGACCCGGCGGATCGTCTGTGCCAGCAGCGCCAGCGCCTCGGGCGTCGGCTGGATCTCATGACTCGCCACCCGCTGGACGGGCACGCCGGCCAGCGTCTTCATATCCAGGTTGTCCTCGCTCCAGAGCGATTTGAGCGGGTAGACGCCGTTGACCGCCTCCCGGCTCATGACGCGGCAAAGGACCTTCGATTCCGGGAAATAGAGAAACTCTTGATCCTTGAACCAACGCTCCGCCCCTTCCGCCTCCACTGGCGTTAGGCGATTGCCCGTCACATTCACCTTCCGGCTCTCACGGTCGGGCGGCGGCACCGTCAGCACGTATTTCAAGCAGACAACCTTCTGGTCCGCGTGATCCACGCCCGGCTGGCCTTGGATCCAGGCGATGTCCTCCTCTTTGGCAAACTTCATCAAGAAGTTGTTATGACTCGGGGTGTGATCCATGAGGTCATGCCCGCTTTTCTGGATCTCCCGAAACGCCTCGATCATCCCCGTCTGGCTCTCGGCGGCGAGCAGGTTCACCGCCGCGCTGAACTTCAGCCCGTGCTTGTCGAAGACCGCCGCCCGCTGGCGGAAATACTCGGGGCTGGTTCCATTGTCGTCCGTGCGGAAGGTCACGCCCCCGGCAATCGGACGGATTGCCGCATCGGCGGCCAGGGCGCTTGCTCCGGCAAAAGCAGCCAGCGCCAGGACGGTCATTAGTGATTTTATTGTAGTCATAAAACATCTCCAGCCTTCATGTCATCAGCACGTCAATCCGACACATACCGAGGCATGCGGAATCAGCACATTTGCGCCAAGAGGATACTGCCAGTCGGCCTCCGCGCCATCCGCCAGCAGGCCCGACAGATCCACCGGCACATTGCGATGGTTGACGATCACCACGGAATGGTCGAACCAGCCCGCTTCAACGCCGCGGCCGCCGCACCAACGCTCCGGGCGAAGCTTGCGCAGTTCGCAGACGACGGGGTGCTCCGCCAGCAACTGCACGCTGACCGTTTCCTCGCGGTTGTACCCGTAGGGAACCGGCCGCGTCTTCGTCGCATAGGCGTAGCCATAGGGGAACCCGACCGACAGCACCCGCCCCTTCCCCACACGTGTCTGGCCGATGGCGGTTCCCCCGCGGCGATGATAACCGGCCAGCCGCTCCGCGCCCGGATAGGCGACCGTGGCCCAGCCCACTGGAATAAGAAGGCGGTCGCCCGCTTCAACGCAATCGAACTCGACGGTTTCCTCGCGTATGCCAAGCGCAACCTGCGCCAGGACATTTCCCGGCCCATGCACGCATATGCCGCCAGCCCGCACCCACGCGGCCAAGGAGGCTTCCAAATCCGGATCCGGAGCGAGGTCATAGACGGCATCGGCCGGCAACACCAGCAACCTGTATCCTTCGGCCGCGCCGGCCTTCACCTGATCCGGATGCAGAATGTCAACATTGAAGCCGAGATCCGCCAACTGCCGGTACCAGCCAAGAAGATCCATCCGATGACCTCTTCCCTCCTCCTGCATCATCGGTTCAAAGAGGTGAGTCGCGCGCGGAAACAGGATGGCGGCCTCCTTCAGGCGCGCCTGCCCCGCCAGCCGTGGCAGGACGCGGGCCGCCCACCGGTTCCCGGTCGCCAGCGACTCCTTGAATCCGGCATCGAGGTGCTGCAGCACGCCGCCGTCATCGGCGCCGCCGTAGCCATACAGGTGAAGCCCGGCAGGACCGTGCACGGCCGCCGTGCCGATGGCTTCGGCCGGGGAAACGAACCGATAGAGGTCGCCATGCGTGTGGCGCCCCACAAAAAGCCCGGCGATCCACGGACGCCCCGCGTTGGCGTTCCGCAGGATGCTCGTTTCCACCGAAAGCGCGGAGGCGTCGGGATCGTTTTCGGGATTGAGAGGGGCGGCGATGAACAGGGCCGCATCCACGTGGGGCGCTATGCGATACGGATCCAGGGCCCGGAAAGCCATGTCCCACCAGCGGTTGCCGGGCGGCGTCAAAAACATCCCCCACTGGGAAAGAACCGGAAAAAGGAACAAGATAGGATCGAGCGCGCGGTATTTGAGCTTCATCACCGCGAAGAAGCGCTCCAGTTCCTCCGCCAGCCAGGACTGGTTGTCCAACCAGCGCCACAGGGCGGGCGTGCGGCCGCGAAAATCACCTGCGTCCGGATAGGCGCAGGCGCTCCGGGTCAGCTCCTCCGGCCTGAGCCAGTAATCGGCTGGCGCGAGCTCCCCGAATCCGGCGGCGCGCAGCCCATACCGCCTGTTGAGCGAGGCGATGTCCCCCGCATAGCGGGCGTCAAGCCATCCGAGATAACGCCGCCGCCCCTCCTCGTCGAAGCTCGGCTTCAGGATGGGATCGAACATCGTGTGAACCGGCAGGCACGGACCCTCCCCCTCGAAACGGACGTGTCCCTCGCCGTAAAGCCGCATTAATCCGGCCACGTGCTCGAGCATGGCCGCCTGCGCCTTATCCGACCCGTATTTGTACGTTCCCATCGGCGCCCCGTCGACCCCGACGGCCTCTTCGCCGCGCACCGGCGGCGCGTCGCGAAGCACCGGATAGAGATTGTCCCCGCACATGTATATGGCCAGGAACGAATGCCCCAGCCCGAGCCGGTGCGCCTCGGCCATCATATATTCCTGCATGGCAACGTAGGGACTGGCCGGCTCGCCCCGGTAGCGCGCATAAAAATCGGCCCAGGCCTTGCTGTCGAGGTTGACGGCATTGAAACCAAGGTCGCGGATTTCCGCCAGGGCGGCCGAAACCCGCGCCCGGTTCGACAGCCAGGGCTCGAAAAAATTGCCGAACCAGAGCTGGATCAGCGGTACGCCAGGTCGGATCTGGAGGCTACATGCGGTCATGCCCCGGCCGCCTCCGCCGCCGACTGACGGGCCAATTCCACCCATCGGGCCGCCCGGCGCGGCTCTCCCGCCAGTTCGTGCACATCCTTCATGATGATTTCCAGCCGGCAGCCTCGAGCGGCCGCCAGCGTTTCCCGCAGATCCGCCTGGATCGCCCCCTCGTCAAAAGTCGCGGTGCTGATCAGCGTCGGGTTCGGCTTCCTGGAAAAGACCACGTCCCGGCCCAGCGCCTCGCCCATGAACCGCTGATCGCACCAGGGCGACACGGAAATCCGCTGCAGATTGGGCAGTTCCTTCAACACGTGCCAGCGGGTGTGGACCGGCTCGCAGCAACCGTAATACAGGGATCCGAACCGGGCGGCGATGTCGCGCTGATACGGATAGATGAATTCCGCGAACAGCTCGGGGCTGACCCCGACCGTCTCCTGCGATTCAAGGAGCACCCAAAGGTCTTTCAGTCGAACCGGGCTTCCGGTTTCCCGGTCGGCTTGAGGCAGCCGCCGGGTGTACCCCATGGACCCGGATCCGGTGTAATCGTTCCCGTTGTTAAGCGTGAGCAACCCTTCCGCCTCCGCCCAGGAGATAAAGCTCAGGTGATCATCGCGAAGGAACCGCATCAGGCCGTGCAACCCTTCCGGATCGTCATACATGAACAGCATCAGGTTCTCCAGGCCGATCAGGTCAATGGCCGGCCAGGTCATGCCCAGCGTCCACCAGAACCGGCCGCGGATGCGGGTTGCGATGACGCCACCAAAGATGTCGTCATAGTCGGCCCGGCGCCTCAGCGTCGCCTGGCGGTCCACGCTGAACACCCGCTGCTTCAACTTGGCCAGATCAGTCCGCAAATCCTTAAGCGGCGGATCCCAGCTTCGCGCCCCGAGCTTGCCTGCGTTATCGGCATGGTGGTCGGTCTTTTTGACTCCATAATCGGTATAACGGACATCCCAGCCGATGTCCAGGAACGGCTCCACAACATGGTCATCCCGGATCACCTCGTGTTCGTGGATCAGGCGGCGGAACTGGCGTTCCAGCCCCCGCGCCCACTCCCCTTCACACTGCAGCCACGGCGCGTCGAAATCCCTGGCGTAGGCAGGAGCCCATTCGCAGAGGATCATGGGCCGGTCGCCGACGCCCGCGTCCAGCGCCAGCCAGGCGAGTCGCCGCTCCCGGTTGGCTTCGCTGTTGGCGATTTCCACCTGGCGCCGGGCCAGGTCGCGAAGGACTCGCCGGTCGCGGGCCGTAACCGGCTGATGGGGATTTTCATTCATCGCTGTCATTCCCGGAAAAGAAGGGGCGAAAAATCGTTCAGGTTGGAGTTGAAGCCCGTGAACTGGGCGTTGAGCTTCTGGTTCTCCCGCACACTCTCGGTGCCGCGGGCATTGTCGCTCATGCGATTGCGCGTGAGCTGCGCGTACCAGGTCACGCCCGTGCCGTAGCGCACGTTTTCCCCCAGCGCCTTGAACGGAACGTAAACCTCCATGGACCAGAACCCCTCCCCGAGCTTCGAAGCCGCCTTCACGCCTTCGGCGTTCCAGGCATACGATCCGTTCTTCGAGTCCTGCACCGCGCCGTTGGCATTGATCACAAACTGGCAGAACTCCCCGAGATTCTTCCCGGTCGTATCGAGAAACAGTTCCACGCAGTCGTCCCAGTAGGTCAGCCCGTGATCGCTCGTCTTCACCTCGCGCTTAAGCTTGCCGGGCGATGGCTCGGTCAGCTTGAATCCGAAGGTGATGCCGTCGAGCGTGAACACGGCGCGCACTTCGGTGGGATACTTGGCGGCGACTTCCTTGCCGCCCTGGTTCTTCATCAGCACCACGGGTTCGGCTTTCTGCCAGGCGGCCTCGTCGAGCGCGCCGTCCACTACCGGAGCGGCCGCCACTTTATAGGCAACCAAGGAACGCTGACCGGCCCCCTCCATCACGGCGGCGTATTCCTTGAAGAATCCGTCAAAGCAGTATGCGAAATAAGCCAGGCGCCGCGATGCCAGCGGATCGGAAGCCGCCTCCGTCTTGGCCTGCGCCAGCAACTGCCGGAATTGCGCAATCATCTCCTTCGGATAGGAGACCGTGTAAACGGATTTCGGCGCCAGCCGAGCGTCCGGCCAACGGCTCTTCTCCCAGCCGTCCATCTGCAACTGGACGATCTGCCGGACCGTGCCGGCGGCGGGACCATACATCCGCCTGCAATAGTCGTCAATCGCCGCGTCGACGTCAAAGTCCGGATTCCACAGCACCTTGAGCCAGGCGTAGAGCGTCACATGGAAGCGGGGCCACTCGTCGGGCTCGCCGCCGTTGATGAACGTGCCGACGGTCTTGTCGCGGTTGGCCTGGTAAAACGCCTTGAGCACATGGGGGTAGGCAAACGGCGCCAGGGTGCGGTCGGCCGGCCAGCAGGAGTAGTGCCAGTCCTGCATCTTCGATCCGGTGGCGGCGATCCAGCTGTCGATGTTGGCCTGCTCGGTAGCCAGGATGGCAGGCTCCTTGTACTGCGCGATGCCGGGCATGCCGCAGATCTGCATCTGCACGTTGTCGGGCAGTTTCACGCCCGCGGGCGCCCGCGTGTAATTCATATAAGCGAGGAACAGAATGGTTTTCCCGGGGTAGCGCGCCTTCACCTCCGTCGCCAGTTTCGTCACGAAGGTGGTCAGGATCCGGGAGGCGGAGGCCAAGTCGCCGCCCTCCTTGTCATAGAGCTTCTGGCAATCGGGACACTGGCAGTTCAGGCCGATGTCGGGCGGAGAGACGGTGATGGCATCCCCGGCGATGAAGGAAGCTTTCTTCTTGCCGGCATAATGATCGGCGATGGCCTCGAGAAACGTCGCGAGCGTCCTCGGGTTCGAATAGCAATACATCGAGTGGTCGCGCGTGCCGTCGGGATTGAGCTGGAATATCTCCGGCCGGTTCTGGCGGAAGTCCTCGCTGCGCGACCATTCCATGGGCTGGTGGACGCGCAGGTCGATGGGCCAGGAGTTACCTGACCGGAGCGCCGTGGCCAGCGGCCGCAGATCCTGGTTCGTCCCGCCAATCGGGCCGGAGGGCGCGAACGGCGGATAATACTGGCGCTTACGGAACACCGGGGCGTCGGCGTACCAGAGCGGCGCGACAAGCAGCCTGTCCGCTATCACGATGGACCGGCCGTCCCGATCGGTCGGCCAATACCAGCGCACGCCCACGGCGCGCTCCAGGAAATCGTAAACGCCCCAGGCCGACCCCACGACGAAGATGGCATTCGATGCGGTCTTCAGTTCAAACCCCTCGGGCGGCAATCCGGCCGACTCCAGGCCGGCCGCCTTCGCCTCCGGACAATCGCCCAGGACAATGGCCGGCCATACCACCTTTCCCCGCACAACCGGCAGGGTTGCGCCGCTGGCTTCCATTATGCAGGATTGCAACTCCTTGACGGCCTGATTGAAGTCGGCGGACATCACGCAAATGCTGTAGCGGGACGTGCCGCCATCCGCCAGCACCAGCGCCGGATGCTCCGGGGCCGGCTTGAGCGTCACGGGCGTCAGGTCTTTCCACGACGAATCGGCGTGTGCAAGACTTCCAGCGGAAAGGACAACGGCAACGCTCGCAAGCATGTTCATTTTCATCGATCAGGTTCCGGATGGGGGGTTCAGGGTTCGGGGTTCGGAAAGAAGGGCGGCCAGAACAGGCACGACGGCTTCGGCATAGCGCATGGCGCCAAGATCGCTGGGATGCGATCCGTCGGTCGTGGCTTCGCCGTCCTCGCCAAGCAGCCCGTCGCCGGACAGTTCGAAAATCGCATGGCCTTCGGCCCGCAGCTTTGCGGCCAGCGCCCGCCACGCCGCCAGCTTGGCCTGCCGGGCCGGACCGTAGTCCGGCAGCAGCCAGGCATGGGCATGCGGCCGATCCTCCATCATCAGCACGGGCGTCTTCGGGTGAGCCTGCAAAAGGGTCCTCAAAAATGGCTCGGCGTTGGTCTCGACCAGCCCCTTCGACATGTTGGCCAGCGGATCGATCACGAAAACGGGCGGATCGAGTTCCGCCAGGAACGGCGCCAGCTCGGGCTCCATGCGCGCGCTGCCGGAAAAGCCCAGGTTCACGACCGGCCAGTCCAGCCGCCGTCCGACGATGGAGGGCCAGACCATGCCGGGCCGGGACACGTGCCCGCACCCGTGCACGATCGAGGTGCCGTAGACCACCACGGGAGGCCGCATATCGCGGGGCGCGGATACAATCGAAGCCCCTTCCGGCACGCCCAGTTCCAATCGCTCGATCCGATAGGTAAGCGGCAAGTACAGCCGCCAATCCCGCCAGCCGGATGACAGCCCCTCGATCAGCGGGGTTTCCCCCGACGGAATGAAGCCATAGCGGCTGACGCCCGCCCAGCGCCAGCGCCCCCGCCCATCGCGGCCATACAGATCCAGATACTTGATATAATGATGCTCGGGCGGCGGCGGCCGGCTCAGTACTGTCCGGGCATGCAGTGTGCCCGCATCGGTTCGGAAATCAACCCACAAACCGGCGGACTGGCGACTCAGGTCCCAGACTGCTGGAGGAATTATGCCTTCCGCACGGCAGGGCAGCCGGGCATACGGATGCTCGCCTTCCCCCCACCCTCGTCCCGCTATTCCGATGTCAGTTGCCGCTCTCCAGATCATGGCGTTTTCCCCGTCACACTCAGCCTGCCCGGACTCCGCACAAAAGCGACGAACGAGGCCTTGTCCTCCCGCTTCATCCGAACCTGGCCGGGGGCGGCTGACTCCAGCAGCCAGGCCAGCGCGACCTTATCCTCAATAACCGGCGGAGCCGCTCCTTCACACCGCACGAGCACGTCGCCTTTCGCCGAAACAGCCTGCACCACGCCGTCGCATTCCAGCTCGAGCCCGCCGTCCACGGCTTTCACCGAGCGGAGCGGCCGGTTTCCCAGCACGCTGACCCCGTTCCAGGAAGCCGAATAAACCCCGGTGAACCCTTCGCCCGTCAACGCCCCGGTCCGCTCGGCTGCCAGCACGGGATCGAGCAGCCCCGACAACCGGTCCAGCCCGGTCAGCCGATGCTCCGCCACCGGCCCCTTCTTGCAGGAGACCGCCGCCGCGCCGTTCGGCCAGCTTGCCATTTCCATGCCGATCGGCCCCGTCAAGGCAACCCCTATTTTATTTTCCGCGCTTAACGCGTTTATGAAATCCCGCAGAGCGTCCGGCGCCAGGTCGGACCGGTCGAACAACACGCCGCCCTTGAAACCGGCCCCCCGCCAGAAGACCAGCCCGGGCGCCAGCGCCTTCGCGCCGGGACCGGTGACCCGGTAATCCGCCTCCCCCGACTCCACATCCTTCTCCCAGGGCCAGTCGGACTCTAGCTTGCCGTCCAAATCGCCGGCCGTCGCCGCTTCCGCCGCGTTGTCGGTTGGCAGCCAGCCGCGGATCACCAGCAACCCGGGCGCCTCGCGCAACCAGGCCGCGATGCCGGAGATCGATTCATCCCTAAAACGGGTACGATCTTCTCCGGCTGCGGCGATCAGGCGATACCGGGCCAGGTCCGCCCCGGCCGCCTTGCCGACGCTGTCCAGGAAATCATAGGATGACGGCAGCCGCAGGGCGCCGGTCTGGGCCCGGATATCCCCAATGAGCAAAACGTCGTTCGTCGGCGAAAGACGCGGAAGATCGGACAGCAAACGGCTGCAGGCCCAGACGATCTCCTTTTCAAGCTGGATCCCCAGCCTCATCGCCTCGCGCTCAGCCTTCATCCGACGTGTAAACGAATCCTCGCCCGGCCCGGCGGCCGTGAGGTCCGGGATCTCGACGTCCTTCGCCCCAACCTCGAGCCCGCGGTTCGCCTGTTCCGCATGGGCCTGTTTCATCTCGGACTCCGTGCGATACACTTCGTCCACGCCCCGGAACATCGTGTCCAGCGCCTTCGTCAACGAGTCCGTATTCATCTCCTCCAATGTCACCCAGGCGCCCGCCGCGTTCGGGCCGGGCTTCATATCCTTGTGGATCGCCAGCTTGGAGTAAAAATACCCCGGATGCGCCCCGGCCAGCCACGCGCAAAGCGCATCGGCAAAGGGCGGCGTATGCGGATTGACCAGCGGCGAGGTCAGCGGCTTGTACTTGTAATTCAAGGGCTTCTCGGCCCCGCCAGTAGGGTTGCCGTCGCAAAGCCAGAGGACGGGGCGGTCGGGCCACAGGGTCTTGAACCGACGGATCTGCGTATACCGGTGGCGATTGTTTGTATCATAGTAATAACCCGCGCCGACATCGAACTTCCACTCCCGGTCGTAGGCGCAGGGGCCGTTCTGGTCGGGCATGAACGTAACCACCTGGAAGCCGGGTTTCAGCTTGCCGTACTTCAGCTTGATCCAGTCCGTCATCGCGTTGAAGCCTTCAACCGCGACTTCCTGCTCCCAATTTAGATACGCCTGTTTTTCGATCTCCGTGAGCTTTTCCTTGTCCCCCGCCACGCGAAGCGGATCGAGTCCCGCCTCCCGGCAGAAGAGGCTCCAGCCGTTTTCCCACTCGCCCCAGGCCCGGAAATACATCGACTCCTCGCCCAGCACGATCCCGTCCAGCGCGGCCAGGTCGCCGAAATCCTCGTCCAGCCCGAGCCAGAAGCCATCGACCCAGCCGGCGTTCAGAAATACCTGCGCCGGATTCTTCGCGGTCTTGTTGGCCCGCGCCAGGAACACCTTGCCGGCCGCATGGGCCTGCCGAGCCGGACCGTCCGGGTTATAGGCCAAATCGTAATACCCCTGGATGGGCGAGTTCGTGCAATCGTTCCCGTGGCCGCACAAAAACACCTGCGCGGCGTCGGCTTTCACCCGGTTGACCGCCGGCCGGGGCGCGGGCGCGGCCCGTCCTTCGGCGCGCGCGAGCGCATCCTCCAGGTACAACCGCGTCGCCTCGTCCGACTCCTCGTCCCTCGCCTGCTTCAAAACAACCGAGTCCTCCGGCCGCGCTGTCAGCGCCGCCACGGCGGCCGCGTGCAAGCGCACCCAGCGATGGGGATCGGACAGCGACCGGAGGGCCGGCGCAGCGGCGCGGGCGGGATCCTTGTCGGCGAGTCTCCACAACGCATAAGCGCGGGTGTGCGGATCGGCATTCGTCGTCGCACCGGCAAGAAGCGCCATGTCATCGGGAGTTCCCGCTAGCGCAGCCTCGTCGATCACAGACCGGCGGACATACGGGTGATCCACCTTCAAATCAAACCACAACCGCTCGACCGGAAGATTGGGCAGCCGGGCGGCAATCCGCTGGCGCGCCGACTCTGCCAGGACGGTATGCGGATGATTCGCCAGTTCCACCAGCCGCGTCTTGACAGCCTCGACCTGGTCGCCAGTCAAGGCTCCCATGGCGGCCCGGGCGACCCGGGCATCGACATCCGCCAGCGCGAGGCCCTGTTGCTCAACCGACATCGCGCCCAGCCGGAGCAGCCCCTTCGCCGCCTGCTCGCGTGCCCGGAAATCGGCTGACTCCAAGGCTGCTGCCAGTGCCGGCACATCCGCTGCTGTCCCCGTTTCGGACAAAGCGGTCAGGGCCTCAATCGACCCCGGCTCGGCCTTCAGGCAAGTCCGGGCGCGTTCCACCAAATCAGCCTGGGCCTGGCCGTGGCGCCGAAGGCTCCATGCGGCCATGAAGGCGGTCCGGGGATCCGGGTCCCCCCGCAACCGGGTCAACGTGTCGTCCCCCTGCGGCGCCGAATACCACCCGAGCGCGTAAGCCGCCGCTTCCCGCAACAGAGGCTCCTTGGATTTTGCGATATCACCCAACAGCGGAAGGGCGGACTTGGATTGCATGACGCCCAGGCATCGGATGGCGCCCGCCTGCTGGGCGACGGACTTGACGCCGCCGAAGATCTCCATGACCCCGTCCGCGGGAGGCGTCTCGGCCTTCCCTTCGATGTCCAGGGCGGCGTCGACCTCATCGCGGCCCGATTTGGCGATCATGCCCGCCAGATCGCTCTCGATCGTCTCGGGTTTATGCCGGTTCTGCCGGCAGAACTCCAATGCCAGCGGCTCGAAGGGCGTGCCGAGAATGCAGGGAAGCGCCTGCTGCACCATCATGATCGAGGCCGCGGGATTGGGAACGGCCCGGCGGTCCGTGGACAGGGTGGTCCCGGACCGCACGATGGCGGCGGCGGTCCAGATGTCCTTAGGAAGGCGTTTGAGGAACGGCTGCAGAGCCTCCAGCTGCATGACGCCCGAGTTATCCACCCACTCGGCCCGCATGCGCTGGGTCAGGTAATAGGCTTCCACCAACGCCGGATCCGCGGGCAGCCCCCTCGCCAGGGGGCTGAAGGCGGGATCGAGGCCCAGCTCCCCCGCCAGGCTGTCCGTCACCGCTTTGAGCGCCTTCGGCGTGGCGCTCGCGCCAGACCACGGGATCGCCGTCTCCTTCACCCCGGTCGCCCGGTGCACCTGCAAGGTCAGCACACCCGACTTCCACTGCCAGGCAATGACGGCATCGACGGGAACCGCCGCGCTGACGGCAGCCTGGAGCCCGTCGGGCTTGCTCACCCACGCCGGGCTGAGCAGCGACCCGAGGACGGCCTGGGCCTGGGCTTCGTCGGCCAGGCGCACCGACGGGGCGGCGGCCAGCCATTCATACAGGTACAGCGACAGGCACTGGCCGGCGCACACGTCCCGCTCGCGCAGATCCATGTAGCGGAGGGCCGGCCGCGCCGGCTTGACCATCACGCGCACGGAATCCGAAGCGAGCGCGGAACAGGCCGTCATGACAAGCGCAATTAAGGAACACCAGCCTCGTAGTCGTTCTCTCATCGGGCGGGCTCCTCACGCTCGCACAGGCGTTTCAACGCATCGGCATCCACCCAGCCCCGGATCATGGCAAACCAGAACCGGGTTTGCGGCGTGCCCTGCCGCAGCAAGTCGGCGGCAAACGCGGTGAAATCCGGAAAGTCCCGGCATTCACCAAACAGGTACGGGATATAGACAATCCCGTCGCCGAACACCCGGTGCACCTCGGCAAACGGAGTGAAGGGATGATGGAACTCCAGCCCGAGGATCCGGATTCCCGACGCCTTCAGCGCCGGCAGATGCTGGCCATACCGCCCGCAGCAGTGGATCTGCACCCCGCCGAACGCCTCGGCAATCCGGGCAATGCAAGGCAGTTCGAAATCGCGGTACAGCTCGGGACTGAGCAGCGGCATCATGTCCTGCGTCATCGAGGCGCCCATCTCCTCCGGCAGAATGGTGTAGGGCCAGATGCTGCCGATGACCTTGCCGCCGCCAAGCTCCCTCCGGAATCGCCGGTGATAGTCGATCAGCGTTGTGGTGACGGCCTGGAGGGCTGAAAACACGGCCTCGGGTTCCTCGTACATCCCGACCAGCAGTTCCTGCTGATCCATCACCAGGGCGAGGGTGTTCATCGGTCCCTGGAAGTCCGGGGTGCGCATGTAGACGGCATCGGTCCCCACCCGGTCGCAGACCTTCCGGTGGAGCTCGAGCGCCACCTGGAAATCCGATTCCTCGAACGGGGCCGGCCGCAGCTGTCCCAACTCATCCACGCCGCGGATCGCCGGAGCAATGTGGATCTTGCTGCCGTCGTGCGGCGGAATCACGCGGCCGCCGTAGAGGCGGGCGGTGCTGATGGTGCCAAAGTCGGCGTAGATCGCCGGCAGCACGGCGGGTTCGCCCGCCTCGATGTCCGCCCGGATGCAAGCCGCGGCGGCGTCCGCCACGCCATCGAGGTTGCCCCGCGAGTCGTCCAGCATCTGGCGGTAGGTCGGTTCGG
>JBIIYJ010000260.1:0-7716 GCA_044346855.1 Kiritimatiellia bacterium
GATCTCAACGGCCTGCCTGACGTCGTCCTGGGCCTTCTTCACTTCCTCGGGATTCGGCGAGGCGAGGTTCGCGGCCGGAACCGTGTAGCACACCACCGGGATGCCCTTGTCGTCGCAGCGCTTGCGGATGTCCGAGGCCTTCTGCCCGTACAGGGTCACGAAATCGACCCCCGCCATGTTGATCTCCTTCGTGAGGTCGAGCATCTTGTCGATGTCGAATACGGAAGGACCCTGGCGCGCGATCGTGTAGCTCATCATGGAATAGTTCATGGCTGTCCCTTTATTTAAAACCACTGGTTGATCAGGCGGAGCGACTCCTCGACGATGCGGGTCCCCGCTTCCGCGGAGGCCGGGGCGCTGGCGAACCACGACCCGTAGCCGCCGCCCGCCACCGAGCGGGCCGTGGGCAGGTAGGCGCCCTCGCCGGCCAGCTGCACGACGAACGTCTGCAGGGCGGGCGACCGCGCCTTGATCCGCTGGCCGAAATCCAGGTAATACTCGAAGCGGTTCGTGGCCATCGCCACATCCCCGATGCGCATGGCGTGCACGGTCACCGGCAGCTCGAGCATGCCGGCTTTCTGGAGCGCATGGCGCTCGAGCGCCTTGACGTAATACCAGTTCTGGGCGTAGGGAACGGAATACGCGGGCGACAGCGGATCGGCCCCCTCGCCCAGCGCGGCCAGCTTCTGCCGTGCTTCCGTGATGACCCGGTTCGCTTCGTTCGTCTCCCAGGGCGACAGCAGCCGGCGCGGAGCCTTGAACTCGAGCCGCTCATGGGACAGCTCGACCTCGGTGCGGATGTCCCGGGAAACGGCCGGAAGCGCCTCCGCCACCGCCTGGGCAAGCCGCCGGGCGATCACCTTCCGCAGGGCCATGACGTAGGAGTCGTTGTCCCCCTGGTACCCCATCAGCTTGAGCATCCGTTCGTCGCCGCGCTTGTTCAGGGTCAGGTGTGGCGACTGGTCGCCCGCCGCGCTGCATTGCGGAAGGATGAACAGCCCCCTCCCGTAGCGGGCCCGCAGTTCCACGCGCACGTCATGCCAGTAGTCGGCCGAAATCTCGGTCAGGTGCTCGGTGCACTGGGAGGGGCACGGCACATTGAGGAGCATCCCGGTCAGCTTTCGCTCCTGATCAAAGGTGAACAGCATCTCCACGCCGTGGTCGCAGTTCCCCTCGACGTGCGAAAACATGGGATCGGCCGTGGGCCCGTACATGACCGTCTGGCCGTTCAGGTAGCAGGTCCGCCGGTTGAAGCCGATGCTGGCGTAGCCCTGCCCCCAGGCCAGCGCCCCGGTCTTCCGGCTGTTCCAGGCTTGAGCGGCAGCCTCGGCAAGCCGTTTGGCCAGGAAATCGCCATAGGCCTCGGGCCGCTTATAGATGGCCGGCAATTCCGGATACCACGACTCCGGCGTGCTTTGCTGCGGCGCCGTGTGCGTGTGCGTAGCGTGAAGGCAGACGCGGGCGGGATCGAACCCTGGCAATGTCAGGGCCAACTGCTCGGCGAACCCCTTCTGGACATAGGCGGAGATCTGGACCGCGTCCACCGAGATCAGGATGAACCCGGCGTCCCCGGACGCCGTCTCCAGCGCGAGCGCCGTGGCGGTGATAGGGTCCAGCGCCTTCGTCGCCAGGCGGAGGTGGAATTGACCCTTCAGGTTGACGGGCCAATCGGGCGTGATGTCCGCCGTCCCCCACCCGATCTTGATCTGCTGTGCTACCGGTTTCATATGCGCTCCTGAATGATTGATCCAAACTAGTATAAACGCGGCTTAAAAGCAACCGCTTCCACGGCAACCTTTCATTGACTTTCAGGCACGGCGTCCCGACAATAACCGGCATGGGAAAGAGCCTCGTGTTCGTAGGCTGGGAGCGCCCGGTGATCCACGCGATCGCCGATTGGCTTCTGCCCGCCATTCCGGCGGAGCCGCCCGATTTTTCCCGCACGCTCATCCTCGTGCCCACTCGCCAGGCCGGCCGCCGCCTGCGCCAGGCCCTGGCCCGCCGCAGCGCCGAAGGGGAGACCGGCGTGCTCGGCCTCCGGGTGGTCACGCCCGCGGCCCTGCTGGAGCCTCCGGCCGGCCAGCCCGACGCCCCGCCCATGCTCGTCCAAGCCATCTGGATGCTGGTGCTCAAGGCCGCCGCCCTCGACGCGTTCCCCGCGCTGCTGCCGGTCAAGCTCTCCGACCGCTCCACCCGCTGGGCCCTCCAGACTGGCGCCCTGCTTCAAAGCCTCCGCGAACAGCTGGCCGAAAGCGGCCTTGCCATCGCCGACGTTCCCGCCAAGGCCGGCGAGCGGCTGGGCGAGCCGGAGCGCTGGCGCGACCTGGCCCGCCTCGAAGCCGGCTATCGCGCCGCCCTGGCCACGACGGGCTTCGAGGATCCCTGCATCCGCAAATGCGGCCTGCCCGCCCTCGCCGTTCAGCCCGCCGGCATCGACACGCTCATCCTGGCCGGCGTGCCCGACCCGCCCGATCTCGTGGTCACCCTCCTGGACCGCCTCGCCGCCGTGCTGGAGATCAAGGTGCTGATCCATGCCCCCGCCTCGGAGGCGGGGCTGTTCGACGACTGGGGCCGCCCCCTCGCGGACGCCTGGGCCGCGCGCAGCGTGGTCATCCCCGATGAGACGAAGACGCTCCTGCTGGCGGCCGATCCCGGCGACCAGGCCCGGCGCGTGCTGGCTGAACTGGATGCCGAAGCCGGCCGCTACGGCGCCGCCGATATCGCGGTCGGCGTCCCGGATCCTGAAGTCGCCGCCGCCCTCTCGCAGGCCCTCTCCGAACGCGGGGTGACGGCGTTCGACCCCGCGGAGCCGCCGCTCTCCCTCCACCCCGCCAGCCGCCTGCTGTCGCTCTTCCAGGCCTTCGCCACCGCGCCGGCCTACCGCGTTGTGGCCGACCTGCTCCGCCACGACGACGTGCTGCGCACCCTGGCTGACCGCCACCGGCTCTCCCCCAGGCTGCTGCTGACCGAACTGGACGAGTACCAGAACACCTTCATGCCCCGCGACCTGCACGATTTCACGGACGCCCGGCTGACCGGCACGGAGCCCGTCCCCGACCTGCGGAGCACCGCCTTCCCGACGCTGCAGCAGGCCATCCGCCTGCTGCGCGCCTGGCGCGCGCTCATCACCGACTCGGCCTCGCCCGCCGAAGGCATGCGACTCGCGCTCCAGGCCGTCTACAGCCGCCGCATGCTGTCCGAGGACCGCCCGCGGGACCGCGAATTCACGGCCGCTGCCAATGAGATCAACGAGGCCTTGTCGGAATTGGACGACGTCATGGCCCGGACCGGCCGCCTGCAGCGGGACGAAGCCCTCGAACTGCTCGCCCAGAGCCTGGCCGGCCGTACGCTGGCGACCGAGCGCGAGACGGCCGACATGGACCTGGAGGGCTGGCTGGAGCTCCCCTGGAATCCCGCGCCCTTCCTGCTCGTCACCGGCCTCAACGAGGGCCGCGTGCCCGACAGCCGCATGGGCGACGTGTTCCTGCCCGATTCCCTGCGCGCCCAGCTGGGGCTGCGCCACGACAGCCGGCGCTTCGCCCGCGACCTTTTCCTGCTCGAAACCCTCATCGAGTCGCGCCGCCGCCACGGCGCCCTCCGCCTCCTGTGCGGCAAGACCAGCGCGGCCGGCGATCCGCTGAAGCCCTCCCGCCTGCTCTTCCAGTGCGCCGACGCCGACCTGCCGGCCCGGGCCGCGCGGCTGTTCGAGGAGCTGCCCAACCCGGCCACCATGACCCCCGCGTCCATCAGCTTCCAGCTGCAGCCCGGCGCGCCCGGCCTGCCCGCGCTCTGGCCGGCCGACAAGACCGTCAGCGTCACCGCCTTCCGGTCTTACCTGGAATGCCCGTTCCGATTCTATCTCCGGTTCCTGCTGAAGATGGAAGCCGTGGACGACCTGAAAACCGAAACCGACGACATGGAGTTCGGCCAGCTGGTCCATTATGCGCTTCAGCAACTGCACCTCAACGGGGAGCTGCGCGCCTGCGCCGACGAGAGCCGGCTCCTCGAGGCGCTTGTGGATGCGGCGGACCAGTGGATGCGCGGACGGTATGGCGACGCCTGGTCCCTTCCGCAGCGCATCGTCTTCGAGGCGGCCCGCAACCGGCTCGCGGCGGCGGCCAAGCGCCAGGCCGCCGAGGCGGCCAGCGGCTGGATCGTGCTGGCGGCGGAAACCACCGGCCGGCTGACCCTGGGCGGGTTGTCGATCAAGGGCAAGATCGACCGCATCGATTTCAACCCGGGAACGAATACCGTCCGCATTCTCGACTACAAGACGTCTGCCCTCGGAAAGACCTGTCAGCAGGCGCACCTGGCCAACGCCCGCGATACGGCCGCCTCCTACGCCCGCGTGGAAGTCGAGAAGAAATGGCGCCAGTGGATCGATCTCCAGCTCCCGCTGTACGCCCTCATGTGGAAGGCCGCGCCGCTGAACGACGCCCCCAACCTTCAGCTGGGCTACTTCCTGCTCCCGCCCGCGCTGGAGGATACCCGCGTCCAGGTCTGGGACGACCTCACCCCCGAGATGCTCGACTCGGCCCGCCGTTGCGCCGAAGGCGTCTGCCAGGCGATCCGCAAGGGATCTTTCTGGCCGCCGGCGGAGCGGGTGATGTATGACGATTTCCGCGACGCCCTGGGCGCCGAGCTGGGGGATCTCTTCAAGCCGCTGGCGGCGGGAGGCGCCTCATGAGCCAGCGCCCGACCGGCCCCCTGACCAACCTGGCCATCCTCGCGTCCGCCGGCACCGGCAAGACCCACGCCCTGGCGCATCGCTACATCGGCCTGCTGGGCCGCGGCGTGGATGCCGACCGCATCTGCGCCCTGACCTTCTCCCGCAAGGCGGCCACCGAAATTTTCGACAGCATCGTGGCCACGCTGGTCAAGGCCACTCGCTCCCCCCTGGCCGCCCGCACCACCGGCCTGCAGGCCGGGCTGGAGGGCATGACCCAGCTGGAGGCGATCCGCCTGCTGCGGAACCTCGTCTCCCGGCTGCACCGGGTTCAGATCGGCACGCTGGACAGTTTCATCGTCAGCGTCCTGCGCGCCTTTTCGGCCGAACTTGGCGTGCCGTCCGATTTCACGCTGCTGGACAGCGGCAGCGTGGAGGCCCGCCAACTCACCCAGGAGGCGCTCGCGTTCCTGCTGGCCCCCTCCCGCACCCACACGCAGCACCGGGAAACCTTCTTCAACGCGTTCAAGAAGGCAACCTACGGGCGCGAGGAAAAGGGATTCAGCAACACCTTCTTCGCCACGCTCGAGTCGTGCCTGGGCCTCTACCGCCGCCATCCCGACCCGGCCCTCTGGGGAGAGACGAAGCTGATCTGGAAGCGCGGCGGCTGGCTGTCCGAGAAGCGCGACCTGGCCCAGGCGCTTCAGCGCGTACGCGACTTCACCTGCCAGTCCGACGCCGTGCGTGACACGATGGTCGAGTGCCTGGAGACGGCGGCCGTCTTCCTGCCGTTCAACGCCTGGAACAGCACCTGTTTCGAGTGCACGATCATGAAGCGGCTCTTCGAGTCGATGGCCGAGCTTGAAAACGGCTGCTCCTTCAAATACGGAAAACAGGTCATCGATATCGACCCGGAAACCGGCAAGGCCATCCATCTGATCCTGACCAACCTGGTCCGCCAGGAGGTCATCCGCTGCCTGCAGCAGACGCAGGGCCTCGGTAGCATGCTGCACCAGTTCCATGCGCTTTACGACGAAACCATCCGCCGCCGCGGCGCCTTCACCTTCAACGACGCCCAGTACCTGCTGACCCCGCGCAATCCGCAGAGCGCCGGCCCGATCAGCCGCCTGGCCGGCGAAGGCAACCGCCTCTACATCGACTATCGCCTCGATTCCCGGCTCGATCACTGGCTGCTCGACGAGTTCCAGGACACGAGCGATCTTCAGTGGGAGACGCTGGACAACCTGGCCGACGAGATCATCCAGGACTCCGGAGGCGAGCGGTCCTTCTTCCTGGTGGGCGACGTCAAGCAGGCCATCCACGGCTGGCGCGGCGGCAATGCCAAGCTGTTCACCGACCTGCTCCTCCGCTACGGCGAGGGAATCCGGCAGGAAACCCTCAGCGAGTCCTACCGCTCCACCCAGCCGGTCCTCGCGTTCGTCAACCGCCTCTTTTCGGACCTCGACGGCCTCGAGATTCCCGCGGACGCCGTCGCGAACTGGAAAGCGCTCTGGCAGCCGCATGTCAGCCGCGTCGAAAAACCCGGCGTCGCCGCCTGGATCGAACCGGTGGGCGACGGGGACGAGGAGGAGGTCGATGACTCCGCCGTCTACCGGGCCGCGGCCGGGCTGATCCGGGAACTGGATCCCGTTAAGCGCGGGCTGACGACCGCCGTGCTGCTCCCCACCAATGCCGAATGCACGAAGGCGGCGGACGCGCTGCGCCACGCGCTGGCGGGCGATCACATTCCGGTGGTGAACGAAGGCGCCGCCGGCTTAGCTGACAACCCGGTGGTCGCGCTCATGCGGTCGCTGCTGAAAACGGCCGCCCACCCGGGGGATACCCTGGCGTTCCTTCACTTGCGCATGAGCCCCCTGCGGCCGGCGGTTGACGAGGCGGGCGAGCGCCTTCCCCTGCTCCTCCTGGAGCAGATCCAGAACGAGGGCTTTGCAGCGCTGATCCGCGCCTGGGCGGCGCGGCTGGAAGCGGCCGCCGGCGCCCTGGATTCCTTCGGCGCCAAGCGGCTGGGCGACCTGCTGAGCCTGGCCGCGTCCGCCGATGCGGATGGGATCCGCGATCCCGACGAACTGATCGCGCAGATCGACACCGACGAACTGCGCGAGCAGACCGCCGGCGGCGCCGTTCGGATCATGACCATCCACCAGTCGAAGGGCTTGGGCTTTGATGCGGTCCTGGTCCCCCTGCTCCAGGACAAGGATCTGCGGGGCGTGGGCCAGCTCGACCTGGTATCGGGCCTGACCGGCGACGAGCGCTGGATCCTGAAAATGCCGCGCCAGATCATCGCCAAGGCCGATCCCGTGCTGCGCAAGCGGCTCGATCAGGCCGCCTCGGAAAGCACCTTTGCCAACCTGTGCGTGCTGTACGTGGCCATGACGCGGGCCAAGCAGGGACTGTACGCCATCACCGGGTATGGCCGCAAGAAGCGGCCGGCCGGCCGGAGTCTTTCCGGCGGCATATTCCTGTCCAGGCGGCTGCTTGAAACGGACAAGCCGGAAGGGATTGAAGGAACCCGGCGCCTCGCGGGCGGCGTGTCGCTTCGCGTACTGGTTGAGGAAGGCGACTGGAACTGGGCGGCCACCGTGTCGCCGGCCGTCTCGCGGAGCGACGCTCCCGCGCTGCTTCCGGTCTTCCCGTCCCGTCCCGGTCTCCTGCCCCGCCTCAAGCGGCTCGAGCCGTCGCGCGGCGGCGAGGAAGCCCGCCAGGCCGACTGGCTGTTCAAGCCGGAGTCGCGGGGCGTGCTCGATTTCGGAACCCTGATCCACGCGTTCCTGGCGCGGGTGGAGTGGATCGAGGACGCCGAGGCGGAGTCCATCCTGAAGGCTGGCGCGGCGGAGGTCGCCGCGGATGAGACGGTCCGCGCCGATGCGGAAGTCCAGTTCCGGCGGCTGCTGGCCTCTCCCGAGGTGCGGGCCGCCCTGGCCCGCCCCGCCGGGCAAGTCCGCCTGTGGCGGGAAATGCGCTTTGAACTGGTGGACGGGGACGCCTGGATCAGCGGCGCCTTCGACCGAGTGACCGTGTTTTGCGACGTC